>JBIOKD010000079.1:0-11760 GCA_044451485.1 Candidatus Eiseniibacteriota bacterium | reverse complement strand
GATGTCGGCCGCCGCCGGGATCGCGGTCGCGATCGCGGTGGTGCGCGGGTTCTCCCGTCATTCGGTGAACGGTCTCGGCAGCTTCTGGGTGGACGTGACCCGCGCCCAGCTCTACGTGCTGCTGCCGATCTGCGTGATCGGCGCCCTGGTGCTGGTGTGGCAGGGCGTGCCACAGAACTTCGCTCCATACACCCACGCGACCACCCTCGAGGGGGCGGGGCAGACCATCGGTCAGGGTCCGGTGGCCTCGCAGGAGATCATCAAGATGCTGGGGACCAACGGCGGTGGCTTCTTCAACGCCAATTCCGCGCACCCCTACGAGAATCCCACCCCACTCAGCAATCTGCTGGAGATGTTCGTGATCTTCCTGATCCCCGCGGGTTTGACCTACACCTTCGGCCGAATGGTGGGGAGCACGCGGCAGGGCTGGGCCATCTTCGCGGCGATGACCTTCATGTTCCTTGGCGGGCTCGGGCTCTGCTACTGGTCCGAGGCACACGGCAATCCGAACGTGGCCCGTCTCGGCGTGGAGACCCGGGCCACGACGCACCAGTCCGGCGGCAACATGGAGGGCAAGGAGACCCGCTTCGGGATCGCCAACTCGGCCCTGTTCGCCACCGTCACGACCGACGCCTCGTGTGGCGCGGTCAACGGCATGCACGACAGCTACACCCCGCTCGGTGGCATGGTGCCGCTGGTCAACATCATGTGCGACGAGACCATCTTTGGCGGTGTGGGTGCGGGCCTGTTCGGGATCCTGATGTACGCGGTGATCGCGGTGTTCATCGGTGGTCTGATGGTCGGTCGCACGCCCGAGTACGTCGGCAAGAAGATCGAGAAGTACGAGGTGCGGATGGCGATCCTGGCGGTGTTGATCCTGTTCGCGAACGTGATCGTGTGGACCGCGCTCGGCACCAACCTGAACCTGCCACCCGGCACCACGTCGCAATCCTTCACCGCCGAGCAGAAGACCGACGAACAGAAGCTGCTCGAGAGCCGGCCCGCGGCCGCCTGGAACCACGTCAACACCAGCAGCCCGAGCCTCTACTACGGCGCCACCTGGAACAACGTGAACAACTCGGGCGCGCACGGTCTCTCGGAGATCCTCTACCAGTACGCGTCGCAGACCGGCAACAACGGCTCGGCGTTCGCCGGTCTGACCGGCAACACGCCCTATTACAACATCACCGGCGGCATCGCGATGCTGATCGGGCGCTTCCTGATGATCGTGCCGTTGCTCGCCATGGCCGGGAGCCTGGCGCGGAAGAAGCGGGTGCCCGCGTCGGCGGGCACGCTGGCCACCGACACCCCGACCTTCGCCTTCCTGCTCGCCGCCGTCGTGCTCATCGTGGGCGCGCTCGAGTACTTCCCGGCGCTGGCGCTGGGACCCATCGTCGAGCACTTCCAGATGCTGGGCGGCCAACTGTTCTAGGGCGCTGGGCGCTCCGAGGAGTGAACGAGTGAACGCTGCTCAGATCCCGCAAGTCCCGACGGCTCCGGTGGTCACGCCGGAGGTCGCGGGATATCGCAAGCCCAAGCACGCACCCAAGTCGCTGTTCGACCCGGCGATCGTCCGACGCGCGGCCGGGGACGCGTTCCGCAAGCTCGACCCGCGGCACATGGCGAGGAACCCGGTCATGTTCGTGGTCGAGGTCGGCAGCGTGGCGACCACGTTCCTGCTGCTGCGCGACCTGATGACGGGTTCGCACCACCTGCTCTTCAACTTCCAGATCACGCTGTGGCTGTGGTTCACGGTGGTGTTCGCCAACTTCGCCGAGGCGATGGCGGAGGGTCGGGGCAAGGCCCAGGCCGACGCCCTGCGCCGCGCCAAGACCGAGACGACCGCGCGGCGTTTGTCCGGAGGCCCCGGGGGACGCGAGGAGCGCGTGCCGGCGACCGCCCTCGGAAAGGGCGACCTGGTGGTGTGCGAGACCGGCGACATCATCCCGGGCGATGGCGACGTGATCGAGGGCATCGCGTCGGTCGACGAGTCCGCGATCACCGGCGAGAGCGCTCCGGTCATCCGCGAGACCGGCGATCGGAGCGCCGTGACCGGCGGCACCCGGGTGCTCTCCGACCGCATCGTGGTGCGCATCACCGCCAATCCGGGCGAGGCGTTCATCGACCGGATGATCTCGCTGGTGGAGGGGGCGAAGCGCCAGAAGACACCCAACGAGATCGCGCTCACCATCCTGCTCGCCGGCACCACGATCATCTTCCTGATCGCGGTCGTGGGGTTGGTGCCGCTCGCGGCGTACAGCGTGCGCTCGGCGGGGGCGGGAACGCTCCCGAGTATCTTCCTGCTTTCGGCGCTGCTGGTGTGTCTCATCCCGACCACGATCGGCGGGTTGCTCTCGGCGATCGGCATCGCCGGCATGGATCGCGTCATGCAGCACAACGTGCTGGCCATGTCGGGCAAGGCGGTCGAGGCGGCGGGCGACGTCAATACCCTGCTGCTCGACAAGACCGGCACCATCACGCTCGGCAACCGCCAGGCGGTCGAGTTCGTGCCGCTGCCGGGTGTGGACATCGCCGAGCTGGCCGACGCCGCTCAGCTCTCCTCGCTCGCCGACGAGACCCCCGAGGGCCGCAGCATCGTGGTGCTCGCCAAGGAGAAGTACGGGCTGCGTGGACGCGAGCTCCACGACCGCGACGCGCAATTCATCCCCTTCACCGCCCAGACGCGCATGAGCGGCGTCAATCTCAACGGCACGCAGATCCGCAAGGGTGCCGGGGACGCGGTCAAGCGCTACCTGGTCGAGCGGGGTGGCAACATCCCCGGCCAGCTCGACGAGATCGTGACCCGGATCGCCAAGGGCGGCGGCACGCCGCTGGTGGTGGCGGTGGACCAGCGCGCGCTCGGCGTCATCCACCTCAAGGACATCGTCAAGGGCGGCATGCGGCATCGATTCGAGCAGCTCCGTGTGATGGGCATCCGCACCGTGATGATCACCGGCGACAACCCGCTCACCGCCGCGTCCATCGCCGCCGAGGCGGGGGTGGACGACTTCCTGGCCGAGGCCACACCCGAGGCCAAGATGAAGCTCATCCGCAAGGAGCAGCAGGGCGGCAAGCTGGTCGCGATGACCGGCGACGGCACCAACGACGCACCCGCGCTGGCCCAGGCCGACGTGGGTGTGGCGATGAACACCGGCACCCAGGCCGCCAAGGAAGCCGGCAACATGGTGGATCTCGACAGCAACCCGACCAAGCTGATCGAGGTGGTGGAGATCGGCAAGCAGCTGCTCATGACACGCGGATCGTTGACCACGTTCAGCATCGCCAACGACGTATCCAAGTACTTCTGCATCATTCCGGCGATGTTCGTCGTCACCTATCCGGCGCTGAGCCGCATCAACTTCCTGAAGTACGGACCCGGCGCCGGGCTGAGCAACCCCCAGTCGGCGGTACTGGCGGCGGTGATCTTCAACGCCATCATCATCATCGCGCTGATCCCGCTGGCGCTGCGTGGCGTGGCCTACCGGCCACTCGGCGCCTCGGCGGTGCTGCGTCGCAATCTGCTCCTCTACGGCGTGGGCGGCGTGTTGATGCCGTTCCCCGCGATCTGGATCATCGACCGGTTGTTGGTGCTCTTGCGTCTGGCGTGACCGGCGCCGGCTCGCGGCGCCTCTTCGGCGCCGCCGTCCGGAAGACGAATGCGAAGGAGTGAGAGACATGTGGCGTCAACTCAGACCCGCCGTATCGAGCGTGTTGGTCTTCACGGCGCTCTTCGGTCTGGTGTTTCCATTCGCGATCACCGCGCTGGCCCGGACGCTGTTCCCCCGGCAGGCGGCCGGCAGTCTGGTCAGCCGCGACGGGCACGTCATCGGGTCGTCGCTGATCGCGCAGGGCTTCACCGCGCCGGGGTATTTCCATCCGCGCCCGTCGGCGGCGGGGAGCGGTTACGATGGCGGCGCCTCGGGCGGCACCAACTTGGGGCCGACCTCCGCGAAGCTCGTGAACGGCATCCACAACAAGCTCCCCAACGGACAGGACGACCCCGGCAACTTTGACGGGATCCGTGACCTGGTCGCGGCGTACCGTACCGAGAACGGGCTTGCCGCCAACGCACCGGTCCCCGCCGACGCGGTGACCCGATCGGGGAGCGGGCTCGACCCCGACATCAGCCCGGCGAACGCCATGCTCCAGTCGTCGCGTGTCGCGCATGCGCGCGGGGTGCAGGAGGATTCGGTCAAGGCGGTCGTGACGCGTCACACCGAGCTGCGTCAGTTCGGCATCCTCGGCGAGCCGCGGGTCAACGTGCTGGAGCTGAACCTCGATCTCGACCGGTGCTTCCCCACAGCCGAGCCCCGACGCTAGCTTCCTGTCGCCCGGTGCGGCCCCGCCGTCCGCCCCCAGTAGACCCTTCCGTCATCGGTCGCCAGCCTCTAGCATGGCGAGCCGCGCCAGGGCCGCGCGCCGCCACTCCGGTCGGCGGTGCCCCGTCGCGCGAAGCGTCACGCGAGCGCCGGTCCGATGTCGGACATCCGCGTCGTTCCGGGTGGAGGTCATTCCACTCACCCCACACGGGAGGATTCGTCATGCTGCTGATTCGCGAGGTCATGTACTGCAAGCCCGGCAAGGTCCGCGCCATGGTCGAGAAGTCGCTCGCGATGGCGAAGCTCACGGAGAAGTCCGGCATGGGGAAGATGCGGGTGCTGACCGACGTGGCGGGTGAGCGCTACTGGACCCTGGTGATGGAGATGGAGACCAAGAGCATGCAGTCATTCGACGACATGATGGCCGGCCGGGGCCAGAGCGAGCAGGACACGAAGGAATTCGAGAACATCATGAAGGGCTACCACGACCTCGTGGATCATGGTCGTCGCGAGATCTACAAGATCGAAGGCTGAGGGCGGCCGAGTATCTCCGCCGCAGACGCGAGGGGCGGCCCGGTTCCGCACCGACCGGGCCGCACCACCGCGCCGATGCCGCCTAGACCAACTCGGCCATTTCCCGGCCGAACGCCTCCAGCGCGGTGTCTTCCGACTCGTAGTACTCGAACAGCTTGTTGAAGAGCACGATGTCGAACAACCCGCGCACGCGACTCCCGAGGTTGCAGACCTTCACTTTGCCGTTCACCTTCGCGTAGGCGATCACGATCCGGGTCAGCGCACCCAGCGCCAGAGAGTTGATTTGGTTCACCTTGTGGAAATCGATGAGCAGGGCGTGCCGGCCCTGAGCGGTGAGCTGTTTAGCGATGTCCACGAGTTCGTCGGTCTCGGGTCCGCCCAGAAGATGGTCCCCCGGCACGATGACATCGGCCCGTCCATTCAGCGCCTGATGGGTCCGCATGACTGCCTCTCCTCCGTCTCGCGCGAGCGCGAACGGCACGGCGTGACCCGGGGACCGCGAGTCGGCCCCTGGCGGACGTCACGCCGGGCCGGAGCGCGAGGTATCGCGCGAACGACTTGATGCGACGATAGGTCTCGTCCTCGACCGGGTCAACCGCGGGGGCCTTGCTGCCCGGCGCATACGTCATCCGGCTCACCCAAGCCAGCCGGGCAATCACGCGAAGGCTGGTCGTCGTTCGGCGGCCACGCTTCTCGGAGTTCTGGTCGGGCACAGCCCCGGTAGCTCAGACGGATAGAGCAGCGGTTTTCTAAGCCCTCTCCATCGCCAGCAGCGCCTTCACCGCCCGATCCCAGCGCGCGCATTCGGCCGTGCGCCAGGCGCGCGGCCGCCGCGGCCGGAACACTCGCTCGATGTGCCTCGCCCGCGTCAGTCCGTGTCCCGGCGCCCACAGACCGGCGCCCATCCCCGCCAGCAGCGCGGCGCCGAAGGCGGTGGTCTCGAGCACCCGTGGGCGCTCGACCGGTACGCCGAGGAGATCGGCCTGGTACTGCATCAGCCAGTCGTTGGCGGCGGCGCCACCATCCACGCGCAGCACCTTCACCCGGCGCCCCGCGTCACGCGCCATCGCCTCGACCACGTCGCGGGTCTGGAACGCGATCGACTCGAGTGCCGCCCGCACCAGCTCGGCGCGACCGGTGCCACGGGTGAGCCCGAACACCGCCCCCCGCGCATCGGCGCGCCAGTGTGGCGCGCCGAGTCCGACGAACGCGGGCACCATCACCACGCCGCCGGTGTCGCTCACCGAGCGCGCCAGCGCCTCGCTGTCGGCGGCGCGGGCGATCAGCCGCGGGCCGTCGCGAAGCCATTGCATCGCGGCGCCGGCGATGAACACGCTGCCCTCGAGCGCGTACGCGATCTCGCCGTGCGGTCCGCACGCCACCGTCGTGAGCAGCCCCGCGCGTGAGCGCACCGGGGTGGCGCCGGTGTGGGTGAGCAGGAAGCAGCCGGTCCCGTACGTGTTCTTGCTCTGACCGGCGGCGACACAACCCTGGCCGAACAGCGCCGCCTGCTGATCGCCGGCGATGCCGGTGATCGGGATCCCGCCGGGTATGCCGGGCACGCCGTGGGTGCGCCCGAACTCCGCGCTCGACGGCCTGACCACGGGCAGCATGGCGGCCGGCACGCCGAAACGCGCCAGCAGCCACGGATCCCAGCGCCGGTGCACGATGTCGTACAGCATGGTGCGCGACGCGTTGGTCGGATCGGTGGCGTGCACACGGCCGGCGGTGAGCCGCCACAGGAGCCAGCTGTCCACGGTGCCGAACACGGCGCGCCCGCGTCGCGCGCGGGTGGCGAGCCCGGGCACGTGCTCGAGCAGCCACGCGAGCTTGGTGCCCGAGAAGTAGGGGTCGAGCACCAGCCCGGTGCGGCGCCGGATCTCGGGCTCGAGACCGCGGCGGCGCAGCGCGTCGCAGTGCGCGGCGGTGCGGCGATCCTGCCACACGATCGCCCGCGCCAGCGGACGACCGCTGTCGCGATCCCACACCAGCACCGTCTCGCGCTGGTTCGTGATCCCGATCGCGCGCACCCGGTCGGCCCGCGTGCGGGAGGCGCGCAACGCGCGACGCGTGGCGATGAGCACGCTGACCCAGATCTCCTCTCCGTCGTGCTCGACCCATCCCGGCTTGGGGAAGTGCTGGGGCAGCTCCGCATAGCCGCGCCCCCGCACGGCGCCCTTCGCATCGAGCACCAGCGCGGTGGTGCCGGTGGTGCCCTGGTCGATGGCCAGCACGATGTCCTGGGTCATGACTCCTCCCGGGTTTCGTACAGCATGCGCTCCTCGTCCTCGAGACGGGCGTGGAACTCCTGCAGCGCCGCCGAGGTGCGGGTCGCGTCCCAGCCGAGCGCCCCGGCCAGCGCCGCCGCCACGGTGGGGGCGGCGACCCGGCCGCGGTCGGGGGTGAGCCACAGGTGGCTTCGGCGGCGGATCACGTCGTCGAGGGTGCGCGCGAATCCCTCGCGCGCCGCCCAACCCGCCAGACGCGCCGGATCGCCGTCGGGTGGCGGCAGGGCCGGCAACGGCTCCGGCGGATCGCTGAGCGTGTCGGCCGGCCGCCCGAAGCGCGGCAACAGCCGCCGCACCACGTCGCGGGCCATGACCCGGAACCCGGTGTACTTGCCACCGACTACGGTCAGCACCGCGTCCTCCTCGACGACCCGATGCTCGCGTGGCGCCGATCCGACGTCGCCGCGGGTGGCCAGCAGCGGGCGCACCCCGGCGAACATCGCGAGCGGCGCCTGACGCGCGGGCTCCGGCAGCACGCGGCGGAGTGCCACGCGCAGATAGCGCACTTCGTCGGGGCTCGCCCGCCACGCCGCATCGTCGGCGCCCGAACCGACCTCGCTCTCGGTGGTGCCCACGAGTGAATGTCCGCCAAACGGAACCACGAAGAACACCCGCCCGTCCGACGGCACGAACGAGGTGATGCCGTGTCCGCGTGTCAGCGCCGGATAGACGAGGTGGACGCCACGGGAGGGACGCATGAGCGCCGGTGGGTCGGGCGAGCCGGGGGTGAGCGCGCGCGCGATACGGGTGCGCACCGAGTCGGACCACGCGCCGGCGGCGATCACCAGCACCCGCGCCACCGCCCGGCACTCGCGCTCCTCGAGCCGGTCGCGGGCCAGCACCTCGAAGCCACCGCCCTCGGCGGGTCGCGCGCCGGTGACCTCGGTCCAGGTGTGGAGCCGCGCCCCATGAGCCGCCGCGTCCAGCGCCACCGCCACCGTGAGCCGCGCGTCGTCCATCACCACGTCGGTGTAGAGCCCGGCCCCGCGCAATCCCTCGCCCCCGAGCCCGGGCTCCATCGCCAGGGCCTCGGTGGCGCGTACCGCCGAGTGCGGAGAGAGGCCCTCGCGACCGGCGAGCGCGTCGTAGAAGGCGAGACCCGCGCGCACCATCCACGGCGGACGGCGATCGCCACGATAGAACGGGACCAGGAAGCGCGCCGGGCGCGCGAGCGCGGGCGCCATCCGCAGCACCGCGCGACGCTCGCGCAGCGACTCCCGCACCAGACCGAAGTGGCCGTGCTCGAGATAGCGCAAGCCGCCGTGCAACATGTGGCTCGAGGCGCTGCTCGCGCCCGCGGCCAGATCGGCGCGCTCGAACACCGCCACCGTGAGCCCGTGCCGGGCCGCCAGCCGCGCCACGCCGAGACCGGTGATGCCGCCGCCGATCACGGCGACGTCGAAGCTCTCCACGCCGGGTCCTCCGTGGCCCATGTTGTGCCGGGCCACAGGGCCGCGGTCACGCCGGAGTATCGCACACCCCGGACACGTTGCCGGAATGATCGGGGCATGCTAGAGCTTCCGGGTCCGCCTCCCACGACGCGAGTCCATCCCGCGTCACGGCCGTTTCCCGCTTGTCGAGGTCCCCGTGTTCTCGTGGTTCCCGCGTGAAGAGGACTTCTTCACCCTGTTCAAGAAACAGGCGGTGCTGGTGCGTCAGGGCTGCGAGCACCTGAACGACATGGTGGAGCACTTCGACGATCTCGAGGGCCGCGCCTCGACGCTCAAACAAGTCGAGCACCAGGGTGACCTGGTCACCCACGAGATCTTCGAGCGGCTGAACCGCACCTTCATCACGCCGCTCGACCGCGAGGACATCCACGCGCTGGCGAGCGGGCTCGACGACGTCCTCGACTCGGCCGAGGCGATCGGAAGCCGGCTACTGCTGTTCAAGGTCGGCTCCACCACCCCCGAGGCGCGTCGTCTCACCGTCATCCTGGTCGCGTGCAGCCGGCAGATCGAACAGGCGGTCGAGCACCTGAAGGATCTCAAGAACCTGATGTCGTTCACGGTGGAGATCAACCGGCTCGAGAACGAGGCCGACGCCATCTCCCGCAACGCGGTCGCCGATCTGTTCAGCGGGCGACACGAGGTGCTCGACGTGTTGCGCTGGAAGGAGATCTACGGCCGTCTCGAGTCGGCCACCGACCAGTGCGAGGACGTGGCGAACGCCATCGAGAGCATCGTGCTCAAGGCGCGCTGACGCCATGGCCATCTCGCTTCACGTCTGGGTGATCATCCTGGCGGCGCTGGTGTTCGATTTCATCAACGGCTTCCACGACGCTGCCAACTCGATCGCCACGGTGGTGAGCACCCGGGTGCTGAATCCACGCGTGGCGGTGGTGTGGGCCGCATTCTTCAACTTCGCCGCGTTCGCGGTCTTTGGCGTGCACGTCGCAAGGACGGTGGGCAAGGGCGTGGTCGATCCCGCGCTGGTGACCCCGCAGATCATCTTCGCCGGCGTCCTGGGCGCGATCGCCTGGAACCTGCTCACTTGGTGGCTCGGTCTCCCGACGTCGTCCTCGCACGCGCTGATCGGCGGTTTCGTGGGCGCGGCGGTGGCGGCCGCCGGGCCACGGGCGGTGATCGCCAGCGGTCTGATCAAGGTCGCGCAGTTCATCGTGCTCTCGCCGTTGCTCGGCCTGGTGCTCGGCTTCCTCACCATGTGGGTGGTGATGTGGACGTTCCGTCGCTGGAGTCCGACCAACGTCGACCGGCTGTTTCGACGGCTGCAATTGGTGTCGGCGGCTTCGTTCAGCCTCGGACACGGTGGCAACGACGCGCAGAAGACCATGGGGATCATCACCGCGCTGCTCTACTCGAAGGGCTATCTGCACGGCGATTTCCAGGTGCCGATCTGGGTGGTGATGGCGAGCTTCACCGCCATCGGGCTGGGCACCATGATGGGCGGATGGCGGATCGTGAAGACCATGGGCATGAGTCTCACCAAACTCCAGCCGGTCGGCGGGTTCTGCGCCGAGACCGCGGGCGCGATCACGCTCTTCGCCACCACGCTGACCGGCATCCCGGTCTCCACCACCCACACCATCACCGGCGCGATCGTCGGGGTGGGCTCGACACGCCGTCTCTCGGCGGTGAAATGGGGGGTGGCCGGCCGGATCGTGTGGGCGTGGGTGCTCACCATGCCTGCGGCGGCGGCGGTGGCGGCAGCGCTGTGGTGGGCGATGCGACTCGTGGGGAGGGCCTGAGGGTTCCTCGGGCTGCGACTTGGATGGCGAGCGACGAGCCGCCGACCGAGTTGAGACCGGCTCGAGTTGGTAGGACAATACGCACGGTCCTTCCTCGGGGTGGCCGCGCCCCGAATCGCGGAACGCGAGCGCCCTGGGTGCCGCGCGAGCCGCCCCCAGCTCGCGATGGGAGGTGTGTATGCCTCTCCGCGCTCCATCCCTCCATGCTTGGCCGCCGCGTCCCGCAACCAGGCCGGGTGCCACGTGCAGGCGCTATCCCAAACTTCGATCACGCATGCTCGTGTGCGCCGCGAGGTCGTCGGCCTGTATCGGGCTCCTGATCGCCGCATGGCCGGCCGCGTCGTCCGCGCAGGGTTTCACCGTCGGCGTCCGGGTCGACTTCACGACCGGCAGCAATCCCTATTCCGTGGCCATGGGAGACCTGAACGCTGACGGCAAGCCCGACCTGGTCGTGGCGAACCGGAGCTCCTACACGGTGTCGGTGCTTCTGGGCAACGGCGTCGGCGGGTTCCATGCCAGGACCGACTTTCCAACCGCGGGTGTGCCCGTCTCGGTGGCGATCGGCGACGTGAACGGCGACGGCCGGCCCGACCTTGCGGTCGCCAACAACAGCTCCAATACCGTGTCGGTGCTGCTGGGCAATGGTTCCGGCGGGTTCGGGCCGAGAGCGGACTTCGCGACCGGAAGCGGTCCGTACTCGGTGGCGATCGGCGACGTGAGCGGCGACGGCAAGCCCGACCTTGCGGTGGCGTGCTATTTCTCCAGCACGGTGTCGGTGCTGCTGGGTAACGGCTCCGGCGGATTCGGGGCGAAGACGGACTTTGCGACCGGGACCTCACCCATCTCGGTGGCGATCGGGGACGTGAACGGCGACGGCAAGCCCGACCTGGCGGTGGCGGACTACGATGCCAGCACGGTCTCGGTGCTCCTGGGTAACGGCACGGGCGGTTTCGGCGCCAAGACCGATTTCGCGACTGCCGCCAATCCCAGCGCGGTGGCGATCGGCGACGTGAACGGCGACGGCCGGCCCGACCTGGCGGCGGCGGCCACCCACTCCAACGTGGTGTCGGTGCTGCTGGGCAACGGTGCGGGTGGATTCGACGCCAAGACCGACTTCTCAACCGGAATCAATCCCGTCTCGGTGGCGATCGGGGACGTGAGCGGTGACGGCAAGCCCGATCTGGCGGTGGCGAACTTCGACGCCAACACCGCCTCGGTGCTGCCAGGCGACGGGGCGGGCGGCTTCGGCGCCAAGACCGACTTCGCGACTGCGACCAATCCCATCTCGGTGGCGATCGGGGACGTGAACGGCGACGGCCGGCCCGATCTGGCGGTCGCGGCCTTCAGCTCCAACCGGGTGTCGATGCTGCTGGGTGACACGGGACCGCTCGGCACAGGCCAGTTTGGAGAG
>JBIOKD010000078.1:0-11875 GCA_044451485.1 Candidatus Eiseniibacteriota bacterium | reverse complement strand
GCGTTATCCACACCCTGAAAATATCGTGTAACGTATTATGTCGTAGCAGGTTATATTGTACTTTCCCTCCCCGGTTCCACACCGTTTCCACAAATGCGGTCGGGGCGACGATCCGGGGGTTCGAACGCCCTGGATGCGTCCGCGATCACGTCGCTCAAACGCTTGTGAGTTTTGGGGTTGACTGGGTGCCCGGTTGCGGCCGGGAGGTTCGCGTTGCCACGTTCCTCTCCGGGGCGCGGAACGCTACCACCGGGAGGGGGGCGCGACAAGTCCGATTCTGGACCATGCCGTGCGTCACATCACGTTGTAGTGATTTATGTTAGCGTGCGGCACGGATGTGCGTGCCCATCAATTCACCGACCCCTCCGGAGGGTCAGATGTCGAAGTCCACGCCGACGCCAAACGCGACGTGGTCGTCGATGTCGTCCCCGACCCGGAACTGCACCTCGCCGACCGCGCGAAAGCCCTGCACCACCTCGAATTGGCTGCCGATGCGGAACGGCAGCGAGAAGTCGTAGCGCTGAATCCCGCGGAACTCGAACTGGGTGTAACGGGCCTGCAGGCCGGCGTAGGGGAGGAAGCGCTCCTTGCCGCTCATGGTCACGCCGCGGCTCGCGATCATCGATGGCCCCACCACCAGACGTCCCAGCTGATCGCCCGATTCGAGCCCCAGGAAGGCGCCAAAGGCGAGATCCAGCGGGGCGCCCTGTGTGGTGCTGGTCGCCTGCATCTTGACGTCGACCGCCAGCCGCGCCGTGCCGATGTTGCTGCCTTCGATCTGGGTGCGCGTCAGACCGCCCTGAAAGCCGAAATCCACACCAGGATAGAAGCTCAGACGCAGATCGCTCATCAGGGCCACCACGTGCTCGCTGAGCTCGAGCTGCGCGCCGAAGGAATGGGCGTTGACCGGCAGCGTGCGCGCGGACGTCCACTGTCCGAAGACCTGCGCCTGGGCGGCCAGCGGGAGCACCGCCAGGGCGATCGCCACCAGGAACCCGAACCCGCGTTTCACCGGATCACCTCCATGTGATGGGCGCGGCGGCGCGCCGTGCATCCCGTCGCACGCTGTCAAAGCGCCGCCGGGTGGTCAAGCACCATCTTCCCGCCGCGGTCGTGGAGCCGCAGGCGCCACCCATGTCGCCGCCGCTCAGCGGGACGCGTCGTAGAACAACGAGCGCCAGGGAGCGTGATCGACGAAGCCGATGTGCCGGTAGGCGGCGATCGCCGGAGCGTTGAAATCGTTGACGAACAGACACACACCACGGCTGCGCGCGAATAGTCGCGTGCAGAGCTCGGACATGCCCCGCTTGGCGTAGCCCCGCCCACGCTGGGGCACCGGAGTGTAGACCCCCGAGACCTGGGCCGCGTCGGCGGTGAGCGCGCTCACGCTGGCGCGGAAGCGCAGCGCGTCGTCGGCCATCCACACCACCGTGTAGCCGTCACGGCACTCCTCCTCGGCACGCCGCCGGTAGGCGGCGGCGTCCACCGAGCGCGGATCCTCCTCGAGCTCCTCGGCGCGCAACAGGGCCCCGCTCTCGTGGATCATGTCGAAATCGGCGGGCGCCGCCGGACGCAGCTCGGGGAGCCGCTCGAACGGACGCAGCTGCTCCGGCGTCAGCGACATGTAGATCTGGGCTCGATCCAGACGCGGCACCAACCCGGAGCGCGCGAAGCGCTCGATGAACGGCCCGACCGCGTCGCGCGCGCCCACCACCTGGAAGCGGCGGGGGAGACGCTCGACACGCTCGCGGGCCAGGTCGCCGAGACGCTGCAACGCCTCGAGATCCACACCGACCGGCAGCACCGCGCCCGACGGCACGCCGACATAGAGGAGCCCGGCCAGACGTCCGTCACGTCGCGCGGCCCAGTACTCGTCCTGCGCGCGTCCAAAGGAGTCACGGAGCAGGAGGGCCAGCATGTAGACGTTGAGTGTCGGGTCGTGATCGAGAAACGCGAACGCCTCGACCAGGTCGGCGGGGGTGAGGCGGTCGAGGGTGACCCGCACCGGGCCGGACGCGAGGCTCACGCCGCACCACCCCGGTCGTGTTGCCGGAATGGGTCGCTTCCGCCCGGGACCACCGTCACGGACGGCGCGGGCGACCGGGGCGCGGTGCGGCGGGTGACGGACATGGGCCTCCGCGAGGGGTGCGGCGAGCGGGCCACGGCCCGACCGCCGGAGGCGCCAAATCTAGCCCGCCGTCGGCGCACCGAACAAGCGTCGATCGCGCGGCATTGACCTCGCGCGCGCGCGGCGCCTAGTCTCGCGCGCGCGGCTCGGTGTGAGAACACACGGAGCCTGGGAGGACGCGTGCCCGAGCTCGTGATGGTCATCGAGGACGAGAAGGAGATCCGCGACCTCGTCCGCTACAACCTCGAGCGGTCCGGATATCACGTGACCACCGCCGGGGACGGCGAGCAGGGCCTGCAGAGCCTGTTCGGCTCGCGTCCCGATGTGCTGGTGCTGGATCTGATGCTGCCCGGCCGAAGCGGCATGGAAGTGCTCCGCGAGGTGCGCGCCGAGCCCGCGACACGCGACCTGCCGGTGCTGGTGCTGTCGGCGCGTTCGGCCGAGATGGACAAGCTCGAGGGGTTCGAGCACGGCGCCGACGACTACCTCACCAAGCCATTCAGCCCGCGCGAGCTGGTGGCGCGGGTCAAGGCGCTGCTGCGGCGAAGCCAGCCCGGCAAGGGCGAAGGCGCGGTCGAGCTGGGCGCGCTGCGCGTCGACACGCTGTCACGCGAGGTCACCCACGCCGGTCGCGCGCTCACGCTCACGCCGCGGGAGTTCGAGTTGCTGGCGTTCCTCGCGCGTCACCCGGGACGTGTGTTCTCGCGCGAGGAGCTGCTGCGCAAGGTGTGGGGCTACGACTACGTGGGCGAGACCCGCACCGTGGACGTGCACGTGCGCCGGCTGCGACTCAAGCTGGGCGTGGGGGCGAGACTCATCCAAACCGTCACCGGCGCCGGCTACAAGATGGTGACGTCGCGTGGCGGCCCCGGATGATCGACCCGGACGCCGCATGACGCGGTCGCTGCGCGCGCGGCTGTTCGTGGTGCAGCTGGCGGCGCTGGCGTGTGCCCTGGCGCTCGCGGCGGCGTTCACCGCGCACGAGGAGCGCGGCTGGCTGGTGTCGCGTGGTGGCGAGCAGCTCGAACGACTCGCGCGTCTCGCCGCGAGCGAGCTGCCCGCGGGTGGGATCGACTGGCCGGAGCGCGCGGACGCGCTCGGACACCGGCTCGGGCTCCGCGTCACCCTGATCGACGCCGACGGTCGGGTGGTGGGGGACTCCGAGGTCAGTCGCGAGCGTCTGCCGGCGCTCGAGAACCACGCCGGTCGCCCGGAGGTGCGCGCCGCGCTGGCCGGTCGCACCGGGTTTGGCACGCGTCGCAGCGCGTCGATCGGCGTCGAATTGCTGTACGCCGCGGTGCCGGTGAGCGGTGTCCCGGGGGTGGCGGTGCTGCGTCTGGCCGAGCCGCTGGCGCGTGTCGGCCGGCTCGACGCGGCGCAGTTGAAGGTGCTGGCGACCGCGGCCGCGCTGGCGTTTCTGCTCGCCGCGGCGTTCACCTACTGGCTGCTCGGTCGAACCACCGCGCGGATCGCCGAGCTCGAGCGGCTGGCGCAGCGCATCGGCGCGGGGGAGGGCGAGCCGCGCGCCCGCGCGCTGCCGGCCGACGAGGTGGGTCGGCTGGGGGCCGCGCTCAACCGCATGGCCGCCGAGCTGCGTGCGCGGCACGGCTCGCTCGAGCGCGAGCGGGACCAGCGCGAGCTGGTGCTGGCCCACATTGGCGACGGGGTCGCGCTCCTGGACGCCGACGGTCGCGTGGCGCACGCCAACCGCAGTCTCGCCACCGTGCTCGGTCTGGCGCTGCCACCGGAGCCCGGGACGCGCTTCGAGGACGCGGTGCGGGTCCCGGCGCTGGCGGACCTGCTGGCGGCGGCACGCGCGGGCGGCACCACGATCGAGCGCGATCTGCGTCTGTGGGCGCCACACGAGCGGTTGGTGCGGGCCACCGCCACTCCGCTCGCGGGTGGCGAGGAGGGAGTGGTGCTGCTGGTGGTGCGCGACCAGTCGGAGGCCGAGCGCCTCGACCGCGTGCGGCGCGACTTCGTGGCCAACGTCTCGCACGAGGTCAAGACGCCGCTCACGTCGGTGCGCGGCTACGCCGAGACGCTGCTCGAGGGCGGGCTCGAGGATCCGGTGCACCGCGAGGATTTCGTGCGGGTGATCCGCGACCAGGCGACCCGTCTCCAGGAGCTGGTGGACGACCTGCTTTCGCTCTCCGAGCTCGAGCACCCGGAGGCCCGTCTACGGCTCGAGCGCTTCGATCTCCGCGCGCTGATCGAGCGTCAGCTCGCCGGTCTCGCCGACCGCGCCGCCCACGCCGGTCTGACGCTCGTCCTGGCGCCCGGAGACGCCGAGTGGGTCGAGGCCGATCGTGTCCGCATCGAGCAGGTGGTCGCGAATCTGCTCGACAACGCGCTCAAGTACACCGAACGCGGTACCGTGGAGGTGACGCTCGAGGGCGACACGGCCTGGGTGACGTGCACCGTGCGTGACACCGGCTCCGGGATCCCGGAGGAGGACCTGGACCGCATCTTCGAGCGCTTCTACCGGGTGGACAAGGCGCGATCGCGCGAGAAGGGCGGCACCGGTCTCGGGCTGTCGATCGTCAAGCACATCCTGGCGCTGCACGACGGCCACGTCTCGGTGGAGAGCACCGTCGGGGAGGGCAGCACGTTCCGCTTCGTGCTGCCACGCGGCGCCCACACGCGCACCGGCTGAGCATCCGCACCGGCCGCGGGCACGCCGGCCGAGTGTCCGCGCCACCGGCGCGTCGACGTCACCTCATCCTTATTCGTCGCGCCGGGTGATCCATCGCCCACCACGCACGCGCGTGGATTTTCGGCGACGCGGCCGGAATCGCATCCCTCGACAACGTGGAATTTTCCGGCCGTTTACCCACCCGTCACGGAACATTGGTCGTCGGCCCGCTAGCGTGCCTCGCGTCTGGGGAGGCGGATCCCGGTTCTCCCGCGACTGGCCGACGCACGCGAGTCGATCGCTTCCTGCGCGCCACATCGCCGGGCTGACTCGCCCCGCACCCCCATGGACGTGCCACCGCCGTACCGCGACGGGCTGGCTACCCCGAGTGGTGACGACCGGCGGCACACCTCGTCACGGAGAACGCCACCGACACCCTCGAGGGAGGCACCATGAGCGCGGCTGCACACAAGGGATCCGGCACGATGAGACGCGCCCTGATCGCGGCGGGGCTCCTGGCCGTCATGACAGGCACCGCTTCCGCCCAGTTGACATTCGACGGGAATGTCATGTGGGACAACAATTTGGCATTAGGCAACACGCTCGCCAACCAGTTCGTCGGCGCTCCCACGGGCGGCGCGGACTCGACTACCTGTCCGGCGGGCTACAACGCGTTCCAGCTCGGCACCATCACCTTCACCCACAACAAGCTGGCCGATCCGATGCTGCCGAACGCGGTGTACGCGCCCGATGTCATCCCCAACTTCCAGCCCGCGCTGGGCAGCCCGGCCTACGGACTCGCGATGACCGTGCCCGATCCGTGGTTCGTACAGACCTGCTATGCCGGCGCGATTGGACCCAACCCCGAGGACAACTGGGTGAGGGTCAGCACCTGGGGCAACAATCCGTCGCCCGCGGATCTCGCCGTGCCCAACAAGGGCTGGTGCTTCTACGACTCGACCGGTGGTCATCGTCACGACCTGCATCTCGCGAGCAACGGGGATCCCGATCCGCGGCCGCTCGCGATCTACGACCACATCCTTCTCTACTCGAGCCAGACCTGGTCGGCGGACAGCAACTACCTGGTGCGTGGCTTCCTGCGGGTGAAGGACCAGGCCACGCTGACCATTCCGGCCGGTGTGGTGATCTTCGAGGACACGGCGACGCTGGGCACGATCGTCGCGGATCGCGGCGGCCGCGTCGTCGCGGTCGGGACCGAGGACAATCCGGTCATCATCACCTCGAGCGATCCTCCCGGGACGCAGACCACCGGTGCGGGTGGCGGCATCTACCTGCTGGGCCGTGCCAAGACCAACATCGTGGACTCCTGCGCCGGAGACTCGGCGGGTGCCGAGGGCGGCGACGTGGGCCACTACGGCGGCAATGACGACCACGACGATTCGGGCACCCTCCAGTACGTGCGGGTCGAGTTCGCTGGCAAGGAGATCACCCCGAACAACGAGCTCAACTCGTTCACGTTCTGCGGCTGTGGCGACAACACCCAACTCGACCACCTCGAGGCGTTCGACGGGGTGGACGACGCCTTCGAATTCTTCGGTGGCACCGCCAACATCCGTTACGGCCTGGGCGTCGACGGCCGTGACGATGGCTACGACGTCCAGCTCGGCTACCGCGGCAAGGGCCAGTTCATCATCGACCGGCCGTGGGCGGGCAAGTCGCCGGCCGGCGACCAGAACGGCGACAAGGGCCTCGAGTGGGACAACAACGAGTTCGAGTACACGGCGACGCGTTGCGCGGGCCCCACGAACGTGATGGCTTTGAACTGCACGTTCGTCGGCGATCACCGCCAGGGTCCGACGTGGCCCGGCCCGTCCTCGGCCGTGAACATGCGTAATGGCAGGATGGTCGGGCTCTGCGAGAACAGCATCTGCTACAAGTTCAAGCTCGCCGCGCTCAAGATCGACACGAACGACATCTGGCGCGCCCACTGCAACAACTTCCCGGTCGAGCCGGCGGTGTACTGCGGTGGCAACGCTACCGGAGTGCAGCCGGTCGCGTCGGGCAGCGTGTTCGTGGTCAAGGGCTCGCCGAATCCCTTCCACGGCCGCTTCGACGTGTCGTTCGCGCTTCCCACGGCGGGTCACGTGACCGTCGAGATGTTCGCGGCGGACGGTCGCCGGGTGGGCGTGCTGGCCAACGAGGACATGGCGGCCGGGCAGCACACGCTGACCTGGAACGTCGGAAGGGACCTCCCGAGCGGGATGTACTTCTACAAGGTCCGCTCCGGCGCCACCGAGTCCACCGGAAAGGTCACCCGAGTCGATTGAGTTCCGTCACCCGGTCTTCGCTCCTGCGGCCCGGCGGCCCCCCGCCGCCGGGCCGGGCGCGGAGACCCGCCGCTCCCCGGGGAATCCTTCGCACCTTCCCGTCTCCGGAGAACCGAATCACATGATTCCATTCGCTTCGCCGTACCCGGCTCACGCGTGGCGTCGCTCCGGGCTGTCGGTCCCGTTCCTCGTTGCCTCCGTCTTCGTCCTCGCGCTCGCCACCGCACCACCCGCCGGCGCCGCCGTCACCGGCAAGGTCCAGGGCCGGATCCTCGCCACCGATACCGGCGAGGCGATCGGCTACGCCGACGTGCTCCTGATTCCGGCCGACACCACGATGCGCAAGGTCGGCGGGCTCACCAACGCCGATGGCACCTACCTGCTCGAGGCCCCACCCGGTCGCTACACCATCCAGATCCGGGCCCTCTCCTACGCGGTCAAGCGTGTCGAGGGGATCGTGGTGACCGCCGGCCAGGTGCTGCCCTTCGACACCGCGCTCGAGTCCGAGGCGATCCAGCAGCAGGAGATCGTGGTCGAGGCGCGCGCTAGGCAGAACACCGAGAACTCCATGCTGGCGGTGCGCAAGAAGGCGGCGACCGTCGGCGACGCGGTGAGCGCCGAACAGGTGCGCAAGTCACCGGACCGGAACACCGCCGAGGTGTTGCGCCGGGTCACCGGGCTCACCATGACCGACGGCAAGTACGTGTTCGTGCGCGGTCTCGGCGAGCGGTACAGCTCGACCGAGATCGACGGCGTCCGGATCGCGAGCCCCGAGCAGAACAAACGCGTCGTTCCGCTGGACCTGGTGCCCGCGAGCCTGCTCGACAACGTGGTGGTCCAGAAGACCTACACCGCCGACCGCGCCGGGGAGTTCGGCGGCGGCGACGTGCAGGTGCACACCAAGGACTTTCCCGGGTCGCGAACCTGGTCGATATCGCTTCTGCAGGGTTACGGCGAGGGGGTCACCTTCCAGGACCGGACCACCTACACCGGCGGCGCGGGGGACCTGTGGGGCTTCGGGGCCGGTGCGCGCTCGCTCCCACAGCCGGTCGTCGACGCGACCCAGGATCACCCGCTGGTGGCGGGGCAGCCACCCTATGGCTATCCGAGGAGTCAGCTCGCGGGGCTGGCTCGCTCCTTCGCCAACGTGTGGACGCCCAACAGCAAGCTGGCGATACCGAACGGCAACTTCGCGCTCACCTACGGCGACGAGTACCACTTGCTCGGCCATGAGGTGGGTCTGATCGCGTCGGCGAGCATGTCGCGGACGTTCACCCACCGGACCGAGTCCCAGCGCTTCTTTGCCAGCCCGCCCGACACCTTCTTCGACTACGCGGTGGACCGGTCGAACGCGGTCGTCCAGCTCGGGGCGATCACCGGTCTCAGCTACCGGCTGTCACCCAGCCACTCCTATCACCTGCGCGGCTTCTTCACCAACAGCGCCGACGACGAGGTGCGGGTCTACCAGGGCTCCGACCACAATCGCGTCGAGTCGCTCACCGGTCAGTGGATCCAGCACCGCGACACCCGTCTCATGTACCTGCAGCGCGACGTGCTGTCGGGCACCTTCGAGGGCCGTGACGAATTCCCGCACGTGATGAACGTGGCGTTCGACTGGAAGTTCACGCGCTCCAGCGCCCGTGCGCAGCAGCCCGACCGTCGCGAGGTGACGTACGACGAGGGATATTACGTCGGACCGCGCGGGGGTCTGGTGTCGTACTGGGGGCTCGGCTCGCCCGGCGTCCGCGAGTTCGGCGATCTCCACGACGACGGCTGGGGCACGACCCTGACTGGCGCGGTGCCGTACCGGCTCGGCGGGCTCGGACAGGGCAAGGTGATGGTCGGCTACGACCGTCAGACCAAGGACCGGCACAACTTCTACCGGCGCTTCAACCTGTACACGAGCTCGAGCACCGACCCGACCGCTCCACCCGAGTCGCTCTTCAGCCAGAACGCGTTCACCGGCACCGCCGGCACCGGATACATGGACGAGGCGACGCTCGACCAGGACAACTACCACGCGAATTCGAAGATCCAGGCCGGATTCGTGAGCGCCGACGTACCGTTCGGCCATCGGCTGCGATCCACGCTCGGCGTGCGCGTCGAGCGCGGCACCCAGGACGTGCGCAGCTACAACCTCTTCCGTCCCGACATCATCACCGCCGAAGGAGCGTTCGACAACACCGACTGGCTGCCGTCGGCGAACCTGACCTGGTCGGTCACCGATGCGATCAACGTCCGCCTCGGCGCGAGCCGGACCCTGTCACGCCCGGACATGAACGAGTTGTCGCCGAGTCCCACGCTCGAATACGTCGGCGGCTACCGTCAGGCCGGCAATCCCAACCTACATCGGGCGGTGATCGAGAACTACGACGCCCGCTTCGAGGTGTTCCCCACGGCGTCCGAGGTGTTCGCCGTCGGCTACTTCTACAAGAGCCTCCACGAGCCGATCGAGCAGCAGATCCAGGGAGCGGTGCCGCCGCTCATCGGGCCGGTCAACTCGGACCATGGGCGGGACGCGGGAGTGGAGCTCGAGGCGCGTTCAGGGCTGGGCCGTTACTGGGGGCGTCTGAGAGGTCTCTCGGTCAACGCCAACGCCAGCTTCATCTCGTCACACGTGGTCCTCAAGACGCCGCTGACCCAGCTGAGCTCGCTCGAGCACCCGCTGCAGGGACAGGCGGACTACGTGGCGAACGCGGGGCTGTTCTACGAATCCGGCCGGCAGCGGGCCCAGGCATCGGTGTTGTTCGGCGTGGTGGGCAGGCGGCTGCGCACACTGGGCTATCTGCTTCCCGACATCTACGACCAGCCGACCACCAGTCTCGACGCGACGCTCGGGTGGGCACCGGGCAGGGGCTGGCACGTCCAGGCCTCGGCGCGGAACCTCCTCGACCCGAACGTGCAGCAGCTCCAGGGCGGCAAAGAGGTCTCCGCCTATCGCAGCGGGCGAAGCTATTCGCTCGCCCTGTCCTTTGGATCATGAGCGGGCACATGGACACGACCACGAGACATCGTGCCGCGTCATGGCGCGCCCCGATCGCGCTGGCGATCCTGCTCGCGTTGGCGATCCCACCGGCCGGCTCGGCGATCGCGCGCGCGCAGGGGGCGGCGCAGGAGTCGGGGACCGAGCCCAGGCACGGATCGGTCACGCTCGAACCCGGCTATTACCCGCCCAACGACCCCGAGTCGAGCTCGGTGCGGATCGGCCGGCGGGTCGACGCGCCGCTGGTGAAGAAGCCGTTCCATGGCGGGGCGCGCAGCCTGAACGAGCTGGGCCGGATGGTGTGTCACGCCCTCGACTACGAGATGGCCGACACGTTGTTCGCGCTGGCCGTGCGCGAGGACGAGTTTCGCGACATCCTGTGGCCCGAATTCCCACAGAGCCGACCCGCCACCGGCGTGACCTGGCAGGACGGATGGTTGTTCCTCTACGGCCGGATGCATGCCGGCTCGGCGCAGGCCATTCGCGAATGGGGTGGCCACGTCTACCAGTTCATCCGCTTCGACCGGTACGACTCCACCACCCACTACAAGAACTTCAATCTCCACAACGGGCTGATCCTGGTCGCCAGGGACGATGAGGGGAACATCCAGGAGTTCCGCTGGCTCCGATCGGCGGTGGAGCGCAAGGGGCGCTTCAAGATCTACAGCATGAAGGACTGACGATGGGGATCCGCCGCCGACCCGCCGACCCGTCCGCCGGCCCATCGGCCCCCGGCGCTCCGAGCCCGTGACGCCCGGTGGCCCGATACACCCCGTTTACACGAGTTTCCGGCGACGTCACCGGACCGTCATCGCTCACCGTCATCCGCCCCACTACGGTGCACGACGCGGGGGGATCCGGCCACGGCGCGGGTTCGAGCCGCCGACGGGAAGGTGCGCAGAGCGTCCCGCGACCGCGTGTCTCAGCTCCTTCGTGAGGACATCGCCGGTCCCCCCAACTGATTCCACGGCGCTCGGACGAGCGACCCGGCCGGTCGGGACGCTCGGCCAATCAGGGTACGGGCATCCACGCGACTCGGGGGTGAGGCGATGACGGATCTCTCGACCACGGAAGCCACCATGGAGACGGCCGTCGGCGCGGTGTCATCGGATGCCCGCCGCGACATCGCTCGTACCGCCGGGAGGGATCCGGGGGAGGCCCCGATCGACGGCGCGCGCTCGCGGGCGACGTCCTCGCGCGGCGGCTCCGTCGCCGAGGGCGCGACCCGTGTCACGCGCAAGCGCGGCCGACCGGCGCTCATGACCCGCGACGAGCTGTTGTCGCTGATTCGCGAGCGGGCGGCGAATCCCGACGGGCTCTTCCGCGTCCACCTGACCGACAGCGACCTCTACGCCCGGGCCCGTCGGATGTTCGGGAGCTGGGCCTTCGCGTTGGCCGCGGCCGGGGTGGACTACCGGAGCATCATCGCGACCGCGCGCGCGCGCTCCCTCGAAACCCGGCGCCGGCGAGTCTGACCCCCATCATCAACACCGTGCATTGCCGGAATGTTTACATTCCGGCAACACGAAGGCAATCCGCCATCAAACCCGATCTCCTAGGGTGCCGAGCGTGGTCCCGTCCCCGGCCCGCCGTCTCGGCGAGCCCACGATCCGCGAAGCCGGGAGGTCGTCGCATGTGGTCTCGCCGCATGTCGTCTCGAAGAGTGGCCGGTGCCTTGTTGGTCGCGCTGCTGGCGTGTGCGCGCCCCGGCGCGGCGCAGCAGCCACAGGTGGTGTCCACGCCGCCGGACTATCCACGTGGCAGGATCAGCGGTCTCGCGTTCGGCGACGTGTACTACAACCTCGACGGGGATCCCGACCACGGCTACAACTCGGGTGGCT
>JBIOKD010000077.1:0-11896 GCA_044451485.1 Candidatus Eiseniibacteriota bacterium | reverse complement strand
GGGCGCTGATCCTCGCCACCGCGGTGTGGCTGGCCCTGCACGGCGGGCCCAAGTACAGCGTGGACTTCACCGGCGGCACGCTCCTGCAGATCCGCACCGACCGCGTCGTGGCCCCCGATCAGATGCGGACCGCGCTCGATCAGGCCGGGCTCAAGGGTCTGGAACTGCAGCAGCTCACCGGTCAGAACACCGACGAGTACATGATCCGCATGAAGAGCCAGAGCTCGGCCGACCCGTTTCCCCCGATCAAGCAGGCGCTGGAGTCGCGTCTCGGCGGCGTCAAGGTCGAGTTCCGCGGCACCGCGGCGGTCGGCCCCAAGGTGGGCTCGGAGCTGCGTCAGAAGGCGATCTGGGCCGTGCTCGGCTCGCTCGGGTGGATCCTGCTCTACGTCGGCATCCGCTACGAGTTCAAGTTCGCGCTGGGCGCCGTGGTGGCCCTGTTCCACGACGTGTTCGTGACCCTCGGTCTGCTGTGTTTCACCGGCCGTGAGGTCTCCCTGACCGTGGTCGCGGCACTGCTCACCATCGCCGGCTACTCGATCAACGACACCATCGTGGTGTTCGACCGCATCCGTGAGCGTTCCAAGGCGCTGCGCAAGGAGACCCACTCGCGCGCCATGGACATCGCCGTCAACGAGACGCTGTCGCGCACCGTCATCACCTCGCTCACGGTGTTCTTCACCGCCGTGGCGCTGCTCGTGTGGGGCGGCGAAGTGCTGCGGGATTTCTCGTTCGCGATGGTGGTCGGCGTCGCGTTCGGGACCTATTCCTCGGTCTACGTCGCGAGCGCGCTGGCGCTCGACATCTGGATCTGGCTGGACCGCCGCAAGGGCGTCCAGGCCAAGTAGGAGTGGACTCCACGATGAACCGTCCCGCGCTCCGTCCCACGCACGCCGTCAGGCTGGCGCTGCCGCTGGTCGTGTTGCTCGCCGTGACCTCGTGTGCCAAGAAGCCGGTCTCGCTCACCGACCCGGCGATGTCGCCGCCGGTCTATCCCGAGGGCCGTCCCGGCAACACCACGCTCGTCATGTATCCGGACACACCCGTGCCACTGCAGCTCTGGCAGGACAACGGGGATCCCGGCGAGTCCGCCGACGACGTGCTGCTCGAAACCACCCAGATCTACGAGTCCGGTCCCGGTGCGGTGGTCGGCATGATCGCCGACTCGACCAACGCCTCCCAGTACCAGGTGTACAAGCGCCAGGGGGATGGCGGTGGTTACGTGGACCTGTTCCCCCACACGGTCAAGACCGTGCGGACCTGGCCCATCAGCCACTACGACGCCTATCTGTTCGTCGATCCGAGCCCGTTCGCCCCGCCGGCACGCGAGTACATCGGACGGGGCGTGGTGGACGGTCTCGTGACCACCGATGCCCCGCTCACGAACGTGAGCGACATGAGCGTGCTCAACGTCGCCGGCACCCTGCGCTATCTGGGGCGGGTGTTCCCCGACACCACCATGGACTCACTGGTGTTCCTGCGGTGGCAGGCGGTTCCGGGTGCGGCCGGCTACTGGATCTCGATGTACGGATTCCCACCCGCGTTCCTGCCCCAGTCCGGGCTCCTGCGCAACGCGCTCCCGCATCCGATCCTGACGGAGCACCTTCCGGAGTACTTCGTGGCCTACATCCCGGCGCCGACCACCTCGTACAAGCTCGGCGACCCGCTGCCTGCGGGGAGCCGGCTGCTCAACTACGGCCGGATCATCGTGACCCAGAACAGCTACGCGGTGCGCATCGTGGCGGTGGACGGGAACGGCCAGATGCTGGACTACACCGGCAGCACCGGTGCGTACGTGGTCCAGGGCATCGCCCCGGGTCTCTACTATCGCTTCCCGCTCGACGCCGTGTTGGTGTTCCCGGTCTCGGTGCCGCCGCCACCGATCACCGAGCGACGCGCCGGGCCCGACCGGCTGGCGCGTCCCCTGGCGCCCGGCGAAACCCGCCTCAGCCGCTTCCCCGGTCCGAGATCCTGAGGAGCCCGCGCGGTGGCCGCTCCGCGCGCCGACGAGACGTGCGCCCCACCCCGCTCATCGCCCTGATCGCGTGTCTCGCGCTGCCGGTCCTGGCCGGTCGTGCGCCGGCCCAGACCGCCCCGCCCGGATCACGCGCGTTCTCGGTGGCCCGTCTCAAGTATGGCGGTGGCGGCGACTGGTACGAGGACCGCACCTCGATGGTGAACCTCATCCACGGGCTGCGCGAGCGGACCACGATCCCGGTGGCCGGCGACCAGGAGGCGGTGGTCGAGCCCGGTTCGGCGGCCCTGTTCCAGTACCCGTTCGTCTTCGCGTGCGGGCACGGCAACATGAAGTTCACCCCGGGTGAGATCGCCAACCTGCGGCGCTATCTCACCTCCGGCGGCTTCCTGTGGGTGGACGACGACTTCGGCATCGACGCCGCCTATCGCCGCGAAATGGCGCGGGTGTTCCCCGACGCGCCGATCGTCGAGCTGCCGTTCTCGCACCCCATTTTTCACGGGCTTTACGATTTCCCGGCGGGTTTGCCAAAGATCCACGAACACGATGGTGGCCCCGCGCGCGCGTTCGGCATTGTCCATGACGGAAGGCTGGCGGTACTCTATACGTACGACACCGATCTCGGGGACGGGCTGGAGGACGAGGAGGTCCACCACGACCCGCCCGAGAAGCGTGAGGCGGCGCTGAAGATGGCGATCGACATCGTCCAGTACGCCCTCACACACTGACCCGCCGCCCCATCGGGCCGCCGTACCTCCGGATCATGGACACGCGCATGCCCGACCCGTCGCTCCGGAAACCGCTGGTCCGTACCCATCGCGCCCACCAGCGCCGTCTCGTGACGCGCGCGGTGCTCGGCGCCACGGCCGGCGCGCTCGCCCTGATCGCGGTGGCGCTCGCGGCCGGGCTGGTGATGCAGCCGGGGATCGCCCTGGCCTGGACACGGCTCATCTTGCTGCTCACCGGGATCGCGGTGGTGCTCGCCGGGCGCATCCGCCACCTGTTGCGCGATCACCTCACCCTCGACGGCTGGCTCGAGGCGGTCGAGCAACACTTCCCGGCGGTGCGCTCGTGGCTGCGCAACGCGCTCGAGCTCGAGTCGGCACCGGGTGAGCACACCTCGAACGAGCTGGCACGCGCGGTGGTGGCCGAAGCCCGCGGGCGTCTCGGCACGGTGCCGCTCGCGAGTCTGGCGCCGTCGCTCCACGCGCGGGGTCCGGCGTTCCTGAGCGCCGGCGCGATGGTCGTGGTCACGGTGCTGGCGCTGGCGCTGCCGGAGTCCACGCGTCACTCCTGGAACACGCTGTGGTCACCCGAATCGGCAGCGCCACCGGTGCGTCTGGTGGTCGAGCCCGGCTCGGTCACGCTGAGCCCGGGTGCGGCGCTCGCGGTGCGCGCGCGGGTGTGGGGGAGCGACGAGACACCGCGCATCCTCGAGGACCACGGTGTGCGCGCCAGCGCGGTGCCGGAGGGGAGCGCCGGTGACGGCGCCCGTCTGTGGCGCTTCGATCTGACCCAGCTCACCCGCGAGACCGGCTACCGCGTCCGGGTGGCGCGGACCGAGTCTCCCCGCTACGCGATCCGCTTCACCGGAACGGCCAGCCCGGTCGGCTTCCACATCCGTTATCGCGCGCCCGCCTACGCGCGGCTCCCCGATCAGGAGGGAGCGGCGGCGCGTGGCGACCTGTCGGCCCTCAAGGGCTCGGTCGCATCGATCGAGGTCACCTTCGATCGGGATCTCGACCGGCTCGACGCCCTTCTGCCCGACGGCCGGACCACGCGCTGGAGCCCGCTCACGCCGCGACGCTGGCGTGGCGAGGTGCCGGTGTCGCGTGCCGGGGAGTACGAGCTGGCGGCGACCCCGCGTGCGGCGGCGGGTCTGGTGTCCGAGCCCACCCGGCACCGCTATCGGGTGACCCCACTCGACGACGCACCGCCGGTGCTGTTCGTGCGCGTCCCCACCGGCGACCTCGATCTGCCCGCCGGGCAGGAGGTGCCGCTCGATGTGCTCGCACAGGACGATCTCGGTCTCTCCGAGCTTCAGCTCGAGGTGCGCCGCGATCCGGCGGCGCCGTGGAGCCCGCTGTCGCTCGCGCGCTTCCCGCAGGGTCCGCGCGAGGCCGTGGTCACCACCCGATGGGACGCCTCCGGGCTCGGATTGCTCCCGGGTCAGAGCGCCTCGTTCCGCTTCGTGCTGTGGGACGACGACGCGATCTCCGGGCGGCAGAGCGCGGTGAGCCCCACCTTCGAGCTGCGCTTCCCGTCGCTTGCGGATCTCTACCAGGGGATCGACGAGCGCCAGGACGTGGCACAGACCAGTCTCGAGAAGGCCTCCGAGCAGGCACACGAGCTGCAGAAGTCGCTCGACAAGCTCGCCCGCCAGCAGCAGGCCGCCTCGCCCCAGCAGCCGTCGGCGAGCGCCTTCGAGCGGCGCGAGGAGGTGCAACGCGCGCTCGACCGTCAACAGGAGGTGGCGCGCCGGGTGGACGACGCCGCGCAGCAGCTTTCCACCAGTCTCGAACAGGCCGCCGAGCGACACGCGTTCGATGACAACCTCACCAAGAAGCTGCAGGAGCTGCACGATCTCATGAAGCAGATCGAGTCGCCCGAGTTCCGTCAGGCGCTCGAGCGCATGCAGAAGGCCCTGGAGCAGCAGATGCAGCAACCCGCCACCGACCCGGCGCTCCAGAAGATGCAACGCAACAACGAGGAGCTGCTCAAGAACCTCGAGCGCTCGATCTCGCTGCTCAAGCAGCTGCGCGAGGAGGAGAAGCTGCAGGCGCTGGCCCGGCGCGCCGACGAGCTCAAGCGGCAGCAGGACGCGCTCAACCAGGAGCACGCGACCCCCAAGCCGGGAGACGCCAAGTCCACGCCCTCGCTGGCCGACCGCCAGCAGCAGGCCGCCGAACGCTCCGAGCAGCTGGCGCGGGACGCCAAGGCGGCGTCCGAGGACCAGGAGGCCGCCCCCGCCAAGGACGCCATCCAGCAGGCGAGCGAGACCCTCGACCAGCAGGCCGCTCCCCAGCAGCACGCGGCCTCGCAGTCGAGCGAGCAGGGCAGCAGCGCCCAGGCGCACCAGCAGGGCCAGAAGGCCAGCGAGAGTCTCGATCAGGCGGCGCAACAGCTGCAGCAGGCGGTGAAGGACATGCAGCAGAGCCAGCAGGAGATGGATCTCGCCGCGGTGCGACGCGCCGCGCAGGATCTGGTTTCGCTGCAACGGTCGACCGAGTCCAACCTGTCGTCGGACGCCCCGCTCGATTCGCGCGGGAACCTGCAGACCGATCTCGCCGAGGGCGCCGCGCGGGTCACGGATTCGCTGGTGGCGCTCGGCAACAAGAATCCGGCGCTCACCCCACAGCTGCTCGACGCGCTCGGCCAGGCGGTCCGCGGACTGCGTCAATCGGGCCGCGAGCTGGGCACCGGCAACCGTGGCAAGGGCGAGCAGCTCGGACGCGACGGCGCCGCCGCGCTCAACCTGGCGGTGCTGCAGCTGCGCGACACCGAGAGCGGCATGTGCAACAAACCCGGCGGCGGCAAGCCCGGGAAGAGCGGCAAGCCGAACCAGCAGAACATCGGCGAGATCGGCGAGCGTCAGAGTCAGCTCAATCGCGAAACCCAGAGCGTGGCGCGGCGTCTCACCCAGCAGATGAACATGTCCACCGGTGATCAGGCGGAGATGCGACGTCTCGCCGAGGAGCAGGCGCGGATCCGCCAGGAGCTGGAGTCGGTGCAGCGCGACGAGGATCGCCAGCGCCAGCTCCTGGGTCGTCTCGACCAGGCGCAGAAGGAGATGAAGGAGGTCGAGGAGTCGCTCGAGAACGGCCAGTCGCTCGACCAGCTCGAGGACAAGCAGACCCGCATCCTGTCGCGGCTGCTCGACGCGCAGCGCTCGATCAACCGCCGCGATTTCGAGCCGCAGCGCGAGTCCCGCCCGGGCGATGACGTGGCGCGCTCGAGCCCGGCGGAGCTGCCCGCCGACCTGATGAAGGAGAACGACCGGCTGCGGCTCGATCTGCTCAAGGCCGACACCGATCGTTATCCCGCCCAGTACCGCGCGCTGGTGGAGTCGTATCTCCGCACCCTCAACGGGAGCCGCCGGTGAGGGGTGGTCTTCCGTGGAGGACGGTGGGGCTGTCGGCCGTGGCACTGACGTGGCTCGCCCTCGCCGCGCCGGCGGCGCGCACGCAGACCATGGAGCCCTATCAGCCGCGCCGCGTCGCGATCGCGCCACGACCGGCGAACGCGCGCGGGCTCGGCACGGTGATGCAGTCACCCGACCTGCGTATGGGACCCCTCAGCCAGCGGCCGGTGCCGCCACTCACCCCGGCGCAGCTCGAGGCGCTCGGCCAGGCGCGGGCGCTGCGTGAGCTGGGCCGGCTCGACGCGGCGCGCGACACGCTGCAGCGTCTGCTCGGTGGCGCGCCGCACCATCCGCTGGTGCTCTGGGACCTGGCCGCGGTCCATCGTGCCAATGGGGATTGGCGTGCGATCGAGCAGCTCGGTCGCTCCGAGCGCGGCGCCACCGGGGACTCGCTGCTGCTGGCGCAGGACTATGCCGAGGCGCTCGAAAAGCTGGGCCGCCCCCGTGACGCGGCCGAGGTGGCGCTCGAGGCATGGATCGTGGCGGATTACGTGGCGCCGTGGGCCGACGCGACCATCACCCGTCTCGCCGATGCCGGGGTCAAGGGGCTCGACCAGAAGGTGCGTGCGGCCGCCGCGGCCCGACCCGGTCGTGCCGACCTCGGACGCGCCGCGGCGCGTCTGGCGTGGCGCGCGGGTGACTCCCGCTCGGCGCTCGCCTCGCTCGCGGCACTCGACCAGCAGCATCCCGATCGCACCCCCGAGCGCTGGGTCTTCGCCGAGGAGATGCTCGCCGCCGGCAGCGCGCGGGACAGCGCCGGGGCACTCGAGGCGCTGCTCGACCTGACCGGCGACCGGAAACGTGACGTCAGCTTCCGCTATGCGGCGGCGCGGCGCTCGTGGGCGATCATCGCGGCCCGTAACGAGGAGGTGACCGGAGCGCCGCGACTGGCACGCGCGCTCGCCGATCGTCCGCCCCGTGAATGGGGCAACGATCTGGTCATTCCGATCGCGCGCGGGTTGCGCGCCGCGGGGCTCCCGGCCGACGCGCGCAAGCTGCTCGCCGACGCGGGTGGGGACGAGGATCCGGAGCTGCGGCTCGAGCGGGCGCTGGACGAGCTGCGCGAGACACCGGACGGGCCGGCGCTGGCGGCTCTGCACGAGCTGGCGCCGTCCACACCGGAGGCGATGTTTCGTTATGCCGAGGCGCTGTTCTACGCCGGTCAGCCGGACTCGGCGCAGAACTGGTATGGGCGCATGAGTCGCGACGTCCGGGGGGCCTACACCGGCGCCGCGTTCGAGCGTCTGTATCTCATCGAGGACGCCGATCCGAAGACCGCGTTGCCCGCGTTCGGGCGCATGGCGTGGGAGGAGTGGCGTGGCGAGCCCCGCCGCGCTCTGGCGGTCGCCGAGTCGCTCGTGGCGGCGCTGCCGCGCGGCGCGACATGGGCGCAGGCCGCCATGGCCGAGGCGCGGTTGCGCGAGGCGACCGGGGACGGCCGTGGCGCGCTCGAGCCGCTGCTCGCGGTGGCCGATTCCCTGCCCGGCGACCGGCTCGCCCCCTACGCCCGCCAACGCGCCGGTGACGTGCTGCGCGCGTACTACAAGGACGACGCGCGGGCGCTGGACCAGTACGAGGAGTGTCTGGCGCGCTATCCCAAGGCCTGGAACTCGGCCGAGGTGCGACGCCAGGTCGAGACCATGCGTCACGAGAGTCGATTCTGATGACCCGCCGCGACGGAGAGCACGCGTCATGATCCGCTTCCGGACCGTGGGGCTGCCGCGGGGCCGCGGCGTGCCGCCGTTCGTGGCGCTGCTCGGCTCGCTGCTGGCGCTGGCGGCCATGGCGGTGATCGTGGTGGTCACGGCCGGGCTCGCGGCGCGCTTCGTGCGCCGGCTGATGGGTGGCCGCGGACGGACGGCGGTGCCCGGCGCGGGACCGCGATCGCAGGTGCGCGACGGCGCGGGCCGGGAGCCGGGCAGCGCGGTCGAGGCCGAGGCCACCCGGGTGAGCGACGCGTCCGGCAAACCGGCGAAGACCGACCGCTCGTACGCGGAGATCGTCGAGGCATGGTTGCTGGTACCGCTGCTGGCGCTGACGCTCGGCGCCGGTGCCGTGGCGCTCGCGCCGGCCAGCGCCGAGGCCAAGCTGCTCGTCCCGATGGACGACAGCCAGACCGATCATCTCAAGGCCTACGGTCTCACCTTCTGGGTGCTCACCCGCGGCCAGAAGGCGGAGTGGCTGCTCAACTACCGCGGTGGCTCGTTCCTGCTCGAGGACGACGCCGCGACCGAGCGCGAGGCCGACGTGCGCGGGGTGTCGTTCGAGCACATGGGCGCCGCCGCCGAGGCCGCGATGCGGGCCACCGTCGCCGACGAGAACATGGAGGCGGTGCTGCTCGAGAAGGCGCCGCGGATCGCCGTGTACATCCCGCCCAACACTCCGCCGTGGGACGACGCGGTGACGCTGGCGCTCAAGTATGCCGACATCCCCTACACCACGGTGTGGGACGACGGGGTGTTGCGCGGCGATCTCAAGAACTGCGACTGGCTGCACCTGCACCACGAGGACTTCACCGGACAGCACGGCAAGTTCTACGCCGCGTATCACACCTTCCCCTGGTACCAGGAGGAGGAGGCGGTGCAGAAGGCGATGGCCGCGCGCATGGGTTTCGCCAAGGTCACCGAGCTCAAGGCGGCGGTGGCCGGCGCGATCCGCGACTTCGTCGGTCGCGGCGGCTTCATGTTCGGGATGTGCTCGGCGACCGACACCTACGACATCGCGCTCGCGGCGACCGGCGTGGACATCGCCGATGTCGTGTACGACGGCGACCCGCCCGACCCCCAGGCCCAGCGCAAGCTGGACTATTCACGCACTCTGGCGTTCAAGGACTTCACCATCGACACCGATCCGTACCAGTACCACTTCTCCGACATCGACTGCACGCTCGAGGCGTCGCTGCGTGGTCCCAGCGCGGTGTTCACGCTCTTCGACTACTCGGCCAAGAACGACCCGGTGCCGACCATGCTCATCCAGGATCATGTGGCGAGCATCCCGGAGTTCCTCGGCCAGTCCACCGGATTCCACAAGTCCAAGCTCAAGAGCAGCGTCCTGGTGCTCGGCGAGGTCGAGGGCACCGACGAAGTGAAGTACCTGCACGGCCAGTTCGGACGCGGCACCTTCACCTTCCTCGGCGGTCACGATCCCGAGGACTACCAGCACCTGGTCGGCGATCCGCCGACCGACCTCTCCAAGTTCCGGCACTCGCCGGGCTACCGGCTGATCCTCAACAACGTGCTGTTCCCGGCGGCGCAGAAGAAGAAGCAGCGCACGTAGCGATGCGCGGCGGGGCCCATCCGCTGCAATTTCGTGACGTTCCCCGTGCAAGTTCGCGTGCGCCAAATCACCCGAATCGCGTCTACGGGTCCGGACGGCTCGCGTTTCGCCACGTTCGGCGCCCGATCCCGCCGCCTCGCGCCGCATCGTGCGCGGTCCGCAGGCTGGCCCCGCGCTTGCACTTCCATCACGCCAGCCGGGATGGGATCCGGCCAGGAGGTGCGATCCCGTGCACACATCACGCATCACGCCGGAGACGCGGTCGCAGCTGATCCCCCTGATGCGAGAAGTGCGAGATCCGATCTACTCCGCGGAACGTTCACCCCCGGGCGGCTTATCCCGCTGATCCCGCCGGTCCGAGGGTCGGCGTCATGGGCCGACCAAGGGCCGGAGCCATCGAACGAGCCACGGAGGCGAACCATCGAAGCGAACGTCGGCGCGCAGTGCGCGCCTTCGCAGGAGATCGACCAAGAGCCGTGAGCGGCACGATCCCCGTCACCGGGGTCGACCGCTGGTGACCCAATCGATGTCGTGGGCGCATCCGCAAGAGTCTGATCCCCGGATGGCTCACACACGGGTGAGGGCGTCCCGACCGGGGCCGCACACCCACAGGTGGACGGGGCGCCCTGTGAGGCGCCCCGTCTGCTTTTCAGCCCCGAGCGACTGCGCGCCACACGCCTCACTCGGCACGCTCGGCTCCGCATCCTGCTCCGCCTCGCTGCATCCAGTCGCGCCTCCACCGTCCTGGCTGCGGCGCTCCTCGGACGCACCTCGCGAGGCGTGTGGCGCTCCGTCGCGTAGCCGAACCGGTGTCTAGGCGGCGGTGAGGATCAGCGGCTCCCGCTCCCCGACCACGATGGTGTGCTCGACGTGCGCGGCCACGGCGCCGTCGGCGCTCACCAGGGTCCAGCCGTCACCGGTCTCCATCATCTGGCCGGCGCCCATCGCGATGATCGGCTCGATCGTGATCACCAGACCGCGAGTGAGCCGCGTGTCGTCGGCGGGGTCGTCGTAGTTGGGGACCAGCGGATGCTCGTGGATGGTGCGGCCGATCCCGTGCCCGGTGAGCGGCTTCACCACCCGGAAGCCGTCGCCACGCACCACCGTCTCGACCGCGCGGCCGATATCGCGCACCCGCCGCCCGACCCGCGCCGCGGCGAGTCCGGCCACGAGTGAGCGCTCCGCCGAAGCCACCAGCGCGGACACCTCGGGCGCGACACTCCCGACCCCGACCGTGAGCGCCGCGTCGGCCATGTAACCGTCCTTCTCCGCCGTGACGTCGAGCTTCACCAGATCGCCATCGACGAGCCGGCGCGAGGACGGGATGCCGTGCACGATCTCCTCGTTGACGCTGATACAGGTGACGCCGGGGAAGCCGTAGACCAGCATCGGCGCCGAACGCGCCCCGTGCCGCTCGAAGACCTGTGCGGCGATCCGGTCCAGCTCGGCGGTGGTGACCCCCGCGCGCACCCCGGCGCGCATCGCCTCGAGCGCCACGCGCACCACCCGGCCGGCCGCGAGCAACCCGGCGAGATCGTGCTCGTCACCGATCGACATGCCGTCCTCCTGACGCGACCCCGCGCGTGGCGCCGGAAGCGTGGCGGGCCGGGGATCCCGGGGTCCGCGTGCCGCTCCAGGTCTACTTCCTGGTGCTGTCGGCGGGCACCGGTGTCCGCTTCTCGATCTCCAGGCGGAGGACGTCCTTGTTGAGCACCTTGAACTCGACCCGCCGGTTCTGCGCCTTGCCCTCCGGCGTCTTGTTGGTCGCGATCGGCTTCGACGACCCGTAGCCCTTCACCGTGTACTGCCCCGCCTGCAGCTCCGGATGATGAGCCAGGATGTAGTTGTCCACCGCCTGCGCCCGCGCCTTGCTCAGCTTGGTGTTGGTCGTCGCCGAGCCGGTGTTGTCGGTGTGACCGCCGATCTCCATCTTGAGCTGCGGCCACTTGGCGAGCAGCGCCCCGACCGCGTCGAGGGTGCCGTAGCTGTCGGCCAGGATCGAGTCCTTGCCGGTCTCGAAGTTCACGTTGTTGAGCCGGATCATGCCGGTGTCGAGCAGCTCGGTCTCACGCTCGATCATCTCGACCGGGCAGCCGTTCACGTCGACCTTGAGGCCCTTGGGGGTGTCCGGGCACTTGTCGAGCCCGTCGAGCACCCCGTCGCCGTCGGAGTCGACCGGGCAGCCCTTCGCGTCCACCTTGGCGCCCTTGGGAGTGTTCGGGCACTGGTCGATGCCATCGAGCACGCCGTCGCCATCGGCGTCGGACGGGCAGCCTTTCGCGTCCACGGTCGCGCCCTTGGGAGTGTCCGGGCACGCGTCGATGCCGTCGGGCACGCCGTCGCCGTCAGCATCGAGCGGGCAACCCTTCTTGTCCACCTTGGCGCCGATCGGGGTGTTCGGACACTGGTCGAGCCCGTCGTACACGCTGTCGCGATCCGAATCGATCGGGCAGCCGTGTGGATCCACCTTGGCGCCGATCGGGGTCTGCGGGCATTGATCGATC
>JBIOKD010000076.1:0-11936 GCA_044451485.1 Candidatus Eiseniibacteriota bacterium | reverse complement strand
CTCGACGGCCACGCGCAGACCTATCGCTGCTTCGCCGAGCGCATCTTCGAGTGCTGCCGCGAGGTGTCGCCGTCGGTCGAGACCTATCTCGACGAGGCCTACTGCGATCTCACCGGCACCGCGCGTCTGCACGGCGATCTCGCGGTCGCGGCGACCCGTCTCAAGCGCCGGGTGCGCGACGAGACCGGGCTCGCGGTGACCTGTGGCATCGGGCCGAACCGCATGCTCGCCAAGCTGATCGGCAAGACCGTCAAGCCCGACGGGCTGGCGCGCATCAGCCAGGACGAGGCCGACGCGTTCCTGGCCGACCGTCCCATCGAGCAACTCGCCGGGGTGGGTCACGCGCACGCGAAGACGCTCCGCACCATGAACATCCGCACCATCGGCGAGCTGCGGCCCCTGCCCGTCGACACGCTGGTCGCCTTGTTCGGCACGCCCGGTCGGATGCTCCACGAGCGCTGTCGCGGCCGCGACACCGCGGTGGTCACCGAGCGCGAAGTGCCATTGTCGATCTCCCGCGAGACCTCGTTCCATCGTCACACCGCCGATCGTGCCGAGATCGACGGCATGCTCGAGTACCTGGTCGGGCGCGCGTGTCGCGCCGCGCGCGAGCTCGACATCCAGCCACGCACCACCGCGGTGCGGCTCCGCTACGCCGACGGCGAGGGCGACGAGCGGGCGCGCTCGATGACGATCCCGAGCGCGACCGATCCGGTGGTGCTGGCGGTGGCGCTCGACGTGCTGCATCGGCTGTTCACCCGTCGCGTCGCGCTGCACCTGGTGGGCGTCACGCTGTCGGGTTTCGCGAGCCACCTGGCCGAGCAGGGCTCGCTGTTCGACGAGGCCGAGGCCGGGCGCACCCACGCGCTCTACCGCGCGTTCGACGGCGTGCGCGAGTCGTACGGGCACGGCGCGCTGGTCTCGGGGCGCGCGCTGCACCTCAAGGGGAAGCTGGGCGAGGACCGGCACGGGTTCGTGCTGCGCACCTCGTCGCTCACGAAGTAGCGCCGCCGGCGGTCGCCCGCCGCAACGAGTGGGCTCCAGCGCCGGCCGGCGATGCGGTCCGCGCGCGTCGCGGCCCGCGCGTCGAGCCACCAAGCGGCGCGCGCTGTGCCGCGACACCGCGGTCACGTCACGAGGGTCTCATGCCGATAACTCCGGAGCATGTCCGCGATCCCGCGTCCCCGCCCCGATCGCGACGGGCAGGCCCCCGCACGCCCGACCGGCCACCTGTCGCCCCGCGACTCCGCGTCTCCGACGCGGGGTCCGGCCGCCCCGTACCCGGCGTCCGCGCCCGCTCCCCGCGTCGCGGTGGTCGAGCGTCGCCGCCACAAGCGCCGGTGGTGGTCGCGGTGGCTCTACGCGCCGATCCCACTCGATTCGATCGAGCAGGAGGCCGAACGCGTGTCGCGGCGGGCGTGGCCGTGGCTCCGCTGGACGCTGGTCGCGCTGGCGGTGGCCGCGGTCGCGGCCGGCGTGTGGTGGTGGCGGTGGTCGAACACGCCCACCTACGCGCCGCGCTACCGCGCCGAGGCGCTGTGCTTCCTGCTCGCCGAGAAGCCGGTGTTCGCACCGCCGATGCACGTCGAGAGCGACGCCGCGATGGTGCGCGGCCGCTTCAGCGCCGACACGCCCCCTCCGATCGCGATCCGCGAGACGATGCATCTTCGCGACGACATGGTCCTGAGCGAGCGACGGGAGTCGGTGGGCGACTTCGACGTCGCGGTGATGTGGCTGCGGCTCCCCACGGGCAACGGCGGTCACTGGCTGGTGGTGGGCTGGATGGAGGACAGCGATCTCGCGATGTGCAGCTTCCGCTTCGCCGGCGATCCGACCGATCTGACCACCGACCAGATCCTGTGGGGCCGGCGGCTGACCGACCGCGTGCTGCAGGCCGAGTACTTCCACACCGGCTCGGTGCCCGACGTGCGCTGGCGCCCGGTGGACGGCAACTCGCTGCCGAGCTTCGGTCCCCCGGCGACGCGCTGACCCGCGGCCCGGCGGAGCACCGCATCGAGGACGCGTGGGGCGCGAGCGGGCGTCGCGCGAGGAGTGGGCGAGCGACGCGGCGGCGGTGCGTGGGGCGGGGCTGGCGGAGCGACGGGGCCCGCGACGAGCGCGACACCCGAGCGCCCCGGCCGCCATGGAGTCGCGAGACCCGCCGCCCGGGAGGGCTCCGCGTCTCAGCCCTCGCGGACCCGGCGACCCTCGAGACAGATCAGCGTCTGGCTGCCCCACGCGCAGCGGCGCGTCCCGCCGTCCTTCACCGCCTCGACCTCGAGCTCGCACACGGTGAGCGTGCGACCGGAGCGGAGCACGCGACCGGTGGCCACGAAGCGCTGGCCCTCGGCGGGCTCCAGCAGGTGGATGCGGTACTCGACGCTCAGCACCGAGCTGCCCGCGGGCATCAGCGTGAAGCCGGCGTAGCCGCCGGCGCTGTCGGCGATCGTGCCGAGGATGCCGGCGTGCAGGAAACCATGCTGCTGCGTGAGATCGTCGCGGTGGGGCAGCTCGATGCTCACGTGGCCGGGCTCGACACGCCCGAGACGGGCGCCGATCAGCGCCATCACCCTCTGGCGCTCGAAGCTCTCGCGCACCTTGTGCTCGAACGCCGGGTCGCGCGGCGTGTGTATGCTCATGGATCCTCCAGGGCGGCCGGATGTCACGCGTGGCGGCGGGCCACGCGGGGAACGCGCGCATGGTAGCAGCGAATCCTCCATTCGTGCCGTTGCGCGTGCGCTCGCACGGCTCGCTGTTGTGCGGCACCGCGTCACCCGAGCGCCTGGTCGAGCGCGCCGCCGGGCTCGGCTACACGGCGCTCGCGCTCGCCGACCGCGACAACCTGTACCTGGCGATCCGCTTCTGGCAGCTCGCGCGCGGCGCCGGTCTCACCGCGCTTCCGGGCGCCGAGCTCACCCACGGCGGCCACGCAGCGCTGCTGCTGCCGTTCGATCGCCGTGGCTGGGCGAACCTGTGCCGTCTGCTCACGCTGCGCATGCTCGATCACCGCTTCGACCTGGTCGCGCGTGTCGCCGAGCTGCACGACGGACTGCAGGTGATCGTCGAGTCGCCGGGGCTCGCCGCCTCGCTGGCCGCGGCCGGTCTGCCGCCGGCGCGTGGCGTCGTCGCCGGCGTGCCGGCCCGTGGCGGCGCGGGTGACGGCGGGCTGTGGCTCGGCGTGCGCGGGCTCGCCACCGAGCGCGCGCGTCTCGGCGAGCGCGCCGCGGCGGCGCGGCACCTGGGTGTGCCGATGGTGGCGACCGGCGACGTGGTGATGCTCGCCGCCACCGAGCACGACGCGCACCGGGTCGCGGTCACCGCCGCGGCCGGCGAATTGCTCGAGCGTATGCCGCCCTCGGCGTTCGCTTCCCGTGACGCGTGGCTGGCCTCGCCCGCCGAATGGACGCGCCGCGTGCGCGCGGTGTGCGCCGGAGGCGGCTGTCACGGACTCGCCGAGGTCCTGCTCACCAACAACCACGCGATCGTCGCCCGTCAGCGGCTCGAGCTGGAGCTGGGCACGCCGATCTTCCCGCGCGCGCCGCTGCCCGAGGGTGAGACCGGTCCCGGGCACCTGCTGCGGCTCGGACGCGCCGGGATCGCGTGGCGCTACGCCGACGCCGCGGCCCGGACCCGCGCCACGCGCCGGTTGGACGAGGAGCTCGGCATCATCGAGCGGCTCGGTTTCACCGACTACTTCCTGCTGGTCGCCGACATCGTCGGATTCGCGCGCGCGCGTGGCATCCCCACGGTGGGTCGCGGCTCCGGCGCCGGCTCGATCGTGGCGTACGTGCTCGGGATCACCAACGTGGACCCGTTGCGCTACGGGCTCTACTTCGAGCGCTTCCTGCACCCGCAACGACGCGACTGCCCCGATCTCGACATCGACCTGTGCTGGCAGCGACGCGACGAGGTGATCGCGCACGTCTACGACACCTACGGCGCCGAGCAGGTGGCGATGATCTCCACCCACTCGACGCTGGGGGCGCGCTCCGCGTTTCGTGAGACCGCCAAGGCGCTCGGCGTGCCCAACACGCGGGTCAACGCGCTGGCGCGTCGCATCCCGCGGGTACTCGAGCGGCCGTATCGCGATCACCTGCGCCGGGTGCCGGCGGCCACCGACGTGGACTGGGACGAGCCGCCGCTGGCCGAGGCGTTGCGTCTGGCCGAGGCGCTCGAGGGGGCTCCGCGGCACCTCTCGGTGCACTCCGGTGGCGTGGTGATCGGCGACCGCCCGCTCACCCACTATGTCCCGCTCGAGCGCGCCGCCAAGGGCATCGTGGTGACGCAATTCGAGATGCGCGCGATCGAGGCCATCGGGCTGGTGAAGATGGATCTGCTCGGCAACCGCGCGCTCAGCACCATCGGCGAGTGCGTGTCGCTCGTGCGCGAACATCGTGGCGTGGCGGTCGACGTGGAGACACTGCCCGATCCCGACCCACGCTCGTCACCGGTGATCGCCGCCGGCGACACGCTCAACTGCTTCCAGCTCGAGTCACCGGCCATGCGTCACCTGTTGCGCATGCTGCGGGCGCGCACCCTCGACGAGACCATCGCCGCGGTGGCGCTGGTGCGACCCGGTCCCGCCGAGTCGGGGATGAAGGAGGCGTTCTGCCGCCGGCATCGCGGGCTCGAGCCCGCCCGCTTCCTCCACCCGCGACTCGAGCCGGTGCTCGGCGCGACCCACGGCGTGATGCTCTACGAGGAGGACGTCATGTGCGTGGCATCGGCGCTGGCGGGTCTGTCGCTGGCCGAGGGCGACCAGCTCCGACGCGCGATCGGCGCGTGTCGCGACGACGAGGAGTTCCGCTCGCTCGAACGCGGATTCGTGGGGCACTGCGCCGGCGCCGGGGTGGACGACACGACCGCGCGCGCCGCGTGGCGCGAGCTGACCCGCTTCGCCGCGTACGCGTTCTGCAAGGCGCACGCCGCCGGCTACGGCGTGCTCGCCTACCAGAGCGCGTGGCTCAAGACCCACTTCCCGACCGAGTGGGCAGTGGGCGTGCTCAACCACCACGCCGGCATGTACGCGACCTGGGTGCACGTCGAGGATCTGCGTCGTCACGGCGTGCGATTCCGGCCGCCGTGCACCCGGCGGTCGGCGTGGGAGACGACGCTCGAGGCCGACGACGCGGACCGACCTGCCGACCGGGCCGGCGGGCCGGGTGACCTCCGCGGTGCGTCCGAGGAGCCGCGCAGCCATGGACGGCGGAGCAGCGACTGGATGCAGCGAGCCGGAGCCGGACGCGGAGGCGAGCGTGCCGCGGAGGCCTCCCTGCCCGCCGACCCGGTCGGCACTCGTGCAAACGCCGTTCGTGTCGGGCTGTCCCGCGTCTACGGACTGGCCGAGACGACCGGCGAGCGGCTGCTCGCGGCGCGCGAGCGACGACCGTTCACGAGTCTCGCCGATCTCGTCGATCGCGCGCGGCCCACGCTCCCCGAGCTCGAGTCGCTGATCCTGGCCGGGGCGCTCGACTGGACCGATCGCTCCCGCCCGTCGCTGCTGCTCGAGGCGCGGGTCGGCGCGCGTGCCGCCGGCACCGTGCCGATGCGCGCCGTCGCCGCCACCGTCGAGTGCGCGGCGCTGGTCGCCGCCGATGGCACCGTGCTCAAACCCGAGGCGGTGACACCGATCGCGACGGTCGAGCTGCCCGAATTCGATCTCGCCGAACGCGTGCGTGGCGAGGCGCGCGCGTGCGGCCTGTGGTTCGCGGCGCATCCGCTCGACGTGCTGGTGGAGCCGGCGGTGATGACCGGCACGGTGAGCGCCGCCGACATCGAGCACCACGGCGGACGACGCGTGGCGGTCGCTGGTCTGCCGTGCGCGATGCGACGCGTCGAGACCAAGGACGGCGGTCTCATGCTGTTCCTGACCCTCGCTGACCGGACCGGTCTCGTCGAGTGCGTGCTGTTCCCCGACGCCTATCGTCGCTACGCCACCGCCGCGCGTGGTCAGGTGGTGCGGGTCGAGGGCCGCGTGGACGAGACCCTCGACGCGTGCACGGTCAGCGCCGATCGCGTGATGGCGCTGCCGGTGGCCTCGCTTGGCGAGGCGCTGGCCGGGCCCTATGGCGGCGGGGCGCCAAGCCGACATTGAGGTTCGGCCGCGCGCTGCCGCGCGAATCACATTGTCGAGTTTCGATTCGCATGCCACGGAGCGAAAGTGTATTCGCAAAGGAGGGTGCTGAAGCGCGCTACGGCGACATCGTTGTGCACCACATCGGGCCCGCGCGGATTTGTATTGACGTTGTCAGGCGCCGGGACCAGCATGGCCCTGCTCGCCCAATTCCGCACCCGTCATCCCCCGGTGCGGCGGCCCCCCGATCGCGGTTGACCCCGACCCTCACCCGGGCGACGCGATCGAATGATTCAGCTCCTCGCGATCATGGATGGCCGCCCCGAGCCCGGAGATTCCCCGGTGTCCCATTCCACAGGAGGGTCTCGCCATGCCGCGTCTCATTCGTGCTTCACTCCTTCCCGCATTCGCGGTGGCATCGCTGTTCCTCGCCACCGCGCTGGCGCCCGCCCCGGCATCCGCCGGGCGGCAGGACGCCGTCGGTGTGATCCCGCCGCAGGCCCATCCCTATGGCTCGAGTTACGGCGACTGGTCGGCCAAGTGGTGGCAGTGGGCCTACGGGCTGCCGGTGGCGGGGCATCCGCTGTTCGACGAGACCGGCGCCGATTGTGCCGCAGGGCAGTCGGGACAGGTCTGGTTCCTGGGCGGTGTCTTCAACGTGTCCGGCTCCGCCACCCGGGACCAATGCGTCGTGCCTGCCGGCAAGGCGCTGTTCATCCCGATCCTCAACACGGAATGGGACAACATCTGTCCGCCGAGCAGCTACACGATCGACGAGCTCCGAGCGCTTGCCAAGGCGTCCATGGATGCCGCCACCGACCTAAGCTGCGATGTAGATGGCCTTCTGGTGCGGGACATCAGCCGCTACCGCTTCGTATCGCAGCCGTTCAATGTCACGATCCCGTCGGACAACCTCTACGTTCTGTTCTGCGGCGAACCCGGAGCCGGCACCTACGGACCGCTCGTCGGCGACGGCTACTACCTGATGCTGACCCCGCTCAGCCAGGGCGAGTCGCACACGATCCATTTCCATGGCTCGATCCCCGGAGTATTCACGCTCGACATCACCTACCACCTCACGCCGGGCAATACGCCCCAGGGCACGGTCGCGGTGAGCGGCCCGGGAGCCACCGGGATGTCCGCCAGGACGATGCCCTGGTTCAAGGCCGGGTCCGCGCGGATCACTCCCACGCTGCAGTCCACGTGGGGAGCGGTCAAGACCTACTATCGCTGATGCGTGGACGTATGGCGCCGAAGGGCCGGACACGTGTCCGGCCCTTCCGCCATCACCACACGCGGTCCGCCCCTGCCGGCCACCGTCACCGTGCCCGCGCGACCACCAGCGTGAGATCGTCCGATTGCTCGCCGCCGCCGAACTCGAGCACGGCCGCCAGCAAGGCCGACACGATCGCATCGGGTGCGGCGTCGGGGCGCGCCCGCAGCACCTCGAGCATACGTTCCTCACCGAACTGCTCCTCGCCACGCGTCCCCTCGGTGATACCGTCGCTGTACATCACCAGCAGGTCGCCCGGATCCAGCGTCGAGCGGCCGAGCGCGCACTCCCATTGGGTGAAGGCGCCGAGGACGGTGGCGGTGGCATCGAAGCGCTCGACCCGGCCGTCGCGTCGCACGCACAGCGGTGGGTTGTGGCCGCAATTGATGTAGCTCAGGCGCCGCGAGGCATCCGAGCACACTGCCAGGAACAGCGTGGCGAACTCCCCGGGAGCCGACGAGCCGCACATCATGCGGTTGACCTCGCGCAGCGCCCGCAGCGGGTCCTGGGGCGTGCTGCCGGCCTGGCTGCGCAGGTGCGCCTGCAGATTCGCCATACGCAGCGCGGCGTGCACCCCCTTGCCGGACACGTCCGCGATCACCAGACCGATCTGCTGTGGACCCAGCTCGAGGAAATCGTAGTAGTCGCCACCGACCGATCGCGCCTGGATGCAACGCGCGGCCAGCTCGAGGTGGCCGAGCCGTGGCACATGCTGTGGAAAGAGCCGGCCCTGCACCTCGCGGGCGATTGCGATCTCGCGGCTCACGCGGCGCTCGACGTCCATCCGCTCCGCCAGCTGCTCGGCCAGCCGGACGATGTCCTCCCCGACCCCCGAGCCCTCGACGGTCACCAGCAGACGGGTCAGGGCGTCGTCGGCACCACCCGCGCCGGCGAGCCGCCGGCCGAGCGCCTCGCGCAGTCGGACCTCGAGCGAGCGCGCCATCGCCTCCCGCTCGCCGGATGCCGCCGTCTGTCGTGTCCGATCGTCCATGGCTCAGCCCACCGCCGCCGCGAAGCGCTTCACGATCTCACCCGCCGGCTCGATCGCATGGATCGTACCCACGCTCTTGCCCGCCTGCCAGAAGTCGAACGATCCGCTGGTGTCGAGCGAGGCGCGCTTGAGCTGCATCATCGCGCGCGCCGCGTAGAGACCACGCATGACGTGCTTGGTGCGCGGGTGGCGCAGCAGCCAGCGGGCGATCGGACCGGCGCGGAGCCCCACGCGTCTCACGTAGGGCGTCGCCAGCACCGCCACCGGGATGCCGGTGATGCGCTCGGTGAGCACCACGTCGTCCTCCCCGGCCGCGACGATCGCCCGTTTGTACGGCTCGCTGGCGTGACACTCGGGCGTGGCGATGAAGCGGGTGCCCATCTGCACGCCGGCGTAGCCCAGCTCGAGCGCCGCGACAAAGCCCGTCTCGTCGCCCACGCCACCGGCACACACCATCGGCAATCCGAATGGGCGCAGCTCCTCGATCAGGGCCGGCGCCTCGCGGGGCCCGGCGTGCCCACCGGCCCGCGCGTTGACCGCGATGAGCCCGTCCACCCCGGCGTCGCGCGCCTTCACGGCCCAGCGGGCCTCGGTCACGTCATGGTAGACCACGCCACCGGCGGCGTGCGCGCGCTCGACCACCCAGCGCGGATCACCGAGCGAGGTGACGAAGAACCGAACGCCCTCCTCGAGTGCCACGTCGACCCACTCGACCATCTGACGGTGGTAGCGCTTCGAGCTCTTCTCGATCAACGCGTTCATGCCGATCGGCTTGCGGGTGAGCGACCGGATCAGACGCAGGCCGGCGCGGAACTCGTGACCGTGCACGTAGGTGAGCGAGATGGGTTGCACGATGCCGATCCCACCGGCCTCCGACACCGCGGCGACCAGCTCGGGGTTGCTGCACGGATACATCGCGCCGCACACGATCGGCAGCGCGATCCCGGCGTGGCGCGTGAGCGCGGTGTCGAGCGCGCCGCTCATGCCGGCCCGATCCGCCAGCGCACGGAGACACGGGCCACGACCTGGTCGGACGCGTCACGCAGCTCGGCGCGGACGACGTGTTCGATCTCGGCGGTGAGGACCGGCAGGGTCACGTCGCTGGTCGCGGTGATCGTGCCACGCGCCTTCTTCGAGAATTCGATCTCGAGGCCGGTCACGATGGCACGGACACCGGCCGGGAGCGCGGCGGTCATCGCCAGCCCGCTCGTCAGCTCGCCCAGATTGACGAGTGCGACCGCATGGATCGAGCCGAGGTGGTTGCGCACGCCGCGGCGATCGCGGAGCGCCACCCGCGCGTGGCCGGGTGCCAGCTCGAGCACCCGCGCGCCCAGGGCACCCGAGTACGGCACCTGACCGCCGAGCAGGATCCCGAACAGCGTCGATCCCCACGGCAGACGCCGGCAGGTGTTCCACATCCCGAGCAGACGTGCTCCCGGCGCTTCGCGCGAGGCCTCGCTCATGATCGCAGAGTGGCAGCCGAGTCCCCCGAGGACAAGCGGGACGGACGGACGGTGGCAAGCCCGCTTCCCCGCCTCCGTCCCGGCCCAACCCGATCCGGTTCGGGGTCGCGAACCCGCAGCGGAACCCCAGGCCCGGCCGAATGGCGACACCGGACGCTTTCGCCTGCGGGCGCAGCCGGTTAGGCTATCGCTACGTTCCGGCCGGTCGCCTCCGGGGAGCCGCGCCGCGACTGCCGCAACGCCGGCGTGACGAACCCCCATCCGGATCGGTCTCATCTCATGACGGACGTCGCAGCCCAGGAGCCCGACGACCAGCGGCTGTTCGAGATCGCGGTCGGCGATCCCGGCGGGCCTGCCGGGCGCGCGGCGGCGTCACGTCTACTCGGCCGGCATCAGCGACAGGTGTATCTCTGGTGCCGGCGCTACGTGCGCGATCACGAGCGGGCGCTGGATCTGGCCCAGGACGTGCTGCTGAGCGCGCATCGGTCGATGGCGGGTTTCGAGGGCCGGGCCCGCTTCTCGTCGTGGCTGTTCGCGATCGCGCGGAACAAGTGTCTCAACTCGGTGGCCGCGAAGCGGTTGCTGGTGGACGATCATACCGATCCGGACGCGGTACCCGACGCGACGCCGCCACCCGAGGCGGCGCTGGAGCTGGAGCAGGACGAGGAGCGCGTGCGGCGGATCCTCATCGAGCACCTGGATCCGCTCGAGCGCGAGGCGTTGTGGCTGTCGTGCTTCGAACGGATGCCGGTGGAGGAGATCACCCGGGTGCTGCATCTCGACAACGCCACCGGCGCGCGCGGGCTGCTGCAGCGGGCGCGACGGCGGCTGAGAGCGGCACTCGACCGTGAGCACCTGAAGGAGCGGCCATGACGGCGGATTCCTGCTTCGAGGCGCGTGACGCGGCCGCGGTGGCGGCGCTGCCCGACGACCACCCGCAGCGCCGGCATGCCCGCGAATGCCCGCGCTGCGCGGCGCTGCTCGACGCCTGGCGCGCGTTCGCGGCGGCCGATCCGGGTGAGGTGAGCGCGCGTGATCTCGCCGACGCCGATGCCCGTTTGTCGCGGGCGCTGGCTTCGGCGATCGGGGTGCCGGCCACCGACGCGGCCACGTCGGATGCCGCGGCGTCCCGGGAGCCCGGCGCCCGTCACGCGGATCGCACCGCTCCGCCGACCGGCCGGACCGTGGCTCGCGACGTGGGGCGTGACCCGTCCTTCTGGGAGCGGCTGATGCATCCTGCGTTGCGGCCGGCCCTGTCCTTCGCGGCGCTCGCGCTGGTGCTGGGCGCGGTGCTGCTGTGGCCGCGACTCGCGTCTCACGGTCGGGACCTCGTGTTGCGTGGCGAGACTCATGCGGTCACGCTCGCGCTGCTGCGTACCGAACGTGTCGGAGAGGCGCTGCACCTCGAATGGCGGGCCTACCCCGGCGCCGAGACCTACGAGCTGCGCTTCTTCTCGGGCGGGCTGGCCGAGCTGGGTCGGGTCGGGTCGCTCCACGGGACCCGGGCCGACCTGCCGGTGGCCGGCCTCCCGTTCCGCTTCGCGGCCGGTGAGACGGTGCTGGTGCGGGTGGCGGCGATGTCACGTGGGGATGCCATGGCCACCTCGGACGCGCGGATGGTCGAGGGTCGTTGATCCCTCGGTCGGGGGTGCAGGTCGCCGACACGAGCAGGGTTGGCTCGGCATCGCGCTCCTATCGCGGCGCCCACCGGGTGACGGGAGCGTTGCGGCCTAGGCTCCGCTTGAAAACGCCGGGGTTTCGACCCGGCGTGTCGGCGCCGTCGCGGCCATGCGCTCCGACTCGCGCCTCAGATCGTTCGCGTAGGTCTCGAAGACCGGACCGAAGTCGGGCATGCCCCCCTTGACCAGGGGCAGCATCAGACCGGAAAAGCGTTCCTCCATCGTGAAGTCGGTGGAGCCGTCCGGTCGTGATCTCAGCACGAATGTCCGCACACCCTTGAAGAGGGGCGCGAAGCCCCCGGTCCAGGTCATGCGCTCCTTGGGCACGACACCCGAGACCCTGGGCGTGAAGGTCCGGTCCGTGCCGGGAACACGGATCAGGAGTCGTTCACCTTCGCTGATGCGTCCCTCGATGCCGCGGACCGTGGAGTTCCACCGGGGAAATCCCTTCGCGTCG
>JBIOKD010000075.1:0-11953 GCA_044451485.1 Candidatus Eiseniibacteriota bacterium | reverse complement strand
GCCTATGTCTACGATCTCGACGCCGTGCTGACCCGCGCGACGCGGTTGCGCGACGCCTTCGCCGCGATCAAGGGCAGCGTCGCCTACGCGGTCAAGGCCAACGCGCTTCACGCTCTGCTCGAGCCGCTCGCCGCGCTCGGGATCGGTGGCGAAGCGGGCTCGATCGGCGAGCTCGAGGCGGTGCGTGACGCAGGCTTCGCGGCCGGGCGCCGGTGGCTGAACGGCAACGGCCGTACCCGCGAGGAGGTCGAATGGGTGGCCCGGAATGGCGTCGCGGCCATCAACGCCGATCACGTCGCCGAGCTGGACCTCATCGAGCGCGTCGCGGCCGCACAGAACACACGCATCCGGGTGGCGTTGCGTATCAATCCCGGCATCACGGCGCCGGTCCACCGATACATCTCGACCGGCGACGACGAGGCCAAGTTCGGCGTGTCCCCCGCCGAGGCGCTCGAAGCCTGGGCGAACCGGGCGCGCTGGCCGCATCTCACGGTGGATGGTGTCCATCTGCACATCGGCTCCCAGCTCATGGATCCGGCGCCGTTGCTGGCGGCGTTCGAAGCCGGTCTCGAGCTGATCGACGTATCAGCGCGCCGCGGCGCGCCGCTCGCACTCTTCAATCTGGGCGGCGGATTCGGCATCGACTACGACGGGGGCGGACACGAATTCCCACTCGAGTCGTATGCGAAGCGACTCGGTCTCCGCCTGCAGGGACGCGGTCTCGAGCTGGTGGTGGAGCCCGGCCGGTGGGTGGTGGCGAGCGCGGGCGTGTTGGTCGCCGAGGTGCTGTGGGTCAAGCGACGCGGTGAGCGTCGCTTCGTGGTGCTGGCGGCCGGCATGAACGACCTCATCCGCCCGGCGCTCTACCAGGCGCGGCACCGCATCGTGCCGGTCAGGCCACGCGAGGGCGAGCTCTCGCCGGCCACCGTGGTGGGTCCGGTGTGCGAGAGCGCCGACGTGTTCGCCGAGGACGCGTTGTTGCCGCCGCTCGAACCCGGCGACCTGGTCGCGATCCTCGATGCCGGTGCCTACGGGGCCGCGATGGCGTCCAATTACAATGGGCGTGGCCGGCTCGCCGAGCTGGTGGTGAGCGGCGGCCGGCTCATCCGGGCGCGGGCGGGAGAGACGCCGCGCGAGCTGGTGGAGCGGCGCACGCGCGACGAGTTGCCGCTCGGCTGACAGCGGCCGCCCGAGCGTGGCTTCGCGCGCAGGCGGCGGTCTCGCCGACGCCCGCGCCGTTTCCCGTCCGCCCTCCGACCACGCTCGAAACCCGCCGCCAGTGGGGCTTCTTGACACTTCCCGGTCAGTCGCGCCAGACTCCGCCACCGACTCCGAACCTCCCGGGTGGCTGTGAGCCCGTCACTTTGTGAAAGAAGCCGCAAAGTGTGCGCCGGCGCTGCCGCTCGACCCACCCGCTGACCATCCAAGCTGAGGTGTGACCTTGTTGCAGCTCGTCTGTATCAAGCAGGTCGCCGACACCGAGACCCGGGTCAAGGTGGCGGCGGACGGCCGCTCGATCGATCCGGCCGGGGTGACCTGGATCATGAACCCCTACGACGAGTTCGCGTTGGAGCAGGCGCTGCGCGTCAAGGAGAAGCTCGGCGCGGGCGAGGTCGTCGCGTTGTCGCTCGGCGGAGCCGGTGTGCTGACCACGCTCCGCAACGCGCTGGCGATCGGGGCCGACCGCGGCCTCCATTTGAAGAGCGACGCGACGCAGCCGGACGCGTTGCAGGTCGCGCGGGCGATCGCCGCCGCGGCGAAGGATCTGGGCGCGCAGATCGTGTGGTTCGGCAAGCAGGCGGTGGACGACGACGCGGGGCAGGTGGGTCCGATGGTCGCCGAGCTGCTCGGGCTTCCGTGCGTCACCGTGGTCGCGGCGATGGAGCTGGACGGCACCACGGTGAAGGTCGAGCGCGAGATCGAGGGTGGGCGCGAGGTGGTGGAGACGAGACTCCCATGCGTCCTCACCGCGGACAAGGGGCTCAACGAGCCGCGCTACGCCTCGCTCAAGGGGATCATGGCGGCGAAGAAGAAGCCCGTCGAGGAGAAGCCGGCCGACCTCGGTGACGCCAATCTCGAGGTGGTGTCGATGACGCTGCCCGCCGCCCGCGCCGCCGGACGCGTGATCGGTGAGGGCGTGGCCGCGGTTCCCGAGCTCGTGCGTCTGCTGCGCGACGAAGCCAAGGTGATCTGAGGAGCGTGCGATGAGCATCCTGGTCTTCATCGAGCAGCGTGACGGCAGGATCCGCCCGGTCTCGAACGAGGCGCTGGGCGAGGCGACCCGGCTCGAGAGCGCCCTCGGCGGTCCGGTGGTGGCGGTGTGCGCGGCCGCGTCCGATCCAGGGCTCGCTTCACTCGGCGCCGCGGGCGCCGACCAAGCGCTGCTGGCCACGCACGAGGCGTTCGCGCGGTACGAGCCGGCGGGCTACGCCGCGGCGGTGGTGGCGGCGGTCGAGAAGGTGAAGCCGGCGGTGGTGCTGTTCGCGGCCACGGCAATGGGCAAGGACCTGGCGCCGCGGGTGGCGGCGCGGCTCGGGGTCGGTCTGGCGAGCGACTGCACCTCGTTGTCGACCGACGGTGGCGCGCTCAGCGCGACCCGTCCGGTGTTCGCGTCCAAGGCGGTCCAGACGGTCCGCTTCCCCAAGACCCCGGCGCTGGTGTCGCTCAGGCCGAAGGCGTTCGCCGCGGTCGCGGGCTCGGGCAGCGCCACGGTGACGCCGCTCGCGATCGCCTACGACCCGGCCGCGGCCCCCGTGAGGGTGACCGGGGTCGTGGCGAGTGGCGCCGGCAAGGTGGATCTCACCGAGGCCGAGATCATCGTGTCGGGCGGACGGGGTCTCAAGGGACCCGAGAACTTCGCCATGATCGAGTCGCTCGCCGGAGCACTCGGCGGCGTGGTGGGCGCGTCGCGTGCGGTGGTGGACGCCGGATGGCGTCCCCACGGCGACCAGGTCGGACAGACCGGCAAGACGGTGAGCCCGAAGCTGTACGTCGCGGTCGGCATCTCCGGCGCGATCCAGCACCTGGCCGGGATGACCTCGGCGCGCTGCATCGTGGCGATCAACAAGGACGCCGAGGCGCCGATCTTCAAGATCGCCGATTACGGCGTGGTGGGCGACGCGTTCGAGGTGGTCCCGGCGCTCACCGAAGCGGTGAAGAAGCTGAATGGTTGAACACGCGTCGCGTGCTCGTGACGCGCTTGACGGTGTGCCGCCGGCCTTCTAGGGTGGCGGTTCCGGTCCTGTCCGCGGGGCCGGTGGTGTGAGGGACAGAGGACACGATGCGCGAATACGTGCCGATCCTGATCTTCCTGCTGGTGGCGCTCGGCTTCTCGAGCGGCACCATCTTGTTGTCCAGCTTCATCGTCCCGATGCGCCGCAACGCCATCAAGAACTCGGTCTACGAGTGTGGCGTGGACCCGGTGGGCACCGCGCGCGAGCGGTTCCCGATCAAGTTCTACCTGGTCGCGGTGCTGTTCATCCTGTTCGACATCGAAGCGGTCTTCCTGTACCCGTGGGCGGTGTCGTTCCGCCAGCTCGGCTGGTACGGGCTCATCGAGGGTCTGTTGTTCATCGGGATCCTGCTCGTGGGCTATCTCTACGTGCTGAAGAAGCGCGCCCTCGACTGGGATTAGGCGTGGCCGCGGGGTGGTTCGGCCGGGGCGCCCGCCCCGGCGCCACCGGGGAGTGACGAGGCGATGGCCGAAGACAAGGGCAACAACCCGTTCCGTGTGCTGCCCGCGCCGGGATCGGCCGTCCGCCCGGGTTCCGGGGCGCCCGACGGGACCGAGACGCAGATCCGCGAGGAGCTCGAGAAGGGCATCCTGTTCACGCGCGCCGAACAGATGATCGGCTGGGCGGTGAACCAGGCGCGCGCCAACTCGATCTGGCCGCTGGGTTTCGGGCTCGCGTGCTGCGCGATCGAGATGATGGCGATCGTGGGACCGCGCTACGACGTGTCCCGCTTCGGCGCCGAGGTGTTCCGCAGCTCGCCGCGACAGGCCGACCTCATGATCGTGGCCGGGCGCGTGAGCATCAAGATGGCGCCGGTGGTGCGCCAGCTGTACGACCAGATGACCGATCCCAAGTGGGTCATCTCGATGGGCGCGTGCGCATCGTGCGGCGGGGTGTTCAACAACTACGCGATCCTCCAGGGCGTGGACAAGATCATCCCGGTGGACGTGTACGTGCCCGGCTGCCCGCCGCGGCCCGAGGCGCTGATCCACGGGATCATGAAGCTGCAGGAGAAGATCCTCGCGTCGAAGGTCGAGGTCGGCCCGGCGCCGCGGCGCCGCAAGAAGGGCGTGGCCTGATGGCGCTCGCCCCCGAACGCGTCGAGCAACGTCTCCGCGAGCGGTTTCCCGAAGTCGCCTTCCGCCGTCAGACCGGTGAGGCCGTGCGTGATTACACGCTCTACGTGCCGGCCGCGCGTCTGGTCGAGGTGTGCGTGTTCCTGCGCGACGATCCGGAGCTCGACTTCGCGATGCTCTCGTGGGTCGGCGGCGTGGACTACCTGCCACGCAACCCCCGCTTCGAGGTCGTCTACCACCTGCTCTCGTTGAGCCACGATGCCCGCTTCGTGCTCAAGGTCGAGCTCGGCGACGAGCAGCCGCGTGTCGCGACCGTCACCGGCGTGTGGCCGACCGCCGACTGGCACGAGCGCGAGACCTACGACTTCTACGGCATCGTGTTCGAGGGACACCCCGACATGACCCGGATCCTGCTCCCCGAGGAATGGGTGGGCTGGCCGCTGCGCAAGGACTCGCCGCTCGGCTACCAGGAGGTCGCGTTCACGCACAACACCCCGAACCGCACCGTGCCCGCGCCCGATCTCACCCGGCTCAAGCCCAAGAAGGTCAAGTACCGTGCGCAATGAGACCATGACCCTGAACATGGGTCCCCAGCATCCGTCCACGCACGGGGTGCTGCGGGTGGTGCTCGAGCTCGACGGCGAGACCATCGTCAAGGCCAAGCCCATCATCGGCTACCTGCACACCGGGATGGAGAAGCAGGCCGAGTACAAGACCTACACGCAGTCCATCCCGCAGACCGACCGGATGGACTACCTGTCGCCGATGTCCAACAACCTGGCGCTCTGTCTGGCCGCCGAGAAGCTGCTCGGGATCGAGCCGCCGCCACGCGTGCAGGCGATCCGCGTGCTGCTCATGGAGCTGACCCGGATCGCGGCGCACTGCATCTGGCTCGGCACGCACGCGCTCGACATCGGCGCGATGACGGTGTTCTTCTACGCCTTCCGCGAGCGCGAGAAGGTGCTCACGCTCTACGACCTGGTCTCGGGCGCGCGCATGACCGCGTCGTTCATCCGCGTGGGCGGTCTGGCGCGTGACATCCCCGAGGGCTTCCTCGACCGCTGTCAGAAGTTCGTGGACGAGATGCCGGCGCACGCCGACGAATACGAGAAGCTCCTGTCGAAGAACCCGATCTGGCTGGCGCGTCTCAAGGACGTGGCGCCGCTCTCGGCCAGGGACGCGATCGCACTCGGTGCCACGGGGCCGACGTTGCGTGGCTCGGGGGTGAAGTTCGACCTGCGCAAGAACCTGCCCTACATCGGATACGACACCTACGACTTCGAGGTCCCGACCGGCGCCCACGGCGACGCGTACGACCGGTACATGGTGCGCATGAACGAGATCCGTCAGGCCACCCGGATCGCCGGGCAGGCCATCGCGCGCATCCGCGAGTACGGCGAGACCGGCGAGTACCGGCTGCGCGACTACAAGTACGTGCTCCCACCCAAGGAAGAGGTGAAGACCTCGATGGAGGCGCTGATCCACCACTTCAAGATCGTCGCCCACGGGTTCTTCCCGCCGGTGGGCGAGGCGTACGCCGCGGTCGAGGCGCCGAAGGGCGAGCTGGGGTTCTACTTCGTGTCCGACGGCACGCCGCGTCCGTGGCGCATGAAGGTGCGCTCCCCGTCGTTCGTCAACCTGCAGACGCTGCCCACCATGATCCACGGCAGGCTGGTGGCCGACGTCATCACCGCGATCGGGAGTCTCGACATCGTGCTCGGGGAGATCGACCGTTGAACGCGCCGGTGACGATGCCGGTCGAGCCGGCGACGCCGCTCCAGTGGCCGCCGGCGCTCGAGCGCGAGGTGGCCGAGGCGTTGTCGCACTATCCGAACAAGCGCTCGGCGGTGCTGCCCGTGCTGTGGCTGGCACAGCGTCAGTGGGGCTGGCTGTCCCCGGCGGCGCTCAAGCTGGCGGCCCATACGGTCGAGCTGCCCGAGCCCGAGGTGTTCGGCATCGCGACCTTCTACACCATGTTCAATCTGAAGCCGGTGGGTCGTCACCACCTGCAGGTGTGCATGACCCTGTCGTGCTCGCTGATGGGCGCCGACCGGCTCTACCGGCACCTCGAGCGCCGGCTCGGCATCGGGCACGGGGAGACCACGAAGGACGGCCGCTTCACGCTGCGCAAGGTGGAGTGTCTGGCGGCCTGCGGCTACGGACCGTGCATGCAGGTGAACTTCGACTACCACCACGATCTCGACGAGCGCAAGGTGGACGCGCTGCTGGAGACCCTCAAGTGAGCCCGTCGAATGGTCCGATGAGCCCGTCGAACGGTTCGGGAGCCCGTCGATGAGCGCGCCCCGGGGCCCGCTGCTGTTCAAGGACCTCGACACGCCCGGTCTGCGCGCGCTCGCGACCTATCGCGCCGGCGGCGGCTACGAGTCGTTGAAGAAGACGCTGGTCACCGAGAAGAAGACACCCGCCGAGGTCATCGACATCGTCAAGGCCTCGGGTCTGCGTGGTCGCGGCGGCGCCGGATTCCCGGCCGGTCTCAAGTGGAGCTTCGTGCCGAAGGATTCGCCCAAGCCGCGCTACCTGGTGTGCAACGCCGACGAGAGCGAGCCGGGCACCTTCAAGGATCGCGAGCTGATGGAGAAGAACCCGCACCTGCTGATCGAGAGCATGGTGCTCTCCGGCTACGCGATCGGCGCCCACACCGGCTACATCTACCTGCGTGGCGAGTTCGAATACGTGCAGCGGATCGTGGAGGCGGCCCTGGTCGAGGCGCGCGCCGCCGGCTTCGTGGGCCGCGACGTGGCCGGCAGCGGCTACGAGTTCCAGCTCTGGACCCATCTCGGCGCCGGCGCGTACATCTGCGGCGAGGAGACCGCCCTGCTGAGCTCGCTCGAGGGCTTTCGGGGACAGCCGCGGCTCAAGCCGCCGTTTCCGGCGGTCGAGGGGTTGTACGCGTGCCCGACGGTGGTGAACAACGTCGAGACCCTGATGAACGTGCCGTTCATCCTCGCGCACGGCGCCGCCGCCTACCGGCAGTGGGGCACCGAGAAGAGTGCCGGCACAAAGATTGTGTCGGTGTCGGGTCCGGTGAAGCGACCCGGCAACTATGAGATCGCGCTCGGTCTGCCCCTGCGCGCGCTGATCGACGACGTCTGTGGCGGCATGCGCGACGGCATGAAGGTGAAGGCGGTGATCCCCGGTGGCTCATCGGTGCCGCCACTGCCCGCGTCGATGCTCGACACCCCGTTCGACTACGAGAGCATGGGTGCCGCCGGCACCATGCTGGGTTCCGCGGGGTGCATCGTGATCGACGATCAGACCTGCATGGTCGACGCGTTGTGGAACCTGATCCGCTTCTACGCGCACGAGTCCTGTGGCAAGTGCACGCCCTGTCGCGAGGGCACCTACTGGCTGAGCGAGGTGCTCGAGCGTCTCGAGCACGGGAAGGGCCGCCCGGGAGACATTGACCTGCTCGACTCGGTGGCGGACAACATCCTGGGCAAGAGCTTCTGCGCGCTCGGTGACGCGGCGGCGATGCCGGTGCAGGGATTCCTCAAGCACTTCCGACCCGAGTTCGAGCACCACGTCACGCACGGCCGTTGCATGGTCAACCGCCGGCGCGCCGAGATCGCGGCGGCTTTCCCCGAGACGGTGCCGGCATGAAGACGGTCCACGTCACCATCAACGGCCGCACGGTCGAGGTGCCCGCCGGGACCCTGATCACTGACGCGGCGCGGGTCGCCGAGACCCACGTGCCGGTGTTCTGCTCGCACGCCAAGCTCGCGCCGCTCGGGGCGTGTCGCATCTGCGTGGTCGAGGTCGGGACGCCGAAGCTCGGGCCCGACCGGAAGCCGGCGCTCGGCGCCGACGGCAAGCCCGAGATCGCGTGGATGCCCAAGGTGCAGACGGGCTGCACCACCGTGGTGAGCGACGGCATGCACGTGCGCACCGAATCGCCGGTGGCGACCCAGGCGCGTCAGGGGGTGATGGAGTTCCTGCTCGTCAACCACCCGCTCGACTGCCCGGTCTGCGACGAGGGCGGCGAGTGCCAGCTCCAGGACCTCGCGTTCGCCTACGGTCTCGACCACTCGCGCATGGCCGACGCCAAGCGCACCTTCGAGTCGGAGGACCTCGGCCCGGTCGTCAAGAAGGAGGCCAACCGCTGCATCGTGTGCATGCGCTGCGTGCGCTACTGCAACGAGGTGATGGGCGAGGACGCGCTCACCGCCCACCAGCGCGGGGTGTGGACCGAGATCTCCTCCTTCAACCGCCAGCCGCTCGAATGCGAGCAGTGTGGCAACTGCATCGAGGTGTGCCCGGTCGGCGCCCTCACCGCCCTGCCATACCGCTTCAAGGCGCGGCCATGGGACCTGCGTCAGCACATCACGATTTGTCCGTGGTGCTCGAACGGGTGCTCGGTGCGTCTGGGTGTGCGTCGTGAGGAGATCCTGCGCGCCCGCGGCACCGAGTTCCGCGGCGTGAACCAGGAGTTCCTGTGTGTCCGTGGCCGCTTCGGCTACGAGTTCGTGGCCAGCCCCGATCGTCTGAGCGCGCCGATGGTGCGTCTCGGCGCGGCGTTGACCCCATCCAATTTCGACGAGGCGGTGACGCTCGCCTCGACGCGTCTGCGCGAGATCGTGGCGCTCCATGGCGCCGGCTCGGTCGCGTTCCTGGGGGGCGACAAGCTGAACCTCGAGGAGCAGTACCTGTTCCAGAAGCTGGCCCGCGCGGTGCTCGGCACCCCGCACGTCGACGCGCGCACCCGCTTCACCGCGCCGGTCGCGGGGGACGCGATCCTGCGCGCCACCGGTGGCGGCCGCCCGGCGCTGTCGTTCGACGCGCTGGTTGACATGCGTGAGGTGCTGGTGCTGGGCGACGATCTGCAGGGCGAGGGTCCGCTGGCGCAGGCGCAGCTCGTACGTGGCGAGAACCAGCGCGGGCTGCATCTCACGGTCGCGCACCCGCGCCGCGTCAAGCTCGCGCGTCCGCGCTTCCACGGCGCCCATCTGGCGTACCGCCCGGGCTCCGAGGTGGCGCTGATGAACGCGCTCACCCGCGCGGTGCTCGATCTCGGTGATCCCCACGCCGTGCCACCCGAGGTGACGCAAGGGCTGGCGGTACTCAAGAGCGCGCTCGCCGGCGCCACCGCCGAGGCGGCGGAGACGGCGACCGGTGTGCCGGCCGGCGCGATCCGCGCCGCGGCGAAGCGACTGCGTGAGGCGGACCGGAAGGCGATCCTGTTCGGGCGCGCGTTCACCGAGCATCCCGAGGCCGCGGTGCTGGTGCAGGCGGTGGAGAACCTCGGGTGGGCGTGCGGCGCCCTGACCACCGAGCGCTCCTCGGTGATGTACGTCGGCCCGCAATCGAACAGCCAGGGCGCGCTCGACATGGGTCTCACCCCCGACCGGCTGCCCGGCTACGCGTCGGCCGCCGACCCGGCGCAACGCGCGGTCTTCGAGCGGGCGTGGGGCGGCCCGCTGCCGGGCGCCGGCATGACCGCGCCCGAGATCCTCGCCGCCGCCGCCGCGGGCCAGGTGCGCGCCTTGTGGATCGTGGGCGACGACTGGCTCGCCAGCGCGCCCGATCGCGCGCTCGCCGAAAGGGCGCTCGCCGCGACCGAGCTGGTGATCGTCAACGAGATGTTCTTCACGCCCACCGTCGAGCGCGCGCACGTGGTGTTCCCGGTCTGCAGCTTTGCCGAGAAGGAGGGCGTGGTCGTCAACTGCGAGCGCCGGCTCCAGAAGACGGTGCGCGCGTTGCCGCCGCGCAAGGGCACGCGGCCGGACTGGGAGGTGTTCCAGGCGGTGGCGCAGGCGTTCGGCGCGTCATGGAATCACCGCACCAGCGAGGACGTGTTCCGCGAGATCGCGCGTCTGACCCCGGGCTACCATGGGCTGCTCACCGCGATGATGATCCCGCACGGGCCGCAGTGGTCGTTGGCGGCGCCGCGAACGGCGGCGCTGGCCCCGGCCCCCGACGGCAAGCCGGCCGCGGGCGCAGCCGACGGATTGTGGCTGCTCGCCGGTGGCACGCTGTTCCTGCAGGGCGGGCTCTCGCATCGCGGCACGCTGCTGCCACGGCTCGCCAAGGAGCCCTGCGCGTGGCTCCATCCCGAGCAGGGCGCGCGTCTCGGTCTCGGCGCCGGCGACCGGATCGCGCTCGAGGGCGCGGCCGGGCAGGTGACGCTGCCGGTGGCGCTGGATGACGCGGTGCCGGTGGGCAGCGTGTTCGTGCCCTACGCGCAGCGTGGCGTGGAGCTCAACCGCCTCGGCATGCCGGCGAGCGCGGGGCTCCGCGTACGGGCGCGGCGAGTGGGCGCTCGCGAGACGGTGGGCGCATGACCGGGATCGCGGCCGCGGTGGCCCAGATCTGGAGCATTCCCAACATCCAGCTCGTGGTCTGGGCGCTGGTCAAGTGCGTGGTGATCCTGTTCGCCATGCTGACCGTGGTCTCCTATCTCATCTACGCCGAGCGCAAGGTGGCCGGTCACATGCAGGCCCGCACCGGACCCAATCGGGTCGGCCCGCTCGGGCTGTTCCAGCCGATCGCCGACGTCGGCAAGCTGTTCTTCAAGGAGGAGTTCATCCCCGACGGGGCCAACAAAGTGGTGTTCCACGTCGCGCCGATCCTGGCGGTGGTGCCGGCGATCGTGACCTTCTCGGTGGTGCCGTTCGGCGCCCAGAGCGCGATGATCGGCACGGACGTCAACGTCGGTCTGCTGGTGTTCTTCGCCATGTCGAGTCTGGGCGTGTATTCGATCACACTCGCCGGCTGGTCGTCGAACAACAAGTACGCCCTGCTCGGCGGCCTGCGCTCGGCGGCGCAGATGATCAGCTACGAGCTGGCGATGGGTCTGTCGACGCTGGGCGTGCTGCTGCTGGCGGGCTCGCTGTCGCTGGTGCAGATCGTGCACGCGCAGGAGCGCATGTGGTTCGTGCTGCCCCAACTGCTCGGCTTCGTCATCTTCATGACCACCGCGTTCGCGGAGACCAACCGCGCCCCATTCGACCTGCCCGAGGCCGAATCCGAGCTGGTGGCCGGGTTCCACACCGAGTACTCGAGCATGAAGTTCGGGATGTTCTTCCTCGGCGAGTTCGCCAACGTCATCAGCATCTGCTCGATCGCCATCGTGCTGTTCCTGGGTGGCTGGAACGGGCCGTGGCTGCCCGACTCGCTCAAGTTCCTCTGGTTCTTCGCCAAGCTCGGGGTGCTGCTGTTCTTCTTCATCTGGGTGCGCTGGACTTATCCGCGCTTCCGTTACGACCAGCTCATGAACCTGGGCTGGAAGGTGATGCTCCCGCTCTCGATCGCCAACATCGTGGTGACCGCGGTGTGGGTGTTCTGGCGGACACGATCATGATCCCGTTCCTGTTCATCGCGTTCGCGGCGCTGCTGGCCGGCTGCAGCCTGATGGTGGTGATCAACCGCAACCCGGTGACCTGCGCGTTGTGGCTGGTCCTCGGGTTCTGCTCGCTGGCCGGGATCTACCTGCTGCTCCAGGCCGAGTTCCTCGCGATGGTGCAGGTGATCGTCTACGCCGGCGCGATCATGGTGCTGTTCCTGTTCGTGATCATGTACCTCAATCTCAAGCACGACATCGAGGACGGGTTGCACCACCACATGCGCCGGCTGGTCGGCTGGGTGCTCGGGGCGCTGCTGGTGATCGAGGGCATCATGCTGGTGCGT
>JBIOKD010000074.1:0-12030 GCA_044451485.1 Candidatus Eiseniibacteriota bacterium | reverse complement strand
TTCCGCCACCCCGTGTTCGTGCTCACCCATCATTCGCGGGAGCCGCTCCGGCTCGATGGCGGTACGACCTTCACCTTCGTGACCGAGGGCATCGAGACCGCCCTCGAGCAGGCGCGACGGGCGGCGGGTGGCAAGGACGTGTCGCTGGCGGGTGGCGCGAGCGCGGCCCGGCAATGTCTCGCTGCCGGGCTCGTGGACGAGATGGAGATCCACGTCGTTCCGATCCTTCTCGGCGGCGGTGAGGCGCTCTTCGCGGGTCTTGGAAGCGACCTGCACGGGCTGGAGCTGGTGCGCACGGTGGCCGCCCCCAATGTGACCCACCTCAAGTTCGCGAAACGCTGAAGCAGCGCGGGCTCGGCTGCGGTCGTCGACCCTCAACGCCCCTTCACCAGCGCCGGCCAGTTGACGATCATCTGGATCGACCCACTCTCCTTGGTGGCACGATCCTCGAGCACCAGGAAGCGCTGCAGGTCGGAGGTGGGGATCAGCTCCACCACCCCGTCGGGCAGGTGGAACAGGGGTCGTGGGGTTCCAGCGTGAAAGCCCCCGGTGGTCTCGATCGGCACCGACAGAACCGTGACGCCATCTCCCCCCACGAACACCAGCTCGCGACCGTCCTTCTTCCAGAATCCCTTGCCGGTGTTCGATCGCGACTGCGTTCCACCGCCCTCGGTCGAGATCCGGAACTTGGCGTCCGCGGTCGGGAAGGACTGGACGTAGAGCTCGGCTCGTCCCGACTCATTGGATCGGAAGGCGAGCCAATGCCCGTCCGGCGAGAGACTCGCGTCCTCCTCGTGGTAGGGCCCGTGGAGCAGGGGGATCGGTTGTCGCTTTCCGTCGAGTGGCAGGACCCAGATGTCTTCTCCCGTCCTCGGATCGAGGTCTCGGATGAGGAGCGTGCTCCCGTCGGGCGTCCAGCAGGCGGGGTCCGTGAACGTGGTACGACCGTCCCATAGGATCTCCGCGTCTCCCGCGCCGGATGCGAGCTTGCGATAGAGCTTGCGCTTGCCGCCGGTAGCCAGAGCCGAAAACGTGATCCAGCGTCCATCCGGCGACCAGAGCGGCTTCTCGCAGAAGTCGAGATCGGTGAGCCGCGTGGCGATCGCGCGCGCCAGATCGATGGTCCAGACGTCGACCGTGCCCTGCGATGAGAGCTGGCACAGCGCCAGTTGGCGATCGTCGGGTGAGAGCGCGATGTCCTGACAGGGGGCGTCCGGTATCGGTAGCTGGCCGATCCGGTGGCCCTGGCGATCGAGCCATGCCATCCCACGCACTCCGATCGCGCGATGGCGCTGGACCATGACCCCGTCGTCGGTGACCGAGAACGGTGGCGCAGCGGTGTAGCGGCTGTTGTTGGAGGTCGGGCCAAGGACACGCGCTTCGCCCGTCACCCGGCCGGCGCGGAGATCGAAGCGCTGGGCGAGGACCGTGCCGGAGCGCACGAACAGCACGTACCCGGGTGGCGCATAGATGGCGGTGCCATCGGCGTTCAACACCCACTTCGTGGAGTGATCGGTGAGCGAGCCGAGTCGGGTCGGGAGCGAATCCGCACCGGTGAGTGAAAGATAGAAGAAGTGGTCCCCGTCGGGCAGGAACGTCGGGAATCGGTGCCCATGCTCGCGACGCGTCGTGTCCAATGCGGTGATCGCCGTGGCCGTTCCGCCGCCTTCCGACACCTGCATCAGTGGGCCGGTCGATGCGGGAGCGAACACGATCACCCCACGCCGGCTCCAGGTGCCGCCCCGACCATCGGCCGCATCGCAAAGGATCTGGACGCTCCCACCCGCGACGTCCACCTTCTTGAGCTTCCCCTCGGCGAAGAATCCGACATCACGACTGTCCGGCGACCAGAACGGGAGACTCGCCTGTTGTGTGCCCGACAGGGGCCGCGCCTCGGATTCCGACAGGGAGCGCACCCAGAGCTGCGAGCTGCCCGACGAATCGGAGGCGAGGAACACCACCGCCCGACCGTCGGGCGAGATCCGCACGTTCGCATCGTCGTCGTCGATGTTCGCGGTCGCGGGCGCGGGAATGATGACGCGCATCGGTCTCGCGATCCCACTCGGCGGGCGAAGCGCGACCGCCACGACGCCTGCGAGGAGCACCGCCATCGCCCCAACCAGCACCCACGCGAGCAGCGCCCGCGACAGGCGCGATCGGGTGCCGGACGCCGCGAGCGCCGGCATCGCGGCCGCGGACGACGAGGAGCCACCGGCGATCCACTCCAGCTCGCGGCGCACGTCCCCAGCGGACTGCCAGCGCTCCTCGGGGTCCTTCGCCAGACACTGCCGCACCAGCCGATCGAGTCCCGGCGGACTGAGCGGCGCCAGCTCCGCCAGCGGTCGCGGCTCGTCCTTCATGATCGACGAGATGAGCGACGCCTGGCTCGCCCCTCCAAACGCCCGCCTGCCCGTCGCCATCTCGTATAGCACACAGCCCAGCGCCCACAGGTCGCTGCGCGTGTCGGCGTCCTTGCCCTCGAGCTGCTCCGGCGCCATGTACTGGAACGTGCCGACGATGGTGCCCTCGGCGGTGAGTGGCGCCGCCATGGTGGGCGACTGCGTCATCGCCATCACCGTGGGACCGCTGTCCGCCGGCCCGGCGAGCCCCGTCGCCCGCGCAAGCCCGAAGTCCATCAGCTTGGCGCCAGAGCGGGTCAGCATCACGTTTCCCGGCTTCAAGTCCCGGTGGATCACCCCGGCACGATGCGCGCGATCCAGCGCGTCCGCGATCTGAGCGCCGAGCTTCACTACCTCGGCCGACGGTAGCGGTCCCTTTGTGAGCCGTTGGGCCAGCGTCTCGCCCTCGATCAGCTCCATCACCAGGAAATCGGTGTCCGCTTCGCGCCCGATGTCGTGAAGGGTGCAGATGTGAGGATGGTTCAGACCCGAGACGGTCTTCGCCTCGCGCTCGAAGCGCGCCCGCACCTCGGCGTTGGCGCTCAGGTGCTGGGGCAGCACCTTGATCGCCACCTCTCGCGAGAGCCGCGGGTCGCGCGCCCGATACACCTCGCCCATCCCACCCGCGCCCAGCGGCGCGATGATCTCGTACGGCCCGAGACGGGTCCCGGAACTCAATGGCATCCGCGCAATGTACCCGAACGGTGGGCGCCTTGCCTGCGTTCCATGGGGCCGGAAGCCGACGCGGGGGGACGCAGTTCTATGGTGGGCGCTCGCTGGCACAGGCCGCGACCGGCGACACGGCCGGGGCGCTCGCCGACACGGCGCAACAGGCGGGCGCCGCGCCACAGCGGGCCGAATCCTACTATGCGCGTGGCGTGGCCCGGGCGCTGCTCGGTCGCGATCGCGACGTCATCGCTGATTTCGATCGCGCCGCCGCCGCCCGCTTGCGGGACGAGCGGGGCGGTTGCGGGCCGTGTCTCGATCCGTTCCGCTACCAGGTTCCGTTTTGAGACGTGCGGTGGCCATTGCGCGTTCGCCGGACGTTCCGCGACCGAGTTTAGCTCGGCGATACGCATCAGGTTGTGGCCCAGCGCGGGCCGCGGGGATGCGTCGTTCGAAACGGGGTGTCGGCCACCGAGATGGCCTATAGTCCCGACGGACTCACGCGGTCCAAATCACGCCGTCCCGCATCGAACCACACGGGGCGCCCCTGGGGTCGATCCGCGCCCGACTTACCGTGGGATCCGATCCCGTCGCCAACCACCCGGAGCACACATGAAGAGCCTACTGCCTCTCCTGCTGACGCTGGTCACCGCCGGTATCGTCCTGGCCGACGAGGCACCTCCGCTCCAAGTCGGGTCGACCGCTCCGGGTTTCACGCTCCCCTACGCGACCCGGGATTCGATCGCCCGCGACAGCCTCTCCCTCTCGGCACTGGTGGGCAAGCGCAACATCGTGCTTGCCTTCTACCCCGCCGATTGGAGTGGCGGCTGCACGATGGAGGTCTGCACGCTCCGTGACAACTTCACCGCGTTGGGCGCCCTGAACGCCGACGTCATCGGGATCAGCGGGGACTACATCTTCTCCCACTACGAGTGGGCGAAGCACCACAACCTTCCATTCCGACTTGCGTCCGATCACAAGCACCTGGTCGCAAAGGAGTACGGCAGTTATCTCGAGTCGGTGGGATACAACCGGCGCACCGGCTTCGTGATCGACAAGCAGGGCAAGGTCGCGTACATGGACATGACCTACAGCCCGCGCGATTCGGTCTCGTTCGGCAAGCTGCAGACCGCGCTGCGGGGCATGCGCTAGGCTCGTCTGACAACGCGTGGCGAGGGCGCGAGGCCGGCGGCGCCTTCGCGGCGTCGCGCCGCCGCGCTTCAGGAAGACTCGCGCCCGCTGCCCGCCGGGCTCTCGCGTCGCGTCGTGAGCTCGGCGAGACGCCGTTCGATGTAGCGGCGCTCGGGTTCCTGGCTGGTGAGACGGAGCGCAGTGCGGTACGCGGCTTCGGCCTCGTCGCTCCGATCGAGCCGCCGGGCAAGATCCGCGCGAGCCGCGTGCGTGAGGTGATAGTCGGCCAGCTCGCCACGCGCGAGTATGGCGTCGATCAGTCCGAGCCCAGCCGCGGGTCCGTCCCGCATCGCCAGCGCCACCGCCCGATTCAGCTGGACCACGGGTGATGGATCGAGCCGCAACAGCACGTCGTAGAGACCGACGATCTGGTGCCAGTCCGTGGCACCAGGGTCCGCCGCCTCGGCGTGCACCGCGGCGATCGCGGCCTGAAGCACGTAAGGCCCCGCGCGCCGCGAAGCGAGCGCCTTCTCGACCCACGCCAGTCCCTGGGCGCGAAGCTCCGGATCCCAGAGCGAGCGATCCTGTTCGTCGAGGAGGATCAGCTCGCCGGCCGCGGAGACACGCGCCGGCCGCCGCGACTCGATCAGGAGCATGAGTGCGAGCAAGCCCGCCGCTTCCGGCTCGGGCAGCATCGCCACCATGAGACGTCCCAACCGGATCGCCTCGGCCGAAAGGTCCTGCCGGGTCAGCGAGGAGCCGGACGAGGCCGAGTAACCCTCGTTGAAGACCAGATAAATCACGCGCAGCACCGCGTCGAGCCGGGCCGGGAGCTGCGAGCGGGTGGGCACCTCGTAGGGAATGCCCGCGTCCCGGATCTTGGTCTTGGCGCGGACGATGCGTTGCGCGAGCGTCGGTGGCGGAAGGAGAAACGCGCGGGCGATCTCCTCGGTGGTCAGACCACAGACCGTGCGCAACGTGAGCGCGACCTGGGCATCGGGTGGCAGCGCCGGGTGACAGCAGGTGAAGATCAGACGCAGGCGATCGTCTTCGACGTCGTCGGGGTCGGGCTCGACGCCGCCGGAGCTCGCCTCGATCTGATCGGCGATGATCCCCTGCGATGCGTCGAAGCGGGCCCGCCGGCGCATGGCGTCGATGGCCTTGAAGCGTCCAGTGGAGACCAGCCAGGCGCGGGGGCTCGAGGGTACGCCGTCGCGCGCCCATTGCTCGACCGCCGCGACGAAGGCATCGTGCAGCGCCTCCTCGGCGAGGTCGAAGTCTCCGAGCAGACGGATCAGGGTGGCGAGGACACGTCGCGACTCCGAGCGGTAGACCGCGTCCACCATGTCCCGAATCCGCTCCGCCGCGCCCTCGCTCACCCCGCCACCTCCACGCTTCGTCGACACGGCCGTCTGGGTCGACCCGGTCTAGCCGACCCGCTGCGGAACCTCCATGATCGGCCGCACCTCGATGCTCCCGCTCCGCGCGCTCGGGATCCGCGACGCCACCTGGATGGCCTCGTTCAGATCCCGGGCCTCGACCAGATAGTACCCACCGAGCTGCTCCTTGGTCTCGGCGAAGGGGCCATCGGTGGTGGAGATCTTGCCATTGCGCACCCGCACCGTGGTGGCGGTACGGGTCGGCTGGAGCGGATTGCCGCCGATGTACTGCCCGCTCTTCTTGATGCCGTCGGTGAACGCGAAGTACTCGCCGTGCATCTTCTCCGCCTCCGCCTTCGGGAGGTTCTCCCACAAGCTCTCGTCCTCGTAGATCAGGCACAGATACTTCATGACTACCTCCTGGTTCGGGCTTGGACCACGGTGAACACCAATTGGTCGAACGGGAAGGCCGGAATTCGACCGGGTAGCTCGTGAAGATCGAAATCTCTCGTAACCGCCAACCCCCCAGACGTTTGACGTCGGCCAGAGCCCAGACCGCGCGAATCGGGATCCCGCATCGGTCGGCTTCCCCGTTCCCGGTGGGCGTGCGAGTTGAGCGCGACGAAATGGCTCGCACACCGGGCGAGTCAAGGGTTGTTCAAGGCATGAACATGCGCCGCAAATTCCCCCAGGGCTGCCACATCTCTGCAGCATCGGCAGCGTATCTTGTGTACGAAGGAAGGGAAGACGCCAGGCACCCGCCACGCTCCGGCGGTCGTCCGCCGGGTGCGGGTGTAGGGTGCCGGGTGACAGCGGGTTCGAAGCTCCCCGCCCGCCATCCCCCCGGGAGGCAAGCCATGGCATCGCTGCGAACGAACCGGTCGATCCTACACCCCGGCCCCGGTCGCGGGCTCGTGGAGCGCGTCATCCCCTCCGCGCTCGTGGCTCTCGTGATGGGCGCGGCCCTGGTCGTGGCCACACCGCTGCGCGCCGACACACCGAGCTGGCCGCGCCAGTTCGACTCCTCGAGCGGGACGATCGTGATCTACCAGCCCCAGGCCGAGGATCTGCGCGACGACCTGCTCAGCAGCCGCGCGGCATTCTCGTTGCAGAAGAGCGCCGACACCTCCCCGACCTTCGGGGTGCTGTGGTTCGACGAGCAGATCGTGATCGATCGGGACAGCAGCACGGTGACGGCGCGCCACTTCGATGTGACCAAGGTGCGGCTCCCCGGCATCACCGCGGCCGACGCGAGCCGTTACGAGCAGATTATCGAGGCCGAAGCGGCCCAGTGGGACCTGTCGCAGTCGCTCGAGGAGCTCCAGGCGGGACTGGCTGCGACCGAACGGGAGCGCGCCAGCGTCGCGACCCTGGACAACACGCCTCCCCACATCGTGTTCTCCGCCGAGCGGGCGATCCTCGTCGTGTACGACGGGGCTCCGACGCTCGAGGCGATCGAAGGTTCCAGTCTGGAGCGGGTCGCGAACACGCCGTACGCGGTGATCTACGACCCGTCGAGCCGGAAGTACTACTTGAGTGGCGCGAATCTCTGGTATTGGGCGCAGGATCCCAAGGGACCCTGGGCGGAGGTCGCCGAGATCCCCGCCGCCGTCCGCGCCGTGGTGCCACCGGACACGGCGGCCGACGACCAGGTGCAGGGATCGGCGCCGATCGTCCTCACCGCGACCGAGCCGACCGAGCTGATCTGGTCGGACGGCCCGCCGCAATACGCGCCACTGGTCGACGACGAGCTGCTCTACGTCACCAACACCGAGAGCAATGTGGTGCGCGAGATCAGCACCCAGGCGCTCTACGTGCTGCTCGCCGGACGATGGTACCGGGCCAAGTCCGCGGACGGACCATGGTCGTTCGTGCGTGGCGACCAGCTGCCGGCGAGCTTCAAGCGAATCCCGCTCGACTCGCCCAAGGGCGACATCCTGGCCAGTGTCGCGGGGACCGATCAGGCCGAGGATGCGGTCGCGGACGCCGAGATCCCGCAGACCAGCGCCATCCTTCGCAGCGACGACAGCTTTGAGGTGGCCTACGACGGCGCCCCGGACTTCGAGACGATCGACGGCACGGATCTGCGCTATGCCGTCAACACCGACGCCGAGGTCATCTTCGCCGATGGCCGCTACTACGCCTGCGATCAGGGTGTCTGGTACGTCGCCGACAGCCCCGACGGGCCGTGGCGCGTAAGCGACACGCGACCCCTGGACGTGGACGAGATCCCACCCAGCTGTCCGGTCTACAACGTGCGCTACGTCTACATCTATGACGTGACCCCGGGGGTGATCTACGTCGGCTATCTGCCGGGTTACGTCGGATGCTATCCGTACTTCGGCACCGTCGTCTACGGAACGGGTTATCACTACCGGCCATGGCGGGGCCGGCACCACTACTACCCGCGGCCGATGACGTGGGGATTCCACGCGTGCTACAACCCATGGCTGAGTCGCTGGAGCTTCGGCTACAGCTACGGCACCGGCTTCCTCAGGACCGGCTGGCGCTCGCGACAGCGACCGCCCCACCACGGCCCGCCCCTCTGGTTCGGTCCCGGTGGCTATCGTCGTCCGCTGCTCGATGCCGACCGGATGCCGATTCGCACCCGGCGCCCGCGACCCCAGCGCCCCGACGTGGCCGATCGGGCGCCGACCAATCTCTACAGTCGGCCCGAGAACGTGGTGCGGGTCGATCGCACCGCGAGCCGGATGCCGTTGCATCGCGTCGCGACCACGCCGCCCAGGCCGGTCGCCCTGCCCAACAACGTGTTCGCCGGCAAGGACGGAAAGGTCTATCAGCGTGACACCCGCGGCGGCTGGACGGTGAACGACGGCCGCTCCTGGAGACCGACCACCGTTCCGGTCACACCGGCGCCGAGCGTTCCGGCCATCACCCCGAGCCGGCCGGCCACGCCGATGCCGCAGAGCACGCCCGCCGGTGGCGTGTCGGGAGGAGCGCGTCCCGCGGAGCGACCGAGCCCGCCGAAGCCGTACGATTGGCCCGCGCCGCGACAGGCGGCGCCGACCCCCTACCCGATGGCTCGTCCGCAGACGCCGTCGATCAGTCCAACACCCGGGAATCTCGAGCGCGAGTTCCACGCCCGCGATCGTGTCGTCGCAACACCACCGCCCGTGGCGCGCCCTGCGCCGGTGAAACCCGCGCCCGCGAAGCCGTCGCCGCCGAAGGGCAAGACGCCACCAGAGGACAAGCGCTAGGAGCTCGACTTGGCGGGTCGCGGCTCGCGGCGATCCGCCGAGCGACATCATCCAGCAGGGCGACGCCGCGCGACGCCGGCTAGTTGGCCATGCCGGGCCACGTCACCGCGGGATCCAGATCGGCATAGCCGCGACGGGGCACCGCGTCCACCGTCTCCGAGTCGACCAGACAGCTCCGCCATGCGGCCAGCATGCGACGCGCCGTCGCCTCGCCGTAGACCGCCGCGAGCACGGCGGCGCGGTCTCCGGACTTGCGGAATCGTTCCCGCGTCTCCGCCTGCCACAGCATGCGGTACGCGCCGTCGCCGTACGCGGACGAGAACAGCAGAACCGGCCACGGGTAGTCGGAGCGCTGGAGCGCCTCGTCGAGGGAGTCGACCAGCGAACCGTAGCGATCCAGCATGCGCGGGATCACCCGCTCGCGGACGAGCTGGACATAGCCGGGGGTCGATTCCCGGAAGCCGGGGTGCCGGGGCAGGTAGGTACTGCCGGTGTCGAGACGCCAGAGCTCGTTGTGATGATGCTCGAGTGCCGCGTGGATCGGCCCGTCGAGGCTGTCGGCGATCGCGGACACCAGCCGCGAGACGCTGTCGGGGAGCGTCGACCCGGCGTCGAGCTCGGTGAACGATGCTCGGGGCCGCAGACTCAGATAGGCACCCCCGCTCGTCGCGATCACGAAGAGCGGCTTGATCGGCTGGCCGTAGCGGCGCAGCACCGCATGGATCCGGCCGTTCTCCAGCGCGTTCAACCGCTCGAATTCCGCCGTCATGCCGGGCCGCACCTGGTCGATGTGCACCGTCCAGAGCGGGGCCATCGCCGGCGTGGTGGCTGCCGTCTCTGCGGATGCGATGCCGCCACACGACGCGATCAGGGCACTGGTCACGGCGACGATGCGAACCCGGAGTCCCGCACGGGAGGTCCATCGTGGCGTCACGAAATCCCCACCCGTCGATCGCCGTCCCACTGGTGGCTCACGGTGGAGTCACACACGGGACCAGGCGCCGAACTGCGAGAACCCGACAAAGGCGCTCTCCCCGATCTTCGCCTCCTCCACGATGCGCTCCATCAAGGTGTCGAGACCCACCTCCGCCGCCTTGGCCACGCCCAGGCGTTCCATCTCGGGAAGCACGGTGCCGAGAAAATCCACCAGGTTCCACAGGATGTCCGTCGCGTTCGCCCCACCACCGACCGGCGCCTCGAACCGCATCGAGGGTTGAGGCAGTCCGGCGGCGACGAAGGTGGCGTGCAGCTTGATGCCCATCCGGTTCTCGGTGCCGTGCCGCCGCAGCATCTCCATACCCCACCGGCAACACTGATCGAAAGTCGGGACCGCCGGAAACGAGGTGAGACCGGCCCAATCGAGCTCGTGGAACATCAGCACGCCACCGGGCCGCACCTGGGATGCAAGTCGTCGCAGCATTGCTGCCGGCTTCCGCTGGAACTGCAGCACGTACCGGCCCACCACGGCGTCGAATGGGCGATCGAACGTCATCTCGGCGGGATCACCCTCGTGAAAACTCACCTGGGGGAGCGATCGTTCGGCGGCGCGCGCGCGCGCCTCGGCGATTGCTGCACCGCTCCGGTCGACGCCGACCACCTCGCCACCCGTCCCGACCATGTCCGCGGCGAGGAAGGCCACGTCCCCCGCGCCGCTCCCGACGTCCAGGAGACGCATCCCGGACTGGAGACCGGCTGCGGCGAGGAAGCGGCGGGTGATCGGATCGATCAAGCGTGCCTGGGTCTTCAGACGTTCCAGCTCGCGCCTAGAGTGGCCGAGGATGTACGGATGCGTGGTACGCGAATCGGGCTCCGGGTGCATGGGACGCGATGGTATACCCCGGCCGAAGCTCGTTCCAGGAACCGGCCCGGCGAGACTGGCTGCCAGGACCCGGTCAAATCATGGCGGAGACTTCACCAGGCTTTGTCGTCCACGGGTGAGGCCACGGTGTCCAAACGAGTGTGACCGTCGGGAACACGCCCCGATCCTCCCCAGGCGCTCCCGCGCAACCACGAAGGAGGCCTCGTGCGGCCGACCTCCAGGCTCATCTCGCTGGCCGCCTGTAGCGCGCTGATGTCGTTCCTGGTCTCGTGCGCCCCGGTCGCCTATTCGGGACGCCCCGCGCGCACGTACCTGGGTTTCACCGTCGGGATCGCCGAAGCCCCGGTGCCACCCGTGATCGCGTTCCAGGGGGATCCGCACCTCGAGTTCGTCGAGGCGTCGGACGTGCGTGTGGTCGAGGCACCCGATCCGGACTGTGATCTGTTCCAGTATCGCGGAGGGTATTTCCTCTATCGGAATGGATTCTGGTATCGCAGCGGCCGGGTCGATGGTCCGTATCAGCCGATCGAGGTTCACCACGTGCCCCGACCGGTCCTGAACGTCCCCGACGGGTACTGGCGTCACCGGCCGTATCGCGACGCCGGCGATCGCGACGACCACGACCGCGATCGTGACCACGAACACCGATAGGCCGCGTCATGGCCGCGAGTCCATGGACGTCCGGCGCGCGCGAGCACTCCGGCCGATCACGGCCTGGATGCCGCGACGGCGCCCACGCACGAATGTGGGACGAGGCTCGCCCGCCGGACATGAACGGAGGACCCGCAAATGAGTGACCCACGGAATCGGATGAACCGGCCGGCCGCGATCGCACTCACCCTCGCACTGGTATGGGTCGGACTCGCGGCCGCTACGGCGCGGGCCGACCTGAGCGGCGTCGGCGGTAGTCTGGGCCTCGCGAGCCCGCAAGATCTCGATGGGACCGCTTCGCTCGGAGTTCACGCCGAAGTCACCACCCGGAATGCGCATCTCCAGATGGTGCCGAACATGCGTTACTGGAGCGTGGACGGGATCAGCGACGTGGCGCCCAACTTCGACGTCGCGTACCACTTCCAGCCGGACCGTCACATGACGCCTTACCTGGGTGGCGGACTCGGGGTCAACTTCGTCCACAACGACCGGCTCGACCGATCCGACACTGATCTCGGCATCAACATGATCGGCGGGCTGCGCTTCCCCGGGGACCGCAACCACTACTTCCTCGAGGGGCGCTTCACGGCGAGCGACGTGAGCCAGGTCTCGGTCCAGACCGGGATCACGTTCGGCACCCCGTAGCGCGGACCAGCATCGTCGCGCTGCCGAGCAGCCACGAGCGGCGTATCGCACGCCGCCTGAAGGGCGGGGCCGGTCCCCATGCCCGGCCCCGCCCCGGCCGCACCCGGCGGACCCCCCGGATA
>JBIOKD010000073.1:0-12039 GCA_044451485.1 Candidatus Eiseniibacteriota bacterium | reverse complement strand
TACGGTGAGCTTCTTCGACGGCTTCACGCTGCTTAGCACCTCGCCCGTGAACGCCGGCGTCGCGGGACTCGCCCTGTTCGCGCCGCGGCTCGGCAACCGGCCGATCACCGCCGTCTACAACGGTGACGGCAGGTACCAGCGCAGCATCTCGCCGATTCGGAATCTCCGCGTGGCGACGTCGGCCTCACCGGCCCTCGCGGGCATTCAGGACATCAAGAACGACCAGGGCGGTTCGGTGCGCGTGCAGTTCCTGGCGAGTGCCTACGACTACGTGGGGTCGCCGACACCGATCACGCAGTACGAGATCTACCGCCAGGTGAATCCCGCGCTGGGGCTCGCGAATCGAGCGCCGATGGTACGCGTGCACACCGCGAGCATCCGCCCCGCAACCGGCGCGCGGCCCACGAGCGTCCAGATGGATGGCTGGGACTATGTGGGCAGCGTCGCCGCCCACGGCGAATCCGGCTACGACCTGGTGGCGTCGACGCTGGCCGACTCGAACGGCTCCGGCATCCATCGCTCGAGCTACCGGGTGCGCGCCGCGACCTCGAACCCCACGCTCAACTTCGATTCGCCGCCCGATTCGGGCTATTCGGTCGACAATCTCGCGCCGGCGACCCCGGCGCCATTCACCGCCGCCTACTCGAGTGGCACGCTGCACCTCCACTGGGGCGCCAATCTCGAACCCGATCTCTGGTACTACCGGCTCTATCGCGGAGGCTCGGCGGCCTTCGTACCCGGCGCCGCCAACCTGATCGCGACTCCCGCCGACACCGGGTATGCCGATGCCGGCAGCGCCGGGCGCTACTACAAGCTCTCGGCGGTGGACGTGAACGGCAACGAGAGCGCCTACGCGCTGCTCACGCCGACGGGCACGACCGACGTGCCGGGCGGCGTGGTCGCCCTGGCACTCGAGGGCGCGAGGCCCAATCCGATCCGCGGCCCGGGGCTCGAGATCCACTTCACACTTCCCGGCTCGGAATCCGCGCGACTCGAGCTGATGGACGTGAGCGGCCGGAGACTCGCCTCGCTCGATGTGGGAGAGCTCGGCCCCGGACCACATGCCGTGGATCTCGCCTCGCGGCGGCAGATGCCGGCCGGACTCTATCTCGTGCGCCTCACCCGGGGCGCGAGCGTGCTCGACACGCGTGTGGTGGTGCTGCCATGAACACGTTGCGTACGCTGTTTGGTCCCCGCGCTCTGTCGCTCGCGCTCAGTGGCGCCCTGCTCGCCCTCGCCGCGTCTGCGCATGCCCAATCGTTCAACCTCGGCGCCAAGTTCGACCTCTTGGTCGGCGGCCAGCCGACCTGCGTCACGTTCGTGGACCTGAATGGCGATGGGAAGCTGGACATGATCTCCGGGCTCGCGAACGGCTCCGTCAGCGTACGGCTGGGCGATGGCGCGGGGAGCTATGGCTCGACCACCACGTACCCCGTGCCCGCGTGGGTTCAGGGGATGGCGGTGGGTGACGTGAATGGCGATGGCCGGCTCGACGTGGCGGCGACGTACACGTCGGGACTGGTATGGGGAGTGTCGGTGCTGCTCGGCGACGGGGCAGGAGGATTCGGCCCCGCCACCAACTTCGCGACCGGCCACAGTCCGCAAGGAATTGCGATCGTCGACCTGAACGGCGATGGCAAGCCCGATCTGGTCGTCGCCAACCGCGGCGACAACACCGTGTCGGCCCTGTTCGGCAACGGCTCGGGTGGGTTTGTTCCCACGACCACTGTTGCCGCCGGCAACTCCCCGAGTGGCCTCGCCGCCGGCGATCTGAACGGCGACGGCATTCCCGACCTGGCGGTCGCCAACGTCAACGGCATCGGGATCGGGGTGTTTTTCGGCGACGGGCACGGCGGACTCTCGCCGATGAGCTTCCTCGCGACCGCCGACAACCCGTGGAGTGTGGCGATCACCGATCTGAACGGCGACGGCAAGCCCGATCTGGTCGCCGCCTGTTCGGGCCTCGCCAGCACGGTGTCGGTGCTGATCGGGAATGGGTCGGGCGGATTCGCTCCTCACGTCGAGTACCCGGCGGCCGCGGGTTGTTGGGGCATCGCGGTGGGCGATCTCAATGGCGACGGCAACGTGGACGCGGCGACCGTCAACCAGGACGTCAACTCCGCCTCGATCTTCCTCGGCAACGGGACCGGCGGATTCGGAGCCCGGACCGACTACGCGGTCGAGACCCAGCCGTTCGGCGTCACGATCGCCGACGTCAATGGCGATGGGCGCCCCGACGTGGCGACGGCGAACTTCCTGACCGCGACCGCGTCGGTCACGCTGATGCTCAACGCCGGCTCCGGCAGCTACATGCCGCACGTGGACTACGCGACGAACTCGAGCCCGCGTTGGGTGGCGCTCGGTGATTTCAACGGCGACGGCCACCCCGACATGGCGACCGCCAACACCGGCACCAGCAACGTGTCGGTCCGGCTCGGCAGCGGCGGCGGGGCGTTCGGACCCAAGAACGACTTCCCGACCGGCAGCCAGCCCAATGCCGTCGCGGTCGGCGACGTCAATCTGGACGGCAAGCTCGATCTGGTGGTCGCGAACTACGGCAACCCTTCCAACTCGGTCTCGGTGCTGCTCGGCAACGGCGCCGGAAGCTTTGGGGCCAAGGTGGACTTCGCGGTCGGAGCCCAGCCGCAGTCGGTGGCGGTGGCGGATCTCAACCATGACGGCAAACCCGACATCGTCGCGGCGAATGGCAATTCCAATTCGGTCTCGGTCCTGCTCGGCAGCGGAACCGGAACGTTCGCGGCCGCCGTCGGCTATGGCACCGGACTCAATCCCATCTCGGTCGCGGTGGACGACCTGAACGGCGACGGTATCCCCGACCTCGTCACTGCGAACTACTACGCGCCCTCGGTCTCGGTCCTGATCGGTAACGGCACCGGGACCTTTGCCGCCAAGGTGGACTACCCGGTCGGCGGACAGCCCGGCTCGGTCGCGATCGGCGACGTGAACGGGGACGGCAAGCCCGATCTGGTGGTCGCGAACTCGCTCGACAACACGTTCTCGGTCCTGCTCGGCACCGGAAGCGGCACCTTTGGAGCCCGGACCGACTATCCCACCGGCATCGGAGACTTCACCGCCGCGATCGGCGACGTGAACGGCGACGGCCACCCCGACATCGTGACGGCGAACTACACCGCCGGCTCGGTCTCGGTGCTGCTCGGGAACGGATCGGGCAGCACGTGGACGCGCACCGACTACACGACCGGTGCGGGCACGGATTGCGTGGTGATCACCGACGTGAATGGGGATGGGCGCCCGGACGTGGTGGTCACGAACCAGAGCGCGGCCTCGGGCTCGGTGCTGCTGGCGCTCGAGCTGACCCGCACGTCGCTCAACGTGAGCCCGCGCACGGTGGTGAAGGGAACGCTCCTCACCCTGACCGCGAACGTCGCGGTGCCCTCGCCCGGCTCCGGCGCGCCGACCGGCACGGTGCGCTTCTACGATGGCGCCACGCTGGTCGGCACCGCGCCGGTCACGGGCGGAAACGCCGGAGTCTCGATGTTCGCCCCCTATCTCGGCGACCGCGTGCTGTCGGCGGTCTACTCTGGAGACGCGAGCTTCTTCGGTAACGCCTCGCCCGCCCAGGCGGTGCGCGTGGTGAGCACGGCCAGTCCCTCGCTCGCGAGCATCCGGGACGTTGGCAGCGACCAGGGCGGCCGCGTCCGCGTGCGAATCCGGCCGAGTCCGTTCGACATCGTCGGATCCGGAACACCGATCACGAGCTACGAGCTCTACCGCAGGATAAGCTCCCAGTTCGGGCTCGGGGCGGACCCCGCCGCCGCGGGCCACACCGCGTCGTCGTTTGCCGCCGCGACACCGGCCAGCGTCGAGCTGCTCGGCTGGGACCTCGTGGGCACGCTTCCGGCCCACGGCGACTCGGCCTACGTGCTGGTGGCCCCGACACTGGCGGATTCGAACGCATCCGGAATCCATCGCGCGGTGTTCATGGTGCGCGCCACCACCGCGTCGCCGTCCACGTACTTCGACTCGCCGGCCGACTCCGGCTATTCGGTGGACAACCTGCCGCCCGCGCCCCCCGCGCCGTTGGTGGGCGCGTACTCCGGCGGGGCGACGCATCTGCACTGGGCCGCCAACACCGAACCCGACATCGCGAGCTACCACATCTATCGCGGCAGCTCGGCGGGATTCGTGCCGGGCGCGGCGAACCGGATCGCGACGCTGAGCGACACCGGCTACGTGGATGCGGGCGCCGCCGGCAGCTACTACAAGCTCTCGGCGGTGGATGTGAACGGCAATGAGAGCGCGTTCGGCTTGCTCGCGCCGGACGGCACGACGGGGGTGAGCGGTGCGGTCTCGGTCGGCTTCGCGCTCTCCGGTGTGGCACCCAATCCGGGACGCGCCGATCGCATGGTGGTGGCGTTCTCGCTCGAGAGCGCCGCGCCGGCCCAGCTCGAGGTGTACGACGTGAGCGGGCGACGCGTGGCGTCACAGGAGGTCGGCGGATTCGGCGCCGGTCATCACACGCTCGATCTCGGCCGGGGCCAGCGGCTCGCGGCCGGGCTCTACATGATCCGGCTCACGCAGGCCGGACGCGTGGCCACGGCGCGGGCCGTGGTGGTGGAGTAAGTGCCTGCACGCCCACTCAATCGCGGCGTGGCGCGTCCTGAAGGGTGGTGACGGGCGGGGTGGCGGGCGAGCCCGGGGTGTGAGCCGGATCGGCATGGGTCTCGGCGCGAGTGCCGACGTCTGCCGAAGCGGTGCATGAGCGGAGGATCATCCCCAAGCCCGACTCCTGTACGCGCAGACGGTCCAGATCGAACGCGAGCCCTGCCGGCTCGGCGGTCGCCCGCCACAGCCGCTCGTAGTCGGTGCGAATCGCGGTCGCCTCCGCCAACAGGGCCGCGATCTTCCCGGTCGCCGGCCGGGTCTCCGCCGTGTCCCGGGCCGGCGCTACCCGCGCGAGGGCGTCGAGCAATTGCTCCCGATGGGCCACGTAGGCGAACCGTCGCGCCGCGTGCCGGATCGCGTCCAGATCCTCCCGGTTGCGGGTGACCCGGGCGCCGTCGCGCGCGAGCGCCCACCGCGTCGTGTCCATGTCCGCCCGGAGCACGCGCATGCGTGCGAGCCACGCGACGCCACGTCTGCGCACGGCCGGAGTGCGATGGTAGAGACGACCGTACCAACCCACGCTCCCGAACTCCTGCCAGCCGGTCCGCATGATTGCCGACGCCAGCGCGTCCGATGCGCATCCGAAGTGCACGGCCACGTAGCGATCGAGAAAGCTCCGGGCCTCCGGTGCCGCACCGGACCACGAGCACTCCGCCGTGTACGCGACCGCCGGCCAGTCGAGCGCGCGCAGACTCTCGGCGCCGTCGTCGCCCCATGACGCGAGCACACAGCCCTCCGCGTGTACCCCCCGCGCGGCACGCGTCATGGCGGCCGTGTTCGCGAACGCCCGGCCGAGGTTCGGGGCGAACGAATGCCAGTTCCACACGCCCGGGCTCACCATGAGATGCGTCGCACCGGCGTCACGCAGGGCAGTCAGCTCGCGGACGTCCGGCTCCGGATCGTAGTTCCAGTACATCATCGTCGCGACCGCCGCGACACGGGGAATCGCCTCGGGATGGTCGAGCAGACCGTCCGCGTACACGATCGCGCGGCGGCCGCCATGGCTCTTCACGTGCGATGCCAGCTCGGTGAAGTAGTCCGCGAGCAGCGGCCCCACCCCGTGACGCGCGGCTGCGGTGGCGCTCACTCCCTGCCCGACGTCGATGGCTTCGTCTCCGCCGAGGTGCACGAAGTGTCCGGACCCGGCGTCCGTGAGGTCCGAGAGCAGGTCCTCGACGAACCGGCGCGACTCGGGCAGCGCGGGCGCGAACGACCAGGGCTCGGGCGAGGGGTCGTCCGGAGCGCCCCACAGGATGCCATGGAGCCAATAGCCGAGCTTGCCGGCGGTCGTGCGCGCGCTCCACGGACCGAGGAGCGGGTCCTGGACCTCGGCCAGCCCGCGATACTCGGGCAGCGACAACATGCGCGTCTGATGACCGAGTGTCTCGAGAATCGGCACCAGCTCGATGTGATGGGCGCCCGCGAGCGCGGACAGCTCGGCGAGTGTTGCGGGGGTGAGACGCGCGCGGCCGACACCGACACGCGGTGCCGAGGGGAAGCGGAACGCATCCTCGATGTAGAGCGCGTACATGTTCATCTTGTACTCGCCGAGCAGCCGGAGCGTGCGCTCGAACTCCGCACGTGTGGGCATCTGTCCGCGACTGATGTCGTCCGACACACCCCGCCACTCGAGGTCGGGGTAGTCGAGCACGCGCTGGCAGTGAATGCGCCCGGCCGGCGCGGCACGTGCGATCTGACGCAGGGTCTGGATGCCGTAGTAGCGTCCCGTGGTGGAGGGCGCGGTGATCGTGATGCGGCCGGGGGCGATCGCGAGGGTGTAGCCCTGCGTGTCGTAGAGCGTGGGCCGGTCGGGTCGGCGCGTCTCGGGAAGCAGCACGACCTGGTGGTCGCGCGCGTCTCCGACGATCCGCAAGCTCCAGCGCCGAGTCACCCACAGCTCCGAGCTCAGGGTCTGCGCGGCGAACGAATCGGCGGCACTCGGCGCCGCCAGACGGATGCTCCACGTGCCGTCGAGGGTGACCGAGCCCAGCTCGGGCCGGCACGTCCGCGGTGATGGGATCACCGTCGCGCGCGGCGTGGTCTCGGCGGCTGCGAGGCGGGCCGTGACCAGCGCGACCAGGACGAGACACGGTGCCGGTCGGGTCATGGGGTGTCGCTCGAGCCCGCGAGGCGCTCCCGGCGCACGTACTTGTAGCGCTGATCCCGGCGGAAGAACCGGACCAGCTCCTTGCCGCGCGCGCTCTCGGCCACGGGCACGACTCGCTCCGCCCCGGTCGCGGCGTCGAACTCCACGACCCGGAGCCGGCCACGCCGACTCTCGTCGTTCACGACCTGGACCAGCTCCGCCATATTCAGGAGCTGATGGTCGTCCGTCCACGCTCCGAGGTATCCCAACGTGAGGTCCATCCACACCCACCGGTCGAGCGTCCGGTCGAACACCTCCGTCGTCCGGTGTCCCTCCGCGATCTCGAAGTCGGTCCTTCCACGGGACGACCAGACGTACTGCATGTCGATCTTGCGCACCGGGATGTCCAGCGCGTTGCAGGCGGCGCTGAAGATGTCCGCGTAGTTGCCACACCATACGTGGTCCTGGCCGCTCTCGGCGCGCGCCAGCTGCTCGAAGCCGGACGTGTATTGCATGCCGGGCGAAGGCACGCCTTCGTGCGGGCGGAGCGTCCGGATCAGGTCGTGGGCGATCGCCCGGGCCTTGTCGACGTCGGAGTGCATCGGGCTCACGACGCGGCCCCAACGCTTCCGCGCGTAGCCCCGCTCCTCGGCAGAGGGTGTCTCGACGATCCAGTTCCCGACCGAGCCGCCACACAGGGCGAGATCGGAGGTATGCACGATCAGCCAGTTCCGGTTCGGGTGTCCCGGGGACGCGTCGCTCTCCCGCGGGTAGTAGCCGATCACGATCGAGTAGGGCCGGGTCTTCCGGCCCGACGTCGACACCGCCTGGATGACCGTTTCGATACGATGGGGCCGGAGGTCGTGACCGTCGAAGCGGACCGGGATCGCGCCGTCCCGATCCTCCTGCGCCGCTCCCCGGGGCAGGGAGTCGCGCCGGACCGTATAGATGTAGTGCGAGAAGGACTCGATGTCGGTCTGGAGTCGGAGGAGCACGCCGGGCGCGTCACTCATCTGCTCGTACGTCGAGAGACAGATCTCGGCCTGGATCGGGTAGAGATCCCGGACGTTGTCCTGGAGATACACGGCTTCGGTCGCGGGCGCGGCAGCCGGCTCCGCCGCCCGGACTCCGGCGGGGAGGATGGCCGCGGCCACGAGCATACCGGCGCGCACCCAGGGAGGGAGCCGCCGCGCGGACTCTGCGCTCTTCATGCGGTCTCTCACCGCATAGTCATCGGCCATACCGGGGGAATTCTAGAGGTGGGCGGGGGAGGATGGGCGCGGCAGGGGAGCGCGCAATCGGGGGCCGCCGACGCTGCGTGCCGGAGCCCGCCCGCGCTCAGAACAGCTCGCGCAGGTACCCGTCGAGCGTTTCGGCGTCGATGTAGCCGGTGATTCGCCGCACCACCTCGCCACGACGGTTGATGAAGAACACCGTGGGGATGGAGCGGATCGGGCCGTACAGGTCGAGCACGCGATCGTCGGCCACCGCGATGCGGTAGCGGACCCCGAGCTTCTGCACGTACGGCCGTACCACGTCGGTGCCCTCCTCGTCGACCGACAGGCCGAGCACCGTGAGCCCCTGCTTCTCGTAGCGCTTCTGCGCGGCGTCGAGATCCTTCATGCCGGCGCGGCACGGCACGCACCAGGTGGCCCAGAAATCGAGCACCATCGGGTGGCCGCGCAGCTCCTGCATGCGCAGCATGCGTCCGTCGATCAGACGGACGTTGAACCCGGGCGCCGCGTACGGAGTCTGGGCTCGGGCCGCGCCGACGCACGCGAACATGCCGACGGCCCATGCTGCGGCGACCAGGATGGGGAAGCGGCGCACGGACAATCTCCAGGCAGGGAGAGAGAACACGTCAATGATGGTATCGACTCCCGTGCGTGAGGGTGTAGCGATGGCGAGGGTATTTGCAGGCAATTGACCTGCACCGCGGACTCGTGTGGTAAGACTCGCCGGTCACTGACGCGCATCCGAGTCGGAAGCGGCGGCGCGCCCGGACCAACGGCCGGGATGCCGAGACGGCGCCGCCCGGGTGGTGGTGGCGCTTGAGCCCCGTTCCAACGCTGTGCTAGCGTGCCGGGACTCCCCACATGCACGAGGACGGTCCCGGGTGGTCACGGGGATGGAACCCCGGCCCGCCGCCTCCGACTTCACACGGAAGGTGAAGCCATGCTCGCTCGCCTGCTGCTCCAGACCGGCGGCACCCACATGACCGTGCAGGGACTCGTGCTGCAGGCGGGCCCGTTCGGCAAGCTCATCCTGCTCCTCCTCGTGGGGCTCTCGGTGTGGTCGTGGGCGATCATCTGGGACCGCACCCGGCGCTACCGGAGCGTGCGGAAAGCGGACCGGAACTTCCTCGGCGCGTTCCGTCGCATCGCGCCCGGCAGCGGGCTCGAGCTTCTGGCGGACCACCATCCCGACAGCATGCTGGCGCGCATCGCGCGCGCCGGACAACGCGCGCTGGACCAGCATCCGCCCGATCCGTCCCGTGCGTTGCTGCGGCTCGAGATCGTGCAGCGGGTCATGGAGCGTGCCGCCACCGACGAGGAGACCCAGCTCGAGCGCGGGGTCGGCATCCTGGCCACCGTGGGGAGCGTGTCGCCCTTCATCGGCCTGATGGGCACGGTATGGGGGGTGATGACCGCGTTCCTCAACATCGGCGCGCAGGGCTCGGCGGCGCTGGCCGTGGTCGCGCCGGGCATTGCCGAGGCGCTCATCACCACCATCGCCGGGATCGGCGCCGCGGTGCCGGCGGTGGCGGCCTACAACCACCTGCTCGGCCGGCTGCGCGAGTTCGGAAACGGCGCCGGCGCCTTCACCGGCGAATTCCTCGAGCGCGAGATGGGCACCCGGCGGTCATGATCAAGATCGGTCCGGCGCGTCAACCCATGGCGGACATCAACGTGACCCCGCTGGTCGACGTCACGCTGGTGCTGCTCATCATCTTCATGGTCACCGCCCCGTTCCTGCAGAGCGGTCTCGAGCTGCAGCTTCCCAAGGTCGCCGCGCGTGGCCTGGAGGCGAAGGAGGGCCTGGTGGTGAGCGTGAACGTCGATCGCACGGTGGCGGTCGGCAAGACGGTCGTCAGCGTGGAGCGCTTCGAACGCGCGCTGCAGGAGGCGGGTGCGACCCACCGCCCGGTGTTCCTGCGCGCCGACGCGCGGGTCCCGTACGGCACCGTGGTCGATCTCATGGCGCGCATGCGGCGGATCGGTGTGAACCAGCTGAGCGTCGTCACCGAGCCGCCGCCGAGGGAGCGCTGACGGTGCGCAGCGGGTGGGTGGTCTCGCTGCTCGTGCACGCGACGGTGCTGTCGCTGCTGTTCGTCAGCCGTCCGGCACGCACGATCGCGCTTCCCGGTCCCGACATCGTGCGGGTCGCGCTGGTGGACGCGTCGCAGCTCCCCTCCGAGCCGGTGGCGGCGCCGGCTCCGGTGGCGCCACCACCGGACGAGCAGGGGGTGCGGCTGCCGGACATGAAGAAGCCCAAGCCGGTGGCCAAGCCGGCGCCGGCGAAACCCAAGCCGCCGGTGAAGAAGACCACGCCGGTGGCGCCACCCACCACCGCGCCGCCCACCGAGACCACGTTGGCCCCGGCACGCGTGGGGGGGGCGGGTCTGGTGGGATCGATGGGTGTGGACGCGGCCGATTTCCCCTTCAGCTACTACCTGGCGCTGGTGCGCGACCGGATCGCCGGCAACTGGCAGCCTCCGGCCGGGCTCGCGACGGGTGGGGAGCCGGTGCGGGCCACCGTGTACTTCCGCATCACCCGCTCGGGTGCCCTGACCGGCGCGCGCCTCGAGACCGCGAGCGGCACCGAGTACTTCGATCGCGCGGCGCTGCGCGCGGTGGTGTTGAGCGATCCGATGCCGCCGCTCCCGGCCGGGTTCGCGGGTGGTGACCTTGGCGTGCACTTCGGCTTCGAGTGGGAGTCGCCGTGATCCGCCGTTTCGCGTGGGGTCTCCTCCTGGTGATGGTCGCCGCCGCACCGCTCGCGGCGCAAACCACCGAGGTCCGGCTCGACATCAAGGGCGCGGGACAGCGCATCCACGTGCGCACCGAGCCGCTCGCGCCGCTCGGGGACCAGTCGGCGCGCGACCTGGCGCGTCAGGCCGACGACGTGCTGGCGCGTGACCTGGCGTGGTCGGCGGTGTTCACGGTGGACACGCCGGGAAGTTCGATGACCCCGGGCAGCGAGCCACAGGCCATCGTCGGCGGCACGTTCACGCAGCACGGCAACCAGATCGCGCTCCACGGCGAGGCGGTGGACGGCGTCAGCCGCAAGTCGATCCTCACCCGCGACTATCGCGCCCCCACCACCGCGTGGCGCGCGCTGGTGCACCGCTTCGCCGACGACCTGGTCATGCAGTTCACCGGCGAGCCGGGGGTGGCCAGCACCCGCATCGCGTTCATCGGCGTGAACGGTCGCGACAAGGAGCTGTACGTCATGGACTGGGACGGCTGGTACGTGCGGGCGCTGACCCACGACCGCTCGATCGCCCAATCACCGGCGTGGTCGCCCGACGGGTCGCTGATCCTGTTCACCTCGTATCGCGGTGGCACCGGACCACGCGTCTACGTGACCCCCGCCACTGGCGGCAACGTGTATCTCGTCTCCGGACATCCGGGTCTCAACACCAGCGCCAGCTACTCGCCCGACGGTCGCGAGATCGCCTGCACGCTGAGCCAGGACGGCAACGCCGAGATCTATCGCATGGACGCGAGGGGCGCCGATCCACGCCGGCTCACCACAAGCCGGGGCATCGACACCTCGCCCACCTGGTCGCCGACCGGACGCGAGCTGGCGTTCACCTCGGACCGCGGCGGCAACCCGCAGGTCTATCTCATGGACCGCGAAGGCGGCAACACACGCCGGCTGACCTTCGATCTCACCTACACCGACTCGCCGGCGTGGTCCCCGAAGGGGGATCGCATCGCCTTCGTGGCCCGTTCCAGCGCGGGTTTCGACATCTACACCTGCCGCCCCGACGGCACCGACCTCCGACTTGAGGTTACCGGCGGAAGTAACGAGAATCCCCACTGGTCGCCCGACGGGCGGCATCTGCTGTTCGCATCCAGCCGCGATGGACCATTCGGCTTGTACATCTCCGATCTCGACCAGGGCGCGCCGCGCCGCATCGACACCGGCGGGTTGGTCAGCCTGTCACCCGCCTGGTCGCCGCGTCTCGCCGAGCCCGCCGCAAATCTCGACGACCGTCACTGATCTTCCGCTCCATCCCCGAACCCGGGAGGACCCCGATGCGATCCCTCGCACGAATCACCCTCGTCCTGCTCGTCGCC
>JBIOKD010000072.1:0-12121 GCA_044451485.1 Candidatus Eiseniibacteriota bacterium | reverse complement strand
GCGCGAGGGCGGTGGCCACGCACATGGCGGCGAGTCGTGGCGCGAGCGGCGGCATGGTCCTCGAGCGGTGCACGTGCCCCTCCCTGGGCAAGACCCGCGCCAGCGATGGCGCGTCACGTTGGCGACCGCGGCCGGGACTCGCGCCGATTATCGGCAGTGCCGGCGGGGGGCTGGAGTCGGAACGGAGCCTAACCCCGCGCGGCGACCGTCTCCGCCACCGCGCGCTTGCGTGTCGCCCGCTCGACGCGACCCGGGGCGACCAGCGCGGCCATCAGTGCCTTCTGCAGGTGCAGGCGGTTCTCGGCCTGCTCGACCACCACGCTCTGCGCCCCGTCGATCACCGCGTCGGCCACCTCCTCGCCGCGATGCGCCGGCAGACAGTGCATGAACACCGCGTCCGGCTTGGCGAGACCCATGAGCGCGTCGTCCACCTGGTAGCCGGCGAACACCACGCGCCGCCAGTCGGCGTCGGCCTCCTGACCCATGCTGGTCCAGGTGTCGGTGTAGACGACGTCGGCGCCACGCACCGCCTCGTGCGGGTCGCGGGTGCGACGGACGCTGCCATGACGCTCGGCAGCCAGGAACAGACCGGCGTCGGGCTCGAATCCGTCGGGTACCGCCACCTGCAGCTTGAGGTCGAAGATCATCGCGGCCTCGAGCCACGAGTGGAGCACGTTGTTGCCGTCACCGACCCAGGCCACGGTGATCGCGTCCAGGTCACGGCCCTGGCGCCACAGCGTGTAGAGGTCGGAAAGGATCTGGCACGGGTGTGAGAAGTCGGTGAGCGCGTTGATCACCGGCACGGTGGCGTGCTCGGCGAGCGTCTTCACCAGACCGTGCCTGAACGTGCGCACCACCACCAGGTCGACCATGCCGCTCAGGACGTGCGCCACGTCCGGCACGCTCTCGCGGCCGTTCTCGCTCACCTCGATCGGGCCCAGATCGATGGCATCGCCACCCAGCTCGTGCATGCCGACCGTGAACGACACCCGGGTGCGCAGCGACGGCTTGTGGAACACCATCGCCGCGGTCTTGCCGGCGAGTGGTCGCGGCGCCCGCGGCGTGCCACGCGCGGCGCGCAGCTTTTCGGCCTGCTCGAAGCGCTCGATCACCCAGGAGCGCTCGAGACCCTGCAGATCGACGAAGTGACGGGGGTTGGGCACGAACGGTCTCCTCCTACGACACGATGGGCAGCGTCGTCGCCGGCGTCTCGGCCGGCGGCGGGATGGGCAGGATGAACGAGCGCACGCCGCGTTCGGCGGTCTCGGTGGCGCCCGGCACCAGGTCGAGCACCACCGCGATCTCGTCGCAGGCGTGCCGCTTGGGACAACGCACGCAGTCGGTCCACACCTTGCGCGGAAGACGCTGGCGGTCGCCGACCACGAAGCCACAGCGCTCGAAGAACGCCAGCTCGCGGGTGAGGGCGATCACCCGGGGCAGCGCGAGCGCGCGGGCGTCGGCGATCACCGCGGCGACGAGCTGCTGGCCGAGCCCGGTGCCGTGCTGGTCGGCCCGCACCGCCAGCGAGCGCACCTCGCCCAGGTCCTCCCACAGGACTCGCAACGCGGCGCAGCCGACGATCTCGTCGTCGCGGATCGCGACGTGGAACTCGCGCACGCACTGGTAGAGCTCGCTCACCGGTCGTGGCAGCAGCACGCCCTCGGCGACGTAGCCGGCCATGAGACGCGCGATCCCGGGCACATCGGTGAGTGTCGCGCGGCGGATGGTTCCGGCCGACAGGGGCGGGGGGGCCTCTTGAGGTGCGCCCGAGGAGGCCCGCAGCCAGGACGGCGGAGGGCCGACTGGATGCAGCGAGCCGGAGCTGGATGCGGAGGCGAGCGTGCCGAAAGAGGCCGCCCCCGCCCTGTCGGCCGGTGCGTCGCCGGCGGGTGCTCCGTCGCTCGGACGCGCCGAGACGCGCGGCACGGGCACGAAGCCCTCGGGATCGCCGTCACCGAGTCCGAGTCGTCCCTCGGCGCGCGCGAGCTGCGCCGCGACCGACCCGCTGCCACCGCCCGGTTCGTGGTCACGACGCGCGAGCGCCGCCTCCACGGTGAGTGCCGCGAGACGCGCGTCGGTGAAGTGCGGCGACATCGCCAGCCGCTCTTCGAGTGGCAGCGCCGCCGGTGTCACCCCCGCGCGCTCGGCCGCGGCCCACAGCCTCCCGACCACGGCGTGGGCGTCACGGAACGGAAGACCGAGTGCCACCAGCGCGTCCGCCAGCTCGACCGCGAGCAGCTCCGGGGTGAGCGTCGCGGCCATCCTCTCGGGTCGTGGCGCCAGCGTGGCGATCGCGTCGGGCAGCGCCGCGAGCAGCGACGCCAGCGTGTCGGCGGTGTCGAACACGGCTTCCTTGTCCTCCTGCAGATCCTTCTGATACGCGCTCGGCAGACCCTTGAGCAGCACCGCCAGCCGTTGCGCGTTGGTCATGAGACGCGCGCTCTTCCCACGCGCCAGCTCGAACAGGTCCGGGTTGCGCTTCTGGGGCAGCAGACTCGAGCCGGTCGAGAATCCATCGGCCGGCACGTACCAGCCCCAGCCGGGCGAGCACCACAGCACCAGGTCCTCGGCCAGTCGCGACAGATGCACGCCGAGCAACGCCGCGGCGTTCAGGTATTCGAGCGCGAAGTCCCGGTCGCCGACCGCGTCCACGCTGTTCTCGGCCAGCCGGTCGAACCCGAGCCGGGCCGCCAGCGCCAGCCGGTCGTAGACGAGCGGGGAGCCGGCCACCGCACCGGAACCGAGCGGCAGCCGATCGGCGGCTTCGCGCGCGGCGAGAAAGCGCTCCTCGTCGCGCTCGAGGGCGGCGACGTGCGCCAGCCACAGATGGGCGAGCCGCACCGGCTGCGCCGCCTGCAGATGCGTGTACGCGGCCACCGCCCGCTCGCCCGCGGCGCGCGCCTGGGCCACCAGCGCGCGCTCCAGCTCGCGCACCCACTCGACCCCCTCTTCGGTGAGCCGCATGACGTGCATGCGCATCAGCGTCGCGACCTGATCGTTGCGGCTGCGCCCGGTGTGCAGCCGCCGCGCCGGGTCACCACAGCGCTCGGTGAGCGCCGCCTCGACCGCCGAGTGCACGTCCTCTCCGGCGAGTGTGGCGCGCCCGGCCGCGAGGTCGGATTCGAGTCCGGCCACGGCCTCGAGCAGCGCCGCGAGATCGGCGTCCGAGAGCACACCGCACTCGCGAAGTGTCACGGCGTAGGCGCGCGACAGTGCCAGCTCCTCGGGCCACAACCGCCGGTCGACCGGCAGCGAGTCGTTGAGCCGCTTCGCGCGCGGATCGAGCCCGCCGGCGATGCGCCCCTGCCAGACCGCGTCAGCGGGCATCGGCGGTCTCGCCGGAGCGTGTGAGTGACGCCGCCGGTTCGCGGTTCGCGGAGGGGGCGCCGGCGGCGACGGGCGCCACCGGACGACCGGCGGCGAGATCGCGACGGGCGGCGGTGGCGAGCGGCAGCCCGAACAGCTTGATGAATCCGGCCGAGTCCTTGACGTCGTAGCCGGTCATGTCGAACGAGGCCAGCCGCGGCTGGTAGAGCGACCACGCGCTCTCGCGCGACACCGCGTCCGCCCGGCCGTGCCACAGCTCGACCGTGACGTTGCCGCTGACCGGTGACAGCGCCACGTCGATGAACGCCTGGAACGACTCACGCAGCGACGAGAACCACTGGCCGTTGTACACCAGATCGGCGTAGCGCGGCGCCAGCTCGGCGCGCGTGCGCAGCACGTCGTGGGGCAGGGTGAGCCGGCACAGGTCCTCGAGCGCCTCCATCAGCACCGTGCCGGCCGGCGTCTCGTAGGCGCCACGCGACTTCATGCCCACGAGCCGGCTCTCGACCAGGTCGACGCGGCCCACGCCATGACGCCCGGCGAGCGTGTTGAGGGTCTCGACCAGCGCGACCGGATCGAGCCGCCGTTGGTCGAGACTCACCGGTACGCCGCTCTCGAACCCGATCGTCACCCGTTCCGGATCGGCCGGGAGCCGATCCCGCCCGGCGGTCCGCTTCCACATGTCCTCGGGTGGCGCCACCGCGGGGTCCTCGAGCGGACCCCCTTCATGGCTCAAGTGCCACAGGTTGCCGTCGCGCGAGAACAGCTCACCCTTCCTGACCGGCACGGTGATGCCGCGTTTGGCGGCGTAGGCCAGCGCGTCCTCACGGGACACGATGTCCCACTCGCGCCACGGCGCGATCACCGCGAGATCGGGAGCCAGCGCCTGGAACGCCAGCTCGAAGCGCACCTGGTCGTTGCCCTTTCCGGTGCAGCCGTGGGCGAGCGCGTCGGCGTCGTGCGCGCGGGCGCACGCCACCTGACGGGCGGCGATCAGCGGCCGCGCCAGCGAGGTGCCGAGCAGGTAACGGCCCTCGTACACGGCACCCGCCCGCAACGCGGGGAAGCAGAAGTCGCGGACGAACGGCAGACGCAGATCCTCGACCACCACGTCGCTGGCGCCGCTCGCGCGCGCCCGTGTCTCGAGCCCGTCCAGCTCGGCGCCCTGACCCACGTCGGAGCAGTAGCACACCACTTCGCAACCGTAGTGCTCGCGCAGCCACGGAACGATGATGCTGGTGTCGAGACCGCCCGAATAGGCGAGCACGGCACGACGGATCCGGTTCATGAGTGCGGAGTCTCCTGGGTGGCGAGCGAGTGGAGTGCCGCGTCGAGTCGTTCGAGCGCCGCGTCGATCTCGGCGGGCTTCACGTCGAGTGGGGGCAGCAGACGCACCGCGCGATCGGCGGCGCGCGCCACCAGCAGACCGTGGGCACGGGCGGCGAGGATCAGATCGGCGGGTGCGAACGGCGCGTCGGGCGCCACGTCGATCGCGGTGAGCAGCCCGAGTCCGCGTGCCTGGGCGAGCGTGCGATGTTTGGCGACCAGCGTGTCGAGACCGGCACGCAACCGGCGGCCGCTCTTGCGCACGCGGGCGAGGAAGCCGGGTTTGTTGATGCGTTCGAGCATCCACAACCCGGCCGTGGTGGTGACCGGGCCACCCCCCAGGGTGGTGCCGTGCATGCCGGGCGCGAGTGTCGCCGCGACCCCGGCGCTCATCAGCACCGCGCCGAGCGGCAGACCGCCGCCGAGCGCCTTGCTCATCACCACCAGGTCGCCGCGCACCCCGGCGTGCTCGGAGGCCAGCAGCTTGCCGGTGCGGCCCATGCCACACTGGATCTCGTCGAGCACCAGCAGCGCGCCGAGTGTCGCGGTGCGGGCGTGGAGCGCGCGCAGGAACTCGGGGGTGGCGCTCACCACGCCACCCTCGCCCTGGATCGGCTCCACGATCACCGCGCACACCTGGTCGTCGAGCGCCGTGTCGAGCCCCGCGAGGTCGTTGAGATCGGCGAAGCGAACACCGGGCACCAGCGGCTCGAACGGCTCGCGATAGGACGGCGTCCAGGTGGCGGAGAGCGAGAAGCCGGTGCGGCCGTGGAAGCCGCCGCGGAAGGCGACGATATCGCGACCGGGACGACCCCTCGCGCCCGCGACCACGCGGGCGAACTTGAGCGCCGCCTCGACACCTTCGGTGCCGCTGTTGCAGAAGAACACCCGCTCGTACCCGGTCGCGCGGGTGAGCGCCTCGGCCAGGGCGAGCGCCGGTGGCGTGACGTAGAGATTCGAGGTGTGCACCAGGGTGCGCATCTGCTTCGCCACCACGCGCGCCAGCCCCGCCGGCGCGTGGCCGAGCGCGTTCACCGCGATCCCGCTCACGAAGTCCAGGTACTCGCGACCGGTCTCGTCGCTCACCCACGCGCCGTGGCCGGACACCAGCACCAGCCGTGGCGGGGCGTAGACCGGCGCGAACAGGGCCGCCTCGGCGGTCGCGGCACTGCGCGTGTCGGGGGCCGCGGGCGGGGTCAAGGTGTCGCTCATGCGCGATCTCCGATCGGATGGGGGTGTGCCGCCGGCGCGTGCGCCGGGCCGCGGACCACCGAGGTGCCGGGGCCGTCCTCGGCGACCAGGGTCGCGAACGGCACCGCCGGGTCCCAATGGGTGATGCGGGCGAAGCGGGCGCCGCCCGCGACCGCCCGGCGCGCGGCGAGCAGCTTGGGACGCATGCCGCCGCGGACGTCGGGGTGGGTGGCCAGCGCCTCGATTCCGTCGGCGCGCACGCGTGACACCAGCGCGCCGTCGAGGGCGAGCCCCGGGGTGTCGCTGAGCAGCACCAGCGGACCACCCAGGGCGGCGGCGAGTGCGGCGGCCACGTCGTCGGCGTTCAGATTGAGCAGCGCGCCTTCGTGCGCGCCGATGCTGGCCAGCACCGGCAGGTGGCCCCGGTCGAGCAACGACACGAGCAGCGTGGTGTCCACCGTCTCGACCGTGCCCACGCGTCCGAGCCGGGCGTGGTCGGGATGCGCGCCCGCACCGACGATGCCGCCGTCGAGGGCCGACAGACCCACCGCGTCGGCACCCGCGTCACGCAGGGTCGCGACCAGCCGCTTGTTGGCGAGCCCGGCGAGCACCGCGGCGGCGATCTCGAGTGTGGCGTCGTCGGTCACGCGCAACCCGTCGATGAAGCGCGCCTCGACGCCGAGCCGCGTGCACCAGGCGCTCACCTCGGAGCCGCCGCCGTGCACCAGCACCGGCGGTGTCGCGGCACCGGCCACGGCGCGCGCGAAGGTGGCGAGGGCACCCGGCGTGTCGAGGGCGCGCCCGCCGAGCTTGACGACCGCGGTCGGAGCGCCGGGGAGCGCGCCGCCCGGCTGTCCCGCGGCATGGCGGGTCGCGCCGTTCATGGCCGAGGGACGTTGCGCGCCGGGGCTCACCACGGGGTGCCGTGCACGGGAAGCGCCCAGTCCTCGGGCCACCCGGTCATGAGGTTGAGGTTCTGCAGCGCCTGACCCGCGGCTCCCTTGACCAGGTTGTCGATCGCCGCCGCGGCGAGCAGGGTGCGGCCACCGTGCAGCGTGGTGACCGCCACGTCGCAGCGGTTGGAGGCGCGCACGGCGCGGGTCTCGGGCCACGCCGAAGCCGGCAGCACGCGCACGAACCGCTCGTCGGCATAACGCTCGGCGTAGACGTTCCACGCCTCCTCGGGGCTGACCGGGACGTCGAGCTGGGTGGTGGCGGTGAGCAGGATGCCGCGCGCCATCGGCGCCAACTGCGGCGCGAACCCGATCGGCACCTGGGCGCCCAGGGCGGCCAGGTTGCGCTCCATCTCGGGCACGTGCTGGTGCACGCTGCCCGCCTTGTAGAGCGTGGCCCCGCCCTCGAGCTCGACGAACGAGGTGCGCAGCGCCGGGGTCCGCCCGGCGCCGCTCACACCGGAGAGAGCACTCACCATGACCGGACCGCAGATCCAGCCCATCTCGGCCGCCGGCAGCAACGCCAGCGTCGCGACGGTCGGATAACAGCCCGGGTTGGCGACCCGCGTCGCGGTGACGATCGCCTCGCGCTGGGTCTCGGGCAGCCCGTAGACATAGCCACCGGTGCCGTCGCGATGATCGGACGACAGGTCGATGATGCGTTCGGGGGCGCTCGCCAGCGTGGGCTCCTCGATCGCGAGTCGGGTCCACGCGCCGTGTGGGAGCGCCAGCACCAGCGTGTCGAACGCGCCCCGGTCGGCCATGGCGGCGAGCTGACCCGGATCGGCGACGGTGGGTAGCACCTCGCCACGCGGATCGACACCCGGCAGCATCTCGGCCGCGGGGCGACCGGCGTGTTCGCGCGACGCCAGCACCACCAGCGTCACGCCGGGGTGCTGCGCGGCGAAACGCGCGAACTCCTGACCCGCATAACCGCTGGCACCCAGCACCGCGACCCGCGCGTGCTGGCGCTCGGAAGCGACGCGGACCGGCGTCGTGGCGGGCGCGGGTGGGGTCGGTGCGGCCGGCGTTCCGGTCTCGATCGTGGTGGGCTTCACGAGGCAGCTCCGATCGCGCGGCCGGCCAGATGGTCGAGCCGCTTCTTGAATCGACGGGCGGCGGCGGTGTCGGCCGCCACCACCAGCACCGTGTCGTCACCGGCGATGGTGCCGACCACCTCGCCGATGCCCTGCAGGTCGATGGCCCGGCCCACGGCGTTGGCGTGCCCGGGCGGGGTCCTCACCACCACCAGGTTCTGCGCCACCCGGGCGTCGTTCACGAACGCGCGCAGATCGAGCATCTGGCGGTCGTGGTCGAGCTGCTCCACCGCCGGTCCGGGAAGCTCGTACGCCGGCCGGCCGTCGGGCCCCGTGCGCTTGATGACGCCGAGACTGCGCAGGTCGCGCGACAGCGTCGCCTGGGTCACGTCGACCCCCTCGCGACCGAGCGCCCGGGCGAGCTCGTCCTGGCTGGAGTAGCGATGACCGGACATCAGCTGGGTGAGCCGGTTGAGGCGGTGGGTACGGGTCACGGGTCCTCCGGGGCTGCATGACTATGCAAGAACGTGCATAGTCATGCAACGCCGGGGCGCCCGTCAAGGCAATTCCTCATCCGCCGCGTGTCTGCGCACCGGAGCCAGCGGCGCGTGGCCGTGCGCCCTGCCGACTACAGCTTGACCAGGCGCCTCACCGCGGTCCGTCCGCCGCACTCCAGGCGGACGAAGTAGAGCCCGGCGCCCATGCGCCGCCCGGCGTCGTCGCGGCCGTCCCACGCCATCCCATGGGCACCCGCGTCGAGCGTGCCGGCGACCAGCGTCCGCACCCGCTCACCGCGCGGCGCGAACACCTCGAGCCGGGTGAACCCGTTGACCGGGAGACGGAAGCCGATCCGGGTCGAGGCGCCGAACGGGGTCGGGCTCGGGCGATCCAGCGCGAACGGCGGTGCGGGTGACGTCGTGGCACCGCCACCGGTGAGCGAGAGCGCGAGTGTCCGCGCAAGACGCGGCTCGCCCGCCTCGTCACGCACCGTCAGCGTGACCGTGTCGGGACCGGCCGCGTCGGGTGGCACGGCCAGTACCACCGGCCACGTCGTGCCGCCACCGGGTGTCAGTTCGGTGGGCGACAGGACCGGCAGCGTCCAGCCACGGGTGTCGGTCAGTACCGGAGCGCAGCGCTCGCCGAAGAGCGGCGAGCGCTCGGTGAGCGCCAGCGTCAGCGGCAATACCGCCCCCGGGTCGACCCGCGCCTCGGCCGGCCAGCCGTCGAGCGCGAGCCCGACCGGCAGCAGCGCTCCCCACACGTCGACGCTGGCTCCCCGCGCGTCGGCCCACGCGGCGCACAGCGTGCCGATGGACGCCGTCAGCGCGGTGTAGTCGCCCATGTCGGGCGCCAGGTTGGCGGCCGACGCGGTGAAGTCGCCGGGGGCTCCCGCGAGCCGCGCGTTGACGCTCCAATGCACGCCGCCATCGTTCGATCGGGCGATCGCGGTCTCGGTGCGCGAGCCGCTCGGGTCGTCACGGAAGTCGAACCAGCTCACGTACGGCCGGCCGTCGTCGGCCACCGCCACCTCGGGCAGGAAGTCGTCGTACCCGACCGGATCGTCGTCGACGCGTACCGGTGTCGACCACGCGGCGCCGTCGTCGGACCACGCCACGAACACGTCGCGCTGGTCGCGTCCGCGCTCGGCGCCCGCGGTGCCCTCGAGGGTGCGGATCCGATAGCCACCGACCTGGCTCGTGGTCTCGGCGTAGGCCGGCGAGAAGCGCAGCGTGTAGGTTCCCGGGACCGGCGCCACGAAGGTGTAGAAGGCGGCGGTCACGTTGGTGCCCGGGGTCACGTCACCGCCGTAGCACAGACGCTGGGCGCTGTCGGGCGCCGGCGCCAGCAACCGCAGCGTGTAGGTGGCGCGCGGTGGCAGGGAGTCGGCCCACACGATCAGCTTCTCGCCCGCGGCCAATGTCACCGCCCAGTCGTCGGGATCCGGCGGCGTGACCGAGCTGGTGACGCCACGCAGCACCATGCCGGGGGTGAATGGTGTCGCCGTCGACGGCGTGTCGTCGGGCTCGCTCTCGATCGCCGCGGGGGCCGAGACCGGGTCCGGGAACAGATCGTCGTAGAAGTCGTACGCTTCGCTCCAGGCGAGATACATGCGCCCGCGATGCGGCCCCGCGCCGCGGTCCACTGCGAGCGACGGGTAGTGCACGCCACGCTCGCGGTTGTAGCCCGGCGCGCCGGTGCCGAAGTTGGCGATGAACGCCGCCGGGGTCACCTCGGCGCCAAAGCTCGCGCCACCGTCGCGGGACACGCGCAGGCGGAGGAAGTCGGGATCGGTGTCGGGACCGATCGCGCTCCACACCGCGACCACGGCGCCGTCGGGTGCGACCGCCACCCGCGATCCCTGCACCAGACCGGCGTCGGTGACCGACGACAGCGTCACCGGCGCCGACCAGGTGCGACCGCCGTCACTCGAGCGCACCAGGTCGATCTCGTCGGTGCCGGCGCGGAAGCAGGTGTGGGTCAGGAACAGCGTGCCACCGGCCGGATCGCGCGCGATCCACGGCTTGTCCACGTACGCGCTCACGTTGGGCTCGGCGCGCGCCATCACTGGCGGGTCCCACGCGACTCCATGGTCGCTCACCCGCGCGTGGGTCACCGCGACGCCGTTGGTCGAGACGTCGGTGATCACCAGCGCGCAGAGCCAGAAGTCGCCGGTGCGCTCGTCGACGGCGAGCACCGGATCGCTGGTCCAGCGCCAGCCAGCCGGTCGTGGCGGCGGACCACCGGAGTGCCAGGTCGCGCCGTGGTCCGCGGACCAGGCCGATCCCTGGGTGTCGCCACCGGTCACGAATCCCTGGCCGTCGTTCCAGGCCGCGAGCGCGAAGCGGTCCCATGCGGCGATCGACGGCTCGGACTGCGCCGCGTCGGGGGCATCGCGTGCCGGGTCGTTGATCCGCGTGTCGATCGCGTCACCGCCACCGGGAGCGACGAGACCGGCGCGTGGCGCCGGACGCCGGCCCACGCGAGGCGTGCGCGCATCGTCGGGGATCGCGGGCGCGTCGCGCTCACCGCGGGTGCCCGATCCGGTCGTGCGTGTGGGCGTCGCTCTTCCGCGTGCGGATGCTCGCCGCAGGCGTGGCGCCTCGCCAGCGGCCCCGTGCGCCGCGCTGACTCGATGCTCGCGCTGGCCCTTGGCGTCGAGACGCGCACCGGCCTCGAGACGCGCATCGGTCATCGCACGATCGGCGCCCTGACGCATGAGCTCGACCGCCAGCAGCTTGGCCGCGACGAGCTGCGCGTGGAGCGCGGCGGCGCGCTCCGCCGGATGCCCGGCTTCGGCCGGGGCCGGACCGAGGAGGAGGACGAGCGCCAGGGACACGTGAACGAGACGCGCCGGCGCCGGCTGGCGCGCGGCGACGGGATGCGGGAACAACGGGTGCCTCCCCAGGATGCGAACGCGCGGGTGTCAGGAGGGGGAGAACGCAATCGGGAGGCCACGATCAGCTGGACGCGAATGCCGCCGAGAGAGGGCCGGGCGCGTTGCGGGACCGGGAGGCGGAACGGGAATGCAACGGCGCGCGGTGTCGAGACCGGCTCGGGACGCCGCTTGGCGCGGATGCGACGCGATGGGAGTGGCCGCCTGCGGGCGGTGTTGGGGCAGCCGGTGGGTGAGCGCACCCGCGGCGCGGGCTGCGGCCGCCACCACCGCGGCGGGAGGCGCCGCGCTCGGCCCGCTCGAGGACCAGCTCCAAGCTGGATCCCCAGGCGCTCTCCGGCGCCGGCCCGAAGCCGCCTCCAAAGCCGGCGACCACCCCCCGGGAGAGGAGGTGGTCGCGGAGACGGAGCGTGGACCTCGAATGACTAGCGCACGATCGAGGCGCGGAGCGTCGTACGCCGGCTTCCCTGGATCAGCTCGACGATGTAGACACCCGCCGGCAGACGCCGGCCGGCGGTGAGGTCGGCGACGTGCGAGCCGGGGCCGAACGCGCCGACGTTCATGCGCGTCAGCTCGCGACCGCTCACGTCCACCAGCACCAGCGTGGCGGGTGTCGCCTCGGGCAGCGTGAACGACACCTTGAGATCACCGTTCGACGGATTGGGACTCAGCGGATGGAGCGCGAACGCGGTGGTGGGCACGTCCACCCACGCTTCGCTCGAATAGCGCGTGGTGCCGCCGTCGTCCCAGCGCAGACAATAGCCCCAACGGCCGGGGCTCACGCTCGCGTCGTCGTATGTCATGCGTCCGGTGCCGTCGGCGATCAGACTCGCGAGTGTCGCCCAGTCGCCGTTCTCGGCACGTCGCTCGAGCGTGGCGATGAACGTGCTCGC
>JBIOKD010000071.1:0-12140 GCA_044451485.1 Candidatus Eiseniibacteriota bacterium | reverse complement strand
GTGGTGCAGTCGGTCCACGCCTACGCGCGGGTCGCGGACCTGCCCGATCCGGTGGACCTGGCGGTGGTGGTGGTCCCGGCCGCCCACGTGCTCGAGGCGCTCGAGGCGTGCGGCCGGAAGGGCGTGCGGGCCGCGATCATCATCAGCGCCGGCTTCAAGGAGATCGGCGCCGAGGGCGCGGCGCTGGAGCGCTCCGCGGTGGAGATCGCGCGGCGCTACGGCATGCGGCTCGTGGGGCCCAACTGTCTCGGTGTGCTCAACACCGAGCCCGGGGTGAGCATGGACGCCACCTTTGCGCCGCCCTACCCGCCCGCCGGTAGCGTGGCGTTCTCGTCGCAGAGCGGCGCACTCGGTCTCGCGATCCTCGAATACGCGTCCGAGCTGAACGTCGGCATCTCGCACTTCATCAGCGTCGGCAACAAGGCCGACGTGTCGGGCAACGACCTGCTCGAATACTGGGAGAAGGATCCCGGCACCCGCATCATCCTGCTCTATCTGGAATCGTTCGGAAATCCGCGCCGCTTCCTGGAAATCGCGCGCCGGGTGGCGCGACAGAAGCCGATCGTCGCGGTGAAGAGCGGGCGCACCCGCGCCGGCATCCGCGCCGCGTCGTCCCACACCGGATCGCTGGCCGGCGCCGACACCGCGGTGAGCGCCTTGTGTCTCCAGTCGGGGGTGATCCGCACCGACACGCTCGAGGAGCTGTTCGACGTGGCGATGCTGCTCGCCAACCAGCCGGTCCCGCGCGGACACCGGGTCGCCATCCTCACCAACGCCGGCGGACCCGGGATCATGGCGTCCGACGCGCTGGAGTCGCGCGGGCTCGAGGTGCCGTCGCTCGCCGACGCCACCGTCGAGGCGTTGCACGCGTTCCTGCCCCCCGAGGCCAGCACCCGCAACCCGGTGGACATGATCGCGTCGGCGACGCCGATGGCGTACGAGAAGGCGGTCAAGCTGCTGATCGCCGACCCGAACGTGGACTCGGTGCTGGTGGTCTACGTGCAGCCCACACCGACCGGCACGCTCGAGGTCGCTCGCGCCATCGTCCGCGCCAACGAGGCGACGAAGGCCGAGCGCCGCATTCGCGGCGAGACGCTCAAGCCGGTGCTGTCGTGTTTCATGGGCGCGCACGGGGTGCCCGAGGGGCTGCGCTCGTTGCAGGAGGCGCATGTGCCGTCGTACGTGTTCCCGGAGTCCGCGGCGATCGCGCTCGCCCACGCGGTGGGATACGGCCGCTGGCTCGCGACCCCCGAGGGCACGGTGCCCCGTTTCGCCGACATCGACCGCGAGCGCGCGGCGGCGATTGTGGCCCGCGCCGCGACCCGTGGTGGGCGCGCCACCCCCGACGGCACCACCTGGCTCGACGCCGGCGAGGTGCGCGAGCTGCTGGCCGCCTATGGCGTGCGGATGCCGGGCTCGGCGCTGGCGGCGACGGCGGACGAGGCGGTGGCGGCGGCACGCCGTCTGGGTCATCCGGTCGCGCTCAAGCTGGTCTCGGACACGATCACCCACAAGTCCGACGTGGGTGGCGTCATGCTGGACCTGCGGGACGACGCCCAGGTGCGCGTGGCGTTCACGGGCATCGAGCGCAACCTGGACCGGCGTGGTCAGCGCTCCGAGATGACCGGGGTGCTGGTCCAGCCGATGGTGCGCTCGGGGATCGAGGTGATCGTGGGCATCACACGCGATCCCTCGTTCGGGCCGCTGGTGATGTTCGGGCTCGGGGGCGTTCAGGTGGAGCTGATCAAGGACGTGGTGTTCCGGGTCACGCCGCTCACCGATCTCGACGCGAACCAGATGGTCCACGGCGTGCGCGGGGCGCGTCTGCTCGACGGCTACCGTGGCGCGCCGCCGGGCGACGTCCCGGCCCTCGAGGAGGTGCTGTTGCGTCTGTCCCAGCTGGCCGGAGACCACCCCGTCATCAGCGAGATGGATCTCAACCCGCTGCGCGTGATGGAGCCGGGTCAGGGCTGTATCGCGCTCGACGCGCGCATCGCGGTGCGGACCGGCTGAGCGGCGATCCGGAACCGAGCGTGCCGGCATGGCCTGCCCCCGGTGGAGGATCGAGGCCACGCCCGTCTCAACGACCGGCGACGCGCTTCTGCTCCGCCCGGGTGAGGAATCCCACCGCCACCAGGATGAAGGCCAGCGACACCCAGTCGGGGATCGCCGGTGGCTTGAGACCGAACCACCAGGCGAGCAGCACCGTGGCGGTGGTCCCCGCGAGCAGCGAGGTGAGACGGTTGACGAGCCCGGCGAACGTCGCGGTGCGGCCCTGGAACATGAACAGGAACACCGAGAAGAACGCGACCATCGCCCACGGCACGCCGGAGATCAGGGCGGCCGGATCGGGGTGCAGCGCCGCGGCACGGAACTCCACCACCTGCGGGTTGGTCCAGCCGAACCACACCGGCCCCTGGACCACGAGGAAGCCCACGACCACCATCACCAGGCTGGCGGTGATCTGCTCCACCGCGAAGAAGCCGCGGTTGTCCTGCTCGACACCGGGGGGGCGGGTGTTCTTGAAGTAGTTCATGATGTAGATGCGCACCGCGTAGGCCACGACGTAGCTGGTGAGGATGGTCATGGCCGTGGCGTTGTGCACGAAGTCGAACCCGCCCGCGATCGCCTTGGGCGTCATGCCGAGCACGTGTCCGACATCCACCCCGCGCCTGGCGAGATAGCCCGCCACCGGGATGAGCAGCACCTGCGAGCTCACCGCCAGCAGGGCGAACACCACCGCCCAGTTCTCCTCGGCGTAGACCTTGCGGTGGAGGATGCCCTGCCGGATCTGGATCGCGTCCACCGCCCGGCCGATCACGATCACGCACCCACGCATGATGACCATGGCCACCATCACCGAGATCGGGAGCAGGTAGAGCATCGTGGTGGCGGGGATGACGATCGCGGTGCACACCCCGGAGGGCACGATGTACAGCACCTCGGACGGGAGCTCGAGCCCGAGCACGCGGATGGTGCGGGCGCTCTTGAGGCGCAGCCAGCCGAACAGCACCACCACCGCCACGCACAACAGACTCGAGCCGAACGTGTTGTTGAAGAGGTAGGCCACCTCGCTCATCCGGGGCTGGCGGATGCCACCGGTGAACACCTTCACCAGCACGCCGGTGGCCACGTAGGTCACGAAGTAGCCGAGACAGAGCTGGATCAGACGACCGGTGGAGCCGGTGCGGGTCCTGAGCATGAATGCCAGCGTATCATCCCCGCGGCCGGGGTTGTCGAAATGGAATCCGTTCGTGGGTCCGGCCACGGGTCCCGCCGGCGACCCGGTCTGGTCGCGTGGGCCGTGCGGTATCTTCCGGGAGCCGAGGGGGGAGCATGAGCGTGACACCCGAATCGTCGTCGACAGCCCGCTCCGCCGCGTTCCCCGGATCCACCGCCGACGTGCTGGTCGACGGCTCGGTGATCGTGTACCGGCAGTACGACGTGGGCTGGGAGATCGCGCTCGACCGGGCCGAGGAGCGGCTGGCCGCGCGCTCGCCACAGCGTGCCCGACCGGTGCGCGCGGAGGCGCAGACGCTGCGCATCGCCAACCCGCCGCTCGACGTGAACCTCGGCACCGAGACCATCGCCCTCGCCGGGCAGACCCACGCGGCCGAGGCCACCGCGCGGGTGTTCGACTTCGCCGTCATCTCGCTGCGCCTGGCGATCCGTCTGCCCCGCGGGTTGGCGTGGCCGGTGTTCGCCGATGTCGGTAACCGCATGGGGCTGATGCGCGATCTGACGCCGGTATTCGAGCGCCACCTGGGCGACCTGCTGGCGGCGATCGCGCCGGCGGTGGCCCGGCCGCGGCGCGAAGACGTCACCGAGGACTACGTCGTGTTCCGGGTCGACGCCCTGCGGGACGCCGATGGCCGGCCGGTTCCACCGCAGTGTCTGGGCGACCACGAGTTGGCGCGTCTGCTGCTCGACGAGCGCCAGCCACTCTCCGAGGCGGCGCGACGCGAGCTCTTGCCACACCGCTTCGCCTACACGGTCGACGATCTGGCGGTGCTGACCTGGAACGACGCGCTGGTGATCGAGCCGGTGCCCGATGACGAGGACGTCCAGTACCTCCTCGAGTTCGCCAACGCCCAATTGCTCGAGCTGCGGGTGCTCGACACCCTGCTCGACCGCGACCTGCCATCGCTCACCACCCGGGTCGCGGCCATGCGGGGCGGCCCCGGCGCGCTGCTGGGGCGGCGATTCGCGCCGCTGCTCGCCAACCTGCAGACCCGGATGGCGGACATCATCGAAGTGGTGGAGCGGGTCGAGAACTCGCTCAAGGTGACCGACGACGTGTACCTGGCCCGCATCTACTCGGCCGCCCTGGAAATCTTCCGCGGGCGCGCCTGGCGTGCCGGTATCGACCGCAAGATGGGGTTGCTCCGCGACACCTACACGGTGTTGAGCGCCGAAGCCCAGGCCGCGCGCGCCGAAGCCCTGGAAGTGGCGATCGTGGTGCTCATCGTGGTCGAGATCGTGCTCGGTCTGTTGCGCCGTTGACCGTCGCCGCGGTCGCCCACCGCGCACCGGATCACGCGACGGGGTGCCCCGCCCATGCTCGGGACGGTCGTCCCCGCAAACAGGGCCCGGGGCCGCTCACGCATGCCACCTTTGTCAGGTCGGGCTGGCAGCCGACTGCCATCGCAATGTGTTGTCGTGCAGCGGATTTCGAGAATCGGCACCGAATCGAGGCCGCCTCGCCGGCTTGCATTCTCCTCTGGCCGGTGCCAATCTGGCATGCGTACGGGTTGTGTCTGTCACCCCCCCGGGGTAGCGATGAGCGAGTCGAGACGAGTTTCGAATCCCTTGTGGCCGGTATCCGCCCACCCGACCGAGCCACCGGCCGAGGCCCGATTCGACGTGGACTCCGTGCGCGAGGTGCTGCCGTCGCTGATCGACGCGTTGACCGACGCGGTGGTGGTGCTGGATCGCGAGCGCCGCGTGGTCGCCGCCAATCGCCGGTACGTGCAGGTGTTCGGGGTCCAGGGCGTGCAGGTGACCGGGGTCACGTGCTCCGAGGGGCTGCGCTGCCCGGAGGTCGACTTCGGCAACACCCACGAGCGCTGCGCGGCGTGCCGGGTCTTCGACGAGAAGCTCCCGCAGCGCCAGATCCGCAACGTGCCCGATCCCGCCGGCATGCCGAAGCGCTGGGAGGCGACGTTCAACCCGGTGATCGACGCCGACGGCCAGGTGACGCACGTGGTGGAGGTGTGGCGCGACATCAGCGACCGCAGCGCGCTCGAGGCCCAGGTCGCGCACAGCGAACGGCTCGCCTCGGTCGGGCTGCTCGCGGCCGGTGTCGGCCACGAGATCAACAACCCGCTGGCCTCGGTGCTCGCCGGTGTCGAGAGCCTTTCGCGGATGATCGAGCGCCGCGAGTTCGGCGAGAGCCACCTCGAGGATGCGCGCGAGATCGTGCAGCTCCTCGAGCAGGAGGTGACGCGCTGTCGCGAGACCACCGACAAGCTCATGCTGCTCGCCCAGCCGTACTCGGTCGCGTCGAGCCGCGTGGACATGAACCGGGCGCTGCGCGACACGATCGCGTTGCTGGGATTCCAGACGCGTCGCAACGGCGTGGACGTGGTCGAGCGACTCGACGACACCCTGCCCGCGATCTGGGCCCGTGAGTCCGGGATGCGCGGGGTGTGCATGAACCTGATGATGAACGCCGTGCAGGCGATGCCCACCGGGGGCATCCTGACGGTCTTTTCGCTGTCACGCGGTCACGAGATCGAGCTGCGTCTCGAGGACACGGGCCCCGGTATTCCACCGCAATACATGGATCGCATCTGGGATCCGTTCTTCACCACCAAGCCGGCCGGCAAGGGCACCGGTCTCGGGCTGTCGGTGACGCAGCGTGTGATCGCTCGTCACGGCGGCCGCATCCGCGCCGAGAACCGCAAGGAAGGCGGCGCGCGATTCGTGGTCGAGCTGCCCGTGGACGGTCCAGGGGGGAGTGAACGATGAACCGCCTGCGTCACATGGGCGATGGCTCCGACACCGCGGCGCCGGCGGGTGTCCCGACCACGGCGACGCTGCTGTTCGTGGACGACGAGGACGGCTTCCGCCGACTCACCGCGCGTGAGCTGGGACGGGGCGGCTACGAGGTCCAGGAGGCCGCGACCCTCGAGGAGGCGCGCCAGCGTCTCGCCAAGCAGCACTACAACCTGATCGTGCTCGACATCAAGCTTCCCGACGGCAACGGCCTCGACCTGCTCGAGGAGATCCGCGGCCATTCGCCCGACACCGAAGTGGTCATGCTGACCGGTGCCGGCACCATGCAAGAGGCCATCCGCGCCATGAAGGAGGGCGCGCACGACTTCCTCACCAAGCCGTGCAAGTACGCCGAGCTCGAGGCCGTGCTCGAGAAGGCCATGGAGAAGCAGATGCTGCGCCGCGGCAACACCGCCCTGCGCCGCGACATCGAACGTCTGGGCGCCGGCGAGCAGTTCATCGGGCACTCGCCCCAGATCCGCGACATGCTGCTGCTCCTCCAGCGCGTTGCCGAGACCGAGTCCACGGTGCTCATCCGCGGAGAGAGCGGGGTGGGCAAGGAGCTGGTGGCGCGCGCGGTGCACAAGCTGAGCCGCCGCTCGCATCAGCCGTTCGTGGTGGTCGACTGCGCGGCGCTGCACGAGAACCTGCTGCAGAGCGAGTTGTTCGGTCACGAGAAGGGCGCCTACACCGGCGCCGTGCGTCTCAAGCACGGTCTGTTCGAGGTCGCGGACCGCGGCACCATGTTCCTCGACGAGATCGGTGAGCTCTCCCCGCCGTTGCAGGTCAAGCTGTTGCGGGTGCTGGAAACCGGCACGTTCCGGCGGGTGGGTGGCACGATCGACATCAAGGTCAACGTGCGGGTCATCGCCGCCACCAATCGCGCGCTCGAGACCATGATGAAGGACGGCCACTTCCGCGAGGACCTGTACTACCGGCTCAACGTGTTCTCGCTGCACATCCCGCCGCTGCGCGAGCGACGCGAGGACATCCCGCTCCTCACCGATCACTTCATCCGCAACTCGCCGATCGTGCCCAAGCGCGGGGTGCGCCCCTCGCCCGGCACCACCGAGGTGCTGTTGCGCTACGGCTGGCCGGGGAACGTCCGGGAGCTCGAGAACGTGGTCGAGCGGGCCCTGATCCTGTGCGACGGCGGCACCATCGAGCCCGAGCACCTGCCGCTCGGGGTGCGGCTCGAGCCCAGCATCCGTGGCGACGAGGACTCGAACCGGCTGGTCACGCTCGATGAGGTGGAGCGGCGCTACATCAAGCGGGTGCTCCAGGAGTGCCGCGGCCACCGGCAGAAGGCGGCTCAGATCCTCGGTATCAGCGAGCGGAACCTGTATCGGAAGCTGAAGGAGATCGACGTTCCGGTCGGCGACTGACCCGGCCCAGCCCCTCGGGCCCGGCCCCGACCTGCCAATTCGTTACCTGCCAAGCCTTCATGTTCGACATGAAGGCCTGACAGGGCGTCATCAGGACGCCCCTCTCCGGTCGGTCCCCGGGGGCGGTCCGCCGCCCTGGCCCCGTGCAATCACAACCACTTACGCGCTTGCCGCCCGGCATCGCGGGTCGGCACGCACGTTGCCTTGAATGAAGTCCATGCGGCGGTCAGGCCACGGAAAGTGGCGAGCCCCGATGGTCGGCGAGCCTCGGTCGGCTTGTACGGCCGCCGCGTAAATTTCACGGGACGCCGTCAGCGCCCCGCCGCGAGAATGACGGGTCGGAGGCGGCGTGGTCGGGCGGCGTCCCGATATTTTTCAAGGGCATGCGGGTGAGCATCGCGTTGTCGCCCGCGGGCCCGACAGGTGGGGCACCATGTCGATCCGCATCGTGGTGTGCGATCCGCTGCACGATGGCTGCAGCGACGCGTGCCAGACCCTCGCAGGCGACGGTCTCCAGTTCGAGAACTGCGACGACGGTGAACGTCTGCTCGAAGCGGTCATCGGCCATGCGCCCGATGTCGTGATCTACTGCTTGAGGCCCGACATTGACGCGGACCTCGCGGTGCTCCACCTGCTACGTCGGGTCGCTCCCGAGGCGCCGCTGATCCTGCTCGCGCGCGAGGGGGACCTGGACACGCGCAAGGCGGTGCAGGCGCTGCGGCCGCTGTTCTACGCGGTGGCGCCGTTCGACACCGAGGAGCTGAAGGACGTGGTGCGCTCGGTGTTCGCGCGGCATCGCCGTCGCGCCGCCACGGAGTGACCACCACCGGATCGGATCACGCACACACACGCGGCGGAGACGCGAAGTCCCACGGGGCCGCATCGCGTCCGCCGCGCCGCGCGTGACACCGCGTCCACACCGCGCGATGTCACGCGGGCCGGCTCAGTGCACCGGCAGCGCGACCGGTGCGGGCCCGATGCCGGATGACGCGGGCTCCTCGTGCAGACCCACCGGAGCGGCGCCGACTTCGGGCGCGCTCCCGCTCGCGTGGATCTCCGCGGCCGCCGGCGGCACGCGGGCCGGGCGTGGCGCGGTCCAGATCGCGCGCAGGGTCTCGAGCACGTCCTTGGCGCTGAGCCCGCCGTTCCGCGCCCCCGACAACCGCGCGTGACGCAGCAGCTCCTCGATGCCGACCGTGCCCTCGAGACGTCCGTTGGCGTCCGCGACCAGCACGCGGCGGAGGCGGTGATGCGCCATGCAGGTCAACAGCTCGCGCACCTCGTCGTCGGGAGCCACCACCACGGCGGGGGCGTGGACCACCTCGCCGACCGTGATCTCGTGCGCGGCGTGGTGGTGGGTCGCGAGGGCGAGCGCGATGTCGCGCCCGCTGATCATGCCGAGCGCGGTGCGGCCGTCGGGGCCCGACACCGGGAGCGCGTCGCAATCCAGACGCTGCATCGCGTGCATCGCCTCGTCGAGAGTCGACGTCGTGCTGCACACCACGGGTCGCCGGTCCATCAGCTCACGAACCTTCATGGTCCCCTCCCGCACCGGACGAGCGGCCGTCTGTCGCCTTCATGGTCACAGCCTCGCACCATCGGACCGTTCGCGGGGTCATCGTAGCGCAAATTCAGCCTCCGCCGCGACGAGGCCGTGGGCATGACGGGCCTGACGGGATGACAGCCATTTCCGGCCCCTTTCGAACGGCGGGTCCCTCTGGAGCGGTGTCACTCAACACGGTGCGGGACATGGCCTCCGGGCACGAGTGATGCGAGTAGACCGCCATTGACGCGGGGTGCCGCTGGGCCGCCGCTTCGGCGCCGCGCGTGTGGGGGTGAGATGCGCGAGCTCGCGTTCCGCGACCGCACCGACGCCGGCAACGTGTTGGCGGACGAGTTGGCGCGCGTGCTGGTGCATCCGTGCGTGGTGCTCGGTATCCCGCGTGGCGGACTGATGGTGGCGTTCACGGTCGCGGAACGCTTCCGCGCCCCGCTGGCCCCGGCGTTCGCGCGCAAGGTCACCCTCCCCAGCCAGCCCGAGCTTGCGGTCGGCGCGCTCGACGAGGACGGCCACCTGCTGGTGGACCACGAGACCCTCACCGCCCTTGGCGCCGGACCCGACGACCTCGCGGACGCGCGTCGCGCCGCCGCGCTCGAGCTGGCCCGAGAGCGCGAGCGGTACGAGGCCCCACGGCTCACGCCGTGGTTCGGCCAACGCACGGTGGTGATCGTGGACGACGGACTCGCGACCGGGCTCACCATGCGCGCGGCGGTGGCGTGGGCGCGTCGTCACGACGCGCGCGAGGTGGTGGTCGCGGTGCCGGTCGCCTCGCTCGACGCCGCGGCCCGGCTGGAGCGGGAGGCGGACCGCATCGTGTGCCCCTGGGTGGACGAGACGTTTGGTGCGGTGGGGGGCTATTTCCGCGATTTCGCCCCGGTCACCGACGAGCAGGTGCTCGAGGCCCTCGAACGCGCGCGGGGTTGGGCTCCCGCGCTGCCGGCCCGCGGCTGAGCGCGGCAGCGCATCGTCCCGGGGCGTCGCGGCGGCGGCGCCCCGGTCGGGAGCGGGCCCGCCGGGCCCGATACGGGCGCCATGAAATCGCTCCCGACTCTTCCCGGCTCACCGGGCTCGATACGGCCGCGCCCCCCGGTTTCCGGGGGGCGCGTGTGGTGCGCGGAGTCCCGCCGCGGAGGCGTCAGCGGAGCTGGTCGCGCAGCTTCACCACGACCACGTCGCACGGGGCGTGCGTGACCACGTGTGAAGCGACGCTCCCCATGACCAGCTTGCTGACCCCGGAGCGTCCGTGCGAACCCATGACGATCAGGTCCACCTTCTCCTGCCGCACCAGGTCCACGATCGCCTCCCGCGGGTCCCCCTGCATCACCACCGCTCGCGACTTGAGCCCGATGTCGCGCGTGTCCCGCTCGTACCGCGCCGCGATCTCTTCGTGGAACTTGAGCTGCTCTTCGTAGAGCTGTGGCGAGTACGAGATGCCGGGCGCGTCCACGAGCGCGTACGACACCAGAGCCGGGCGCGAGACCGACAGCACGATCGCCTCGCTTCCCGCCGGCCACCGCATCCGTTTGACGAAATCCACCGCCGCTTTGGAGTGGGGTGAATCGTCCACCGCGAGGAGGATCCTCATGGCACACCTCCCGCCCGCAGGCCACGGGCACCGGTATGAATGGGCATAGGGCATGCCATGGCCGGCTCCGGGGCGGCCACGCCGGGGTCCGCCCTAACCCTCTCGCGCTCAACGCGCGCCCCGGATCGGTCCCGGGCCAGGCCCCGGGGCGGGTGGGCCGTGGCCACGCCAGGCTGTCAGGATGGGCCCGGTTTGGCAGGATCTCGGGCGCCACGCGCCGTCTTGCCACGCGCGCGCCGACACCGCAGACTGGTCGCTCGCCCGTCGGCATGGCCGGGCGCGCCGATCCGCCCATGACGACCTTCGATCAAGCCGCGAAGCGGCGCCTCGACAGCATCTCCCGCGTGTTGTGGGCCATCCTGGCCCTCAATCTCGCGGTGGCGTTCGCCAAGCTGTTGTACGGCTGGCGCTCGGGAGCGATCGCCATCACCGCCGACGGCATCCACTCGCTGCTCGACGGCTCGTCCAACGTGTTCGGTCTGGTGGGGGTATGGGCGTCACGTCGTCCACCCGACGCCAACCATCCGTACGGCCACCGCAAGTACGAGACCGTCGCCGCGCTGGCGGTGGCGGTGATGCTGTTCTTTGGCTGCTACCAAATCGCCGCGCACGCGATCGCCCGGCTGCGTCACCCCTCGCTGCCCCACATCACCCTCGAAGGCTTCGCGATCGTCGGCGCGACACTGGCGGTGAACCTGTGGGTGGTGTGGTACGAGCGTCGCGCCGGGAAACGGCTGCAGAGCGAGCTGCTGCTCAGCGACGCGGCCCACACCCAGAGCGACGTGTTCGCGAGTCTGCTGGTGATCGCCAGCTTCGTCGCCGCGCGATTCGGCATCGGCTGGGCCGATCTGGCGGCGGCGACGCTGATCGTGGGACTCATCCTGCGCGCCGGTTTCGAGATCATGGCCGGCACCCTCAGCACGCTGTCCGACGAGCGGAGGCTGCCACCCGACGAGGTCGAGCTCGAGGCCGCCGCCGAGCCGGGTGTCCTCGAGGTGCACAACGTCCGCTCGCGTGGGCCGCTCGACGACATCCACGTCGACCTGCACGTGCTGGTGGAGCCGACCACCCCGCTGGCCGACGCGCACGCGCTCGGACACCGCGTCGAGCGTCGTGTGCGTGTGCGGTGGCCGGGGGTCACCGACGTGGTGGTGCACGTCGAGCCGGCGCTCCCCGGCGAGCGCGCCAGCGCCCGGGTCGGCGGCGGTCTGCACGCCGACGGCTGAACCTGCCCGTGGCTCGCGCGTGCCGGCGCGGTGTGTGATCGTGCGCGGGCGTCCGGCGCCGGGAGCCGCGATGGGTCAGTCCGTCACGATCGCGTCGGCCTCGATCTCGACCAGCATGTCGGGGTCGATGAGACGGCTCACCTCGACCATGGTGGTGGCGGGCCGGATCCGGCCGAACACCTGGCCGTGGGCGCGACCCACCTCCTCCCAGCGCGTGATGTCGGTGACGTAGATGCGCGTGCGCACGACGTGCTCGAAACCGGCTCGCAGGTTGAGTCCCACGATCAGCGTCGCCGCCGCCAGATCGGCCCAGCCGATGCCGAATCGCGCGGCGACGAAGCTGGCGATCACCAGCAGACTCGCGAACACGTCGCTCTGGGTGTGGG
>JBIOKD010000070.1:0-12281 GCA_044451485.1 Candidatus Eiseniibacteriota bacterium | reverse complement strand
GCAGGAAGCGCCCGGTCTCGCGCCGGTAGGCGAGCGCTCCGGCGATGCGCCCGCCGTCGGTGAACAGGCGCGTGATCGTGCACTCCATGTAGACGTCGAAGCCCTGGTGGACCCCACGGTCCTGGAGCGTGCGGATCATCTCGAGCCCGGTGCGATCCCCGACATGCGCTAGTCGCTTCCACTTGTGACCGCCGAACGCGCGCTGGAGGATCCGGCCGTCGGGGGTGCGGTCGAACAACGCCCCCCATTGCTCCAGCTCGCGCACCCGATCGGGCGCCTCCTGGGCGTGCAGCTGGGCCATCCGCCAGTGGTTGAGAAACGAGCCCCCCTTCATGGTGTCCTGGAAGTGGGTCTCCCATCCGTCCTGTGGATCGACGTGTCCCATCGCGGCGGCGATACCGCCTTCGGCCATCACGGTGTGGGCCTTGCCGAGCAGCGACTTGGTCACGAGCCCCACCGACGCACCGGCCGCCGAAGCCTCGATCGCGGCACGCAGCCCCGCGCCACCGGCCCCGATGACCAGCACGTCGTGCTCGTGGGTCTCGTACTTCTCCATCGGGGTCTCCGGTTACGGCGCGATCCGCGCGGCGGTGGCCACGGCGCGGCCGAAGGTCAGGAGCGGATCGTGGATGACGCCCATCGAGCACATCCGCACGTAGAAGTCCGCGAAGCACACCGCGAACAGACTCCACCACGCCCACGCCATGTGATGGCCGTTGAGCCAGCTCGCGCCGGACCACATCCGGCGACGGGTCTCGCCGCCGGCCACGCACGAGAAGCAGTCCATCCGCCCGCCGATGACGTGACGGATCGAATGACACGAGAAGGTGTAGCAGGTGAGCAGCGCGTTGCTGGCCAGGATCGCGATCGACCCGCCGCCGATCGCGAATCCGCCCCGGACGGTGAAGGCACGGAACACGTCCCACCAGAGAAAGCCGAGGATCGGCACGGCGAGGTAGATGAGATAGCGGTGGATGTTCTGCAGCACGAACGGGAAGCGTGCCTCGCCGCAGTAGCCGCTCGAGCGCAGCTCGCCGACCGCGCACGCCGCGGGGTCGGCGAAGAACGCGCGGTAGTACGCCTTGCGGTAGTAGTAGCAGGTCCCCCGGAAGCCCAGTGGCGCGCCCAGCACCAGCAGGGCCGGGGAGAGTGGCCACCACTTGGGCCTAAGGAGCGGCGAGTAGAAGGGCGACAGGTAGTTCCGCCCGCCCTCGGTGAACAGGTAGTGGGCGCCCTGGAAGGCGGCCCAGGTCGCGTACATGCCGAGTCCACCGAGCGCGATCGCCTGAGCCAGCGGCTGCAGCCACCAGCGGTCGCGGCGGTCGGTGACCCCGAGACGATCGTGATGGGCGCGACCACGCGCCTGACCGGGAGCGGTGCCGGTCGAGGGATAGCCGGCGGCGGGCGCGGAGCTGCTCCTGGCTCGGTCCCCACGAATCGGCATCCAGCGTCCTCGGCGAAGAACGGCACCCGACCACGTCCTAAGTGACGTGAAGCGCGCCGAGACTAGCAGAGGGTCCGGTCGTCGAGAAGCGCCGATTGCGTCGCGACCGCGCGAAGCGGAGCCGCGCGTTCCCACGCCGGTCCACGATCGGGGCGCGGACGCGTTCGAGCTCCGGGGGTCGATGGCGGTTCGTCACCCGGAGCGTTACGCTGGTGACCTCGCCAGCGGCGGCGGACCTTCCGGCCCGGCGCCAGGACCGCGACCCTGCGTGCCGGCGTCGTGCCGGCACGAACCCGAAGGCTCACGATGGCTCACACGATACGACGCGTCGAGTACTACTACGTGACCGTTCAGGACCAGCCCGGGCGCGCGCACGAGCTGCTCACGCAGCTGGCCCAGCTGGGTGTGAATCTGCTCGCGCTCACCGCGGTTCCGGTGGGCCCCGACGCGACCCAGATGGCGCTGTTCCCCGAGGATCCGAACGTCCTCAAGAGCGCCGCCGAGCGGGCGCGTCTGCATCTCGACGGCCCGCATCGCGCGCTGCTCGTGCAGGGTGACGACGAGATGGGGGCCATCGCCGGCGTGCTCGGCCGGCTGGCCGAGAGCGAGGTCAACATCTACGCGTCGTACGTCGTGACCGACGGCCGGGGGCACTACGGCGACATCCTCTACGTGCGACCCGAGCACTACGAGCGCGCGGTGAAGGTGCTGCAGGTCTGACCGTCACCGATCGTGAACGCGACGGGCAGCCGGGGTTCCGGCCGCCCGTTGCGCTAGAGACTCGATCCGATCCGACGACGTGGCGTGTCTCCGACCGGGTCTAGAACTGGGCCTTCTCGGTGGAGCCCTCGAGCGCGAGGGTCGACGACGCGCCCTCCGATACGAGCTGCATGACCTGGTCGAAGTAGCCGGTGCCCACCTCGCGCTGGTGACGGGTCGCCGTGTAGCCCCGATCCTCCGCCGCGAACTCGGCGCTCTGCAGCTCGGCGTAGGCGGTCATGCCGTGGGAACGATAGCGGCGCGCGAGATCGAACATGGCGTGGTTGAGGCTGTGGAAGCCCGCCAGGGTCACGAACTGAAACTTGTAGCCCATCGCCCCCAGCTCGCGCTGGAACTGCGAGATCGTGGCGGCGTCCAGCCGGGCCTTCCAGTTGAACGAAGGCGAGCAGTTGTAGGCCAGCATCTTGTCCGGGTACTGGGCGTGGATCGCCTCGGCGAACACCTCCGCCTCACGCAGATCCGGGGTCGAGGTCTCGCACCAGATGAGATCGGCGTACGGCGCGTAGGCGAGACCACGCGCGATCGCGCAGACCAGCCCGCCGCGATAGTGATGGAAGCCTTCGGCGGTGCGGCCACCGGTCATGAACTCGCGATCCCGCGGATCCACGTCGCTGGTGATGAGCTTGGCGCTGTCGGCGTCGGTGCGCGCCACCAGCAGCGTGGGTACGTCCAGCACGTCGGCCGCGAGCCGTGCCGCGACCAGCGTGCGGATGAACGCCGACGTGGGCACCAGCACCTTGCCGCCCAGGTGCCCGCACTTCTTCTCCGACGAGAGCTGGTCCTCGAAGTGCACGCCGGCCGCACCGGCCTCGATCATCGCCTTCATGAGCTCGAAGGCGTTGAGCGGTCCGCCGAAGCCCGCCTCGGCATCGGCGACGATCGGCGCCATCCAGTGCCGGTGCCGGCCGTTCCCGTTACCGTTCCCATTCCCGTTACCGTTGCCGTTCGTTCCGGCATGGTGCTCGACGTGCTCGATCTGGTCGGCGCGCATGAGCGCCGCGTTCAGACGACGCACCATCTGCGGCACGCTGTTGACCGGGTAGAGACTCTGGTCGGGGTAGGTCTGACCGGCCTGGTTGGCGTCGGCCGCGACCTGCCAGCCGGAGAGATAGATGGCCTCGAGACCGGCCTTGACCTGCTGCACCGCCTGCCCGCCGGTGAGGGCCCCCAGCGCCGGCACGAAGTCGCGGGTGGTGAGCAGCTCCCACAGACGCTCCGCGCCCAGACGGGCCAGCGTGTGCTCGATGCGCACCGAGCCGCGGAGCCGATCGACGTCCGCCGTCGTGTAGGGACGATGGACGCCCTCCCAGCGGTCGCGGGCGATCCGGTTCCGTGACGTGGACCCGATCCGGTTGTGGGTGTCGACGGCGCTTCCAGGGGTGGGGTGGCTGGGGGTCGGATGCATCGCGGGCCTCCGGGACGCCGTGTCGTGTGGCGGGGTGGGGGACGGTGTGTGGTCGTGGATCTGGTGCAGGGTGTCCATCGCGGGCAGGGTCAGGAACTCCTCGAGCGGCTCCGAGGTCGCGACCCGCAGGAACAGGGTGATCGCCTCGCGGAAGCGTCCGCCACGCAGACGCTCGGTGCCGATCTCCTGGCCGATCCGGGTCAGCTCCTCGGCGAGCACGCGCTCGACCAGCTCGCGGGTGACCACCCGGCCGTCGTCCAGCGTCGCGCCGTGGCGGATCCACTGCCAGAGCTGGGTGCGTGAGATCTCCGCGGTGGCGGCATCCTCCATCAGGTGATAGAGCGGCACGCAGCCGAGACCACGGAGCCACGCCTCGAGGTACTGGACTCCCACGCGCACGTTGAGACGCAACCCCTCCTCGGTGCGGGTGCCCTCCGGGACGCGGAGGAGGTCGGGGGCGGTCACGCTCACGTCCTCGCGCATCCGGTCGAGCTGGTTCGGTCCGCTCATGTGGGCCTCGAACACCTCACGGGCGACCGGCACCAGACCGGGATGCGCCACCCACGTGCCGTCGTGACCATCCCGCACCTCACGCAGCTTGTCGGCGCGCACCTTGGCCAGCGCGATGGCGCTGGCGGCGGCATCGTCGCGGATCGGGATCTGCGCGGCCATGCCGCCGATCGCGTGCGCGCCACGCCGGTGACAGGTGCGGATCACCAACTGGGTGTAGGCGCGCATGAACGGCTGCTCCATGCTCACCTGCGAGCGGTCGGGGAGGATCGCCGTGGCGTCGCCGCGGTGCGTCTTGATGAACGAGAAGATGTAGTCCCAGCGACCGCAGTTGAGACCCGCCGAGTGCTCGCGCAGCTCGAACAGGATCTCGTCCATCTCGAAGGCCGCGGGCAGAGTCTCGATCAGACAGGTCGCCTTGATGCTCCCGCGGGGCAGACCGAGCACCTCCTCGGCGCGCAGGAAGATCTCGTTCCAGATCCGCGCCTCGAGATGGCTCTCCATCTTGGGGAGGTAGAAGTAGGGGCCGCTGCCACGGGCCATCAGCTCGCGCGCGTTGTGAAAGGCGTGGAGCCCGAAATCCATGAGACAGCCGGGGATCGCCACGCCGTCGACGCGAAGATGGACCTCGGGCAGGTGCAGCCCGCGTGGCCGCACCATGAGCGTCGCCACTCGTTCGTTCAGCCGGTACGACTTGCCGCTGGCGGGATCGTCGAATGCGATGGTGCGACGCACCGCGTCGAAGAGATTCACCTGGCCCTGCAGGAGATTGTCCCAGGTGGGGCTGGTCGAGTCCTCGAAGTCCGCCATGAACACGTCGGCGCCGGAGTTCAGCGCGTTGATGATCATCTTGCGGTCCACCGGGCCGGTGATCTCGACCGTGCGTCGCTCGAGGTCCTTGGGTAGCGGCGCCACCTTCCAGTTGGCGGCGCGGACCGCGGCGGTGGCGGCGATGAAGTCGAGCTTCTCGCCACACGCCAGACGGGCGTGACGCTCGACGCGGCGGGCGAGGGCCTCCTCGATGCGCGGGCCGAAGCGGCGCGCGAGATCGGTGACGAAGGCCAATGCCTGGGCAGTCAGGATGTGAAGCTGATCGTCGTGGACATGGGCGTCCACGTGCATCGGGTCGGGACCACTCTTCGGTGCGTTTGTCATGTGAAGATATTTGCAGAGGTATCGTCTAAGGTCAACAGATTATTGTGGCACAATGTGTTACATTGACAACGCATGAAAACAATTTGTCGTCAATCAGTCAATCGTGTAACATCAAGCCATGCAGAACGCAAAGGGGCTGGGACGCCGGGTGCGGGCGTTGCGCACCCGGGCGGGTCTGACCCAGGCGGGGCTGGCCGAAAAGCTGCAGGTCTCGGCCTCCTACCTGAACCTGATCGAGAACGAGCGCCGCCCGCTGCCGGCGGCCCTCCTGATCCGCATGGCCCAGATCCTGGAGGTCGACCTCCGGTCCATCGGGTCGGGGGAGGACCCGCGGCTCCTGACCGACCTGCAGGAGGTGTTCGCGGATCCGCTGTTCGCCGAGACTCCCCCGACCGAGGAGGAGCTACGCGAGGTCGCCGGCACCATGCCGGGGATCGCCCGGGCGGTGGTCCAGCTCCACCACGCCTACTCGGCGGCCCATACCTCGGCCAACACCCTGGCCGCGACCGTGCTCGATCGCGAGGACCTCCCCGAGATGGCACGTCACGGGCTCTCCTCCGAGCAGGTGACCGACTTCATCCAGCGGCACCACAACCACTTCCCCGAACTCGAGGGCGAAGCCGAGAGGGTCCGTGTCGACGGCCGGTTCGAAGGCGAAGATCTGTTCGAGAGTCTGTGCCGCTACCTCGATCAGCGGCACCGGGTCGCGGTGAAGGTGCAGACGGTGGGGGACATGAGCGGGGCGATGCGGCGCTTCGACCCGAAGACCCGGACGCTGTTCCTGTCCGAGGCACTCCGACGCGGCTCCCGCAACTTCCAGCTCGCCTACCAGGTGTGCCTGCTCCAGTGCGCCGATCTGCTCGACCGGCTGGTCCGCGACGCGACGCTCACGAGCGACGAGTCCCGGGTGCTGGGTCGCGTGTCGCTGGCCAATTACTTCGCCGCCGCGGTGTTGATGCCCTACGCCGAGTTCCTGGACGCCGCCGAGCGCGAGCGTTACGACCTCGACCTGCTCCAGCACCGCTTCCGGGTGAACTTCGAGCAGGCCGGTCACCGCTTCTGCACGCTGCAGCGTCCGGGGGCGGAGGGAGTCCCGTTCTTCATGGTCCGGACCGACCGCTCGGGCAACGTGTCGAAGAAGTTCAGCGCCAACGCGGTGCCGCTGCCCCGGTTCGGCGGTCTGTGCCCGCTGCGCAACGTCCACGCCGCCAACCTCCAGCCCAACACCCTGCGCATCCAGATCTCGCGCCAGCCCGAGGGCACGACCTTCTTCTCGATCGCCCGCACCATCCGGCGGCATCGTGGCGGCTACCACGCGCCGGAGATCCTCTACGCGATCGAGCTGGGCTGCGAGATCGAGCACGCCTCGAGGCTGGTCTACAGCGACGGCATCGACCTGTCGAACCCCGCGACGATCGTCCCGGTGGGGACCACGTGTCGTCTGTGCGAGCGGATGGACTGCGGGGCGCGCGCGTTCCCGTCGATCCAACGCCCCCTCATCCTGGACGAGAACGTCCGGGGTGTCTCGTTCTTCGCACCCGCGAGCGAGAAGTAGCGATCACTTGCGCTCGGACCCCCTCATGACCCACCCTGCATCGGGCCCCGGTCCGGCCACACCCGCCAGGAGCGGGCGTCGGCCGGAGCGCGGGCGATCCGACGCGGACCATCCGCGTCGGCGGCGCCCCAACGAAGGGAGTTCCACCTGGCATCCTCGAAGCGACCCACCTATCTGAAGCGACAGAAGGAGCAGCAACGTCTCGCCCGTGCCGCGGAAAAACGCGAGGCCAAGCGGGCACGCAAGCACGCCAAGCGGGCCGAGCTCGAGAACCCCGAGAGCTTGGACGCCCCCATTTCGGGTGTCGGGGACGAGGTCGGTGGCGAGGATCCCGCCGCCGACGAGACCGAGTAGCGCCGGCGGCTTCGGGATCGGATCGACGCCGGTCAGCGCTTCCCGGCCCAGGTCGGCAGGGGACTCCCGGTCTCCAGCGTCGACTTGAGACTGGAGAGCACGCGCGGCCAGCCCTCCTCGATGCCACGCTGCATGTCCGAGCCCGCCTCGAGCTGGTCGTGGCGAACGGTCAGCCGGACCATGTCCGCCACCGGCTCGAGCTCGATCGTCACCCGTGAATGCGCGGCGACCTTGGCGGCGTCACCCGGGTCCGCCCAGGTGAGCACGAGACGACGCGGTGGGCTGAACTCGACCACCTTGCCGACCAGCATGAGCTCGTTCGTGTCGCCGCTCCGGTGCTCCCAGGTCGAGCCGGGCTTCCAGTCCGAGACGTTCACGTTCTGCCAGTACTTGCGGGTGAACTCGGGCTTGATCAGCGCGTCCCAGATCCGCTCCGGCTTGGACGAGATGTAGATGACGTAGACGAACTCGGTCTTGCTCATGTCACTCCTCCTCGAGACGCCGCCTCAGATCGGCGATGGCCTTGAGCCTGCGCCGCTCGAACTTCCTCACCCAACGGTCGTAGATCTCGTGGATGGGGACCGGGTTGAGGTAATGGTGCTTCTCGCGGCCGCGGCGCACCGTGGACACCAGGTTCGCCGATTCCAGCACGTCCAGGTGCTGCGAGACCGCCTGCCGGCTCATCGACATCTGCTCGCACAGCTCGCCCAGCGTGAGACCGTTGTCGGCATGCAGCCGGTCGAGCAGCTTCCGGCGGGTGGGGTCCGCGAGGGCCTTGAACACTCGATCCACGATCACCCTCCAGACGCCATTATGCAAGTGATTGCTTGCATGTCAAGGGGTGTTCGCGGTCCCCGGTGAGCCATCGGGTTTCACGGCGGCGACCGGCATCGCGGACCCATGCGGGGCGGCGGCCTCGACCGCCGGATCGGTCGTCCGGATTTGAGACTGACACGCTCGATGGCGCGCGGTAGCCTGCCTGCACCATGAGCCCCGATTTCGATCCCCACGTCGAGCGGGTCGGCAACCGCGCCCGCCCGACGGCGCTGAGGAGCGGGAGGCGGAAGGCCGGAGCCGCCCTCCGACGGATCGCGGTCCTGCTCGTGCTGGCCGGATCGAATTCCATCGCGCACGGCGACCCGACCGGCGACGCGGGCGCAGCGCGCGATTTCGAGGTCATCCGCGACCTGCAGCAACACGGACGGTGGGCCGCCTCGGACTCTCTCGCCTCGGTCACACTGACACGGCTCGAACGCGAGCCGGCGGCCGATTCCCTGGCGATGGCGACCGCCCTCTACCTGCGCGCGCAGGCGCGATGGAACCTGGTCGGCTACGCGGACGGGACGGCGCTGGGCGCGGCGACCGGCTGTCTGGGGATCCGCGTGCGACGCCTGGGAACCGACCGGCTCGAGGTCGCCGAGGCGGACCACCTGGTGGCGAATCTGCTTCTCGGCTCGGACCGGGCCGACAGCGCGTTGGTCCACATCCGGCGCGCGATCGACATCCGAACCGCGAAGCTGGCGCCCGACGACACCCTGCTCGCGACTTCGTGGGATGCCCTGGCGCTCATTCAACGCTCGCGCCAGCAATTCCAGGCGGCGCTCGATGCCTGGAACCAGGCCATCGAGGTTCGCAGGCGCTCCGACGGACCGGAGAGCCCGGCGGTCGCCGCGTTGCTCGGACAGACCGGCCTGTGCTGGGCGGAGCTCGAAGACTACGAGCGCGCGCGTCTGGTGCTCCACCAGTCGCTGGACATGTTCGCACGCACCGGGCCGGACGACCCGCAGCGATGGATCCCACTCAACCTGCTCGCCGACCTCGAGCGGCGGACCGGAAATCTGGCGCTCGACATCGATCTGCTGCGCGAGGCGCTGCGGGTGGTGCAACCCCATTACGGGGGCGAGTCGCGCAAGGCGCTGACGCTCCGCTTCAACCTGGCAGTCGGGTTGTACGACCTCGGCGACTTCGCGGGCGCGCGGGAAACGTACTCGGATCTGATCCCACTCATGCGGGCCCAGTACGGCCCGTCTCATCCGAGCACTATGCTGCCTTCGATCGGGCTGGCCCGGGCGTCCGCCGGTGTCGGCGACACCGCGGCCGCGATGCGTGGGTTCCGTGAGGTCGAAGCGACGCTGGCGGCACGCCCGGGTGTGCCCGATCCCAACCTGCCCGTCGCCCAATCGGATCAGGCGGAGCTGCTGCTCGAGCAGGGGCACGATGTCGAGGCGCGAGCCATGGTCGAGCGGGCGATCCAGACCGATACCAGACGGCCGGGTGTGGGGAGCCGGACCCGTGTCACACCCGGACACGACTTCGTGCTGACGATGGTCCTGGCGGCGCTCGGCGACACCGCCGCGCTGGACAGCACCCGCCGCGAGCTGACGCGGATGTACGACAAGGCGGTCCTCCGTTCCTCGAGAGTGGCCGCCTCGGTCCAGTATTACCGCGCGCGCGGCGCCGCGGCACGGGGTCTCGCCGACGAGGCCTGGACCGAGGCGCTGGATGCCGAACGACTCTCGCGTGAGCGGCTGCATCTCAATCTCCAGGCCCTTCCCGATCGACGCGCGCTCGGGTTCACCCGGCAACAGACCGGCTACCTGGACCTGGTTCTCGCACTCTCCCGTGACGGCGACCGCGCGCGCCAGGAGACGGCGTGGGATCGGCTGGTGCGCTCGCGTGGTCTGGTGGGAGCCGACCTGAGCCGCCGCCGGCCGCCCCCCGGCTTCGAGACCGACACCACCGTGCTCGGGGCACATGCCCGTTGGGTTGACGCGCAGCGCGTGCTCGCGCAACGGCTGGTGAGCGCGTCGCGATCGAATTCCGATTCGCTGACGCGCGTCGCCGTCGAACGACTGCGCACGTCCGCCGACGAGGCCGAAGGCGCCTATGCCGAGGTCCTCAAGCGCCGGGGCAGCGAGATGAAGCCGCCGGACGTGGGACTCGCCGAGGTGCGCGCGCGTCTGCACCCAGGCCAGGCCCTGGTGGCATTCGTCGAGACGCAGGGCGACCTGCCGGATCTGCTTCCATGCGCGTTCTGCCACGATTCCTCCACGGTCGTCGCCTTCGTCGCGCGCGCCGGGGCCGACACCATCGATCGCATCGAGCTCGGACGCTCGTCCGTGCTGCGCCGCGTCATCGATCCGTGGCAGGCGCGGCTCGGCGTCCCTCCCGGCTCCAGCGCCCGATCCGGCGCGGCGGCCGAGCGCGAGTGCCGGCGCCTGGGAGCCGAAGTCCGGGCTCGGACCTGGGATCGCATCGCCGGTCGGACCGCGGGCGCGGGCGATGTCTTCATCGTCGGGGATGGTCCGCTGCTCGATCTGCCGTGGCAGGCACTCCCGGACGGACCGCATGCCTATCTGGTGGAGACCGGCCCGAGACTCCACTTCCTCCATGCCGAGCGTGACCTCGTGGAGCCCGTGCCGCCGGCGGGTCCAGGATCGATGCTGGCGCTGGGAGCACCCGACTTCGATCACGGTGGCTCCGCGACCCCGTCCTCGCCGGCACTGGTGGCGGCGGTCGTGCGATCGATCCCGGATCCGTGTGCGGGCGAAGGGCCGACGCTCCTCGCCCCGCTGCCGGGCTCGGGCGTCGAGGCGACGGATGTGGCCCATGAGTGGCAGGCGCAACCCGGTCAATCGGCGGAGCTGTTGTTGGGTCGTGACGCCACCGAGTCGGCGTTCAAGCGCGATGCCCATGGCCGCAGCGTGCTCCATCTCGCCACGCACGGGGTGGTGGCGCGCGACACCTGTGGCGGCGCCGGGTCGGGGGCACGCGGCGTGGGCGGTGTCATGTCGGTGGTGCCCGTCTCGTCGGGAACCCACGCGATCGCGTCGACCGAGACCGCGCACGAGGCGGTTCCGGTGCCGACGCCGTGGATGGGACGCCGGGTGTGGCTCGCGCTCGCCGGCGCGAACCACGCGGCGGAGCACACCCAGGACGAAAACGAGGGCCTGCTCACCTCCGAGGAGGTGATCACGCTGGATCTCGCCGGAACCGACTGGGTGGTGCTCTCGGCCTGTCACTCGGGAATCGCCGAGAACTGGTCACGCGAGGGGGCGCTCGGCATGGTGCGCGCATTCCAGCTCGCCGGGGCGCGCAGCGTGATCGCCAGCCAGTGGGCGATCGCGGACGACGCGACCGGCGAATGGATGGCGGCGCTCTATGCCGCGCGGCGGACGGGGGAGGTCCATGCGGCGGCGGCGGCGGCGGCGGCCAGTCGCACGGTGCTGGCCGCGCGGCGACGCTCGGGTCGCTCGACGCATCCCTTCTACTGGGCGGCATTCACGACCATCGGGGATTGATCGCATGCGGCGGACCGGACGATGAGGATCCTGCTCGGTGTGAGCGCCCTGATCGAGTTCGTGGCCGGTCTGGCGATCATGACGGCGCCGTCCCCGACGGCACGGCTGCTGCTCGGCACACCGCTCGAGGGCCCTTCGGCCGCGGCGGTCGCTGGCGTCGCCGGGGCGGCCCTTCTGGCGCTGGCTGTGGCGTGCGGGCTGGCGTGGGGTGACGAGCACGGCATGGCCGCCGGGCGGGTGGTGGCGGCGATGCTCGTATACAACCTCGCGGTCACGGCCGTCCTCGTGTCGAGTGGGCTCGGACCCCCACCGCACGGGGTCGCCTTGTGGCCGGCGGTGCTGCTTCACGCGGCGCTCGCGGTCTGGTGTGTCGCTTGTTTGCGCGGGAGAGCGACCGGGCCGAGCCGGGTTTGAGGCGGCGTTTCCCCACGAAATCATTGTCCGGTCCACGGGCGCGGCCTATAGTGGACGGCACCATGCGCGGCGCATGGAACCTCGTGTGGCGCACTGGCGGGTCGATCCTTAGTGGAATCGCCCCGCCGGAGTACCCCGCCCGGCCGCTCCGCCGTCCGAGCCGCCCGGCCCGCGAGGCTCGAATCACGAGGGCCGGGTCACGTCCGGTGTTCCCCTCGTGGTGTCGCGTGTGGCCCGCGGTCCATCGATGAGTCATGGCACCATCCGGTCCACCACCTCCACCGCGAGGAGCTTCGCCATGCCGCTCTGGAAGAACCGTCGACCCGTCGTCGCGGCACCCGACACCACCATCGAGCGCCGCAG
>JBIOKD010000069.1:0-12372 GCA_044451485.1 Candidatus Eiseniibacteriota bacterium | reverse complement strand
TTTGGCAAGGTCCCGCCGGATGCCCACCCGGACGCGACCCGAACAGCTTCATCGTGCGTGCTCTAGTGCGTGACGCCGCCGGCCGTCGCCACGCCGCGCCGGCGGTGCATGAACAGGAGCAACGGCAGGGCCAGCACGAACGACAACCCGAACAGCAGGAAGATGTGCTCGAACGCCAGCATGCTGGCCTGGCGCATGACCTGCCGCTCGAGCACCGCGACGGCCAGCTGGGCGGCGTACGCGGGATCGGCCCCACGCGCGACCAGCCCATGGGCAATGCCGTCGAGTCGGACACGTGTCAGCGGATCGTCGGGCGCCACGTGACGGAGCAGGTCGGCGCGGTATTGCGAGCTCAGATGCGCCACCAGCGTCGCCGACAGCGCGATCCCGACGCTGCCGCCGAGCTGCCGCATCAGGTTGAACAACCCGGTGCCCGCCGGGATGCGGTCCATCGGCAGCTCGGCGAGCGCCAGGTTGGTGAGCGGCACGAACACGAGTCCGAGCCCGACGCCACGCACGATGAGCGGCCAGAAGAAGTCCCCGTAACCGCTCTGGGTGGTGAAGTGCGACCACTGCCACATGGCGAGCGTGAACAACAGCACCCCGGAGAAGATGAACGGCCGCGGGTCGCGGCGTGACAGGAACCGGCCGGTCACCGCCATGGTCACCGCACTGGCGATCGCGCCCGGCAGGATGACCAGACCGGTCTGGTTGGCGGTGAAGCCGATCACCTGCTGGAGGTAGACCGGCAGCACGAACACGGTGGCGTACAGACAGGTGCCGAGGGCGCCACCGAAGGCCACCCCGGCCGCAAGCTGCCGGCTCTTGAGGATGCGCAGGTCCACGACCGGGTGCTCGATGTGCAGCTCGTGCCACACGAAGGTGACGAGGGAGGTCACGCTCAGCACCCCGAGGGCCACGATCTGTCGCGACTCGAACCAGTCGAGCCGCTCGCCGCGCTCGAGCATGGTCTGGAGCGCGCCGATCCCGAGCGCCAGCAGCGCGAGCCCGATCAGGTCGATGCGACCCGGTTTGCGCGCCCAACGCGAGTCACGCACCAGCGCCAGCGTCGACGCGAACGCCAGGGCCCCCAGCGGCACGTTGATGTAGAAGATCCACGGCCACGAATAGGTATCGGTGATGTAGCCGCCGAGCGTGGGACCGAGCGTCGGACCGACCATCACCCCCATCCCGAAGATGGCCATCGCGGTGCCGTACTCGGCGGGTGGGAACACCTCGTAGAGGACCGCTTGCGCGGTGCTGAGCAGCGCCCCGCCGCCGATCCCCTGCACGATGCGCCAGGTCACCAGCTCGGCGAGCGTGTGCGAGTTGCCACACAGGAAGGACGCGACGGTGAACAACGCGATCGAGCCGGCGAAGTAGCGCCGCCGACCGAACACGTCCGAGAGCCAGCCGGTGATCGGCAGCACGATGACGTTCGCCACGATGTAGCCGGTGGACACCCACGCGATCTGATCGAGCGTCGCGCCCAGCGAACCCATCATGTGCGGGATCGCGACGTTGACGATGCTGGTGTCGACCAGCTCCAGCACCGCCGCCAGCGTCACGGTGAGCGCGATGAGGTAGCGGTTCGCGTATGGATCGGCGAGCGGTGCCGGCCGGACGGTGCGCGTCAGGACGGTGCTCACGCGGTCACTTGGTGGTGATGGTGGCGACCACGCTCATACCGGGTCGCAACGGGCGCGCCGGATCGTTGGGGCGATCGAGCCGCAGCCGGACCGGGATGCGCTGGACCACCTTGGTGAAGTTCCCGGTGGCGTTGTCGGGGGGCAGCAGCGAGAAGCGGGCGCCGGTGGCCGGGCTCAGACTCTCGACGTGCGCGGCGAACCGACGGCCGGGGTACGAATCCACCGTGATCACCGCGTGATCGCCGGGGTTCACGTCGGCCACCTCGGTCTCCTTGAGGTTCGCCACGATCCACACGTCGTCGAGTGGCACCACCGTCATGGCGGTCTGCCCGGGCTGCACGAGCTGGCCGACCTCGACGGTCTTGCGGCTCACCACACCCGAGTCGGGCGCGACGATCCGCGTGTACGACAGGTTGAGCGCCGCCTGGTCGCGCGCCGCGCGCAGCGCCGCCACCCGGGCGTCGGCGCCCTGCTCGGCCGAGCGGGCGGCGCGGGTCTGCTCCTCGGCGGCGGTGAGCTGTGCCGCGGCCGCGTCGGCCGCCGCCACCGCGGCGTCGAGCTGCTGGCGGCTCACGATCTGTCGCTCGGCCAGGGCGCGATAGCGCTCGGCGTCCGCCTGGGCACGCGTGGCGTTGACCCGGGCCGATTGCGCCGCGGCCTCGGCCGCCGCCACCTGCGCCACCGCCTGACCGGTGCGTCCACCGGTGCCGGCCATCGCGATCGCGACGTTCAGATCGGCCTCGGCCTGGGCGAGCTTCTGCCGGTATTCCCGGTCGTCGACCAGCACCAGGGTCTGCCCGGTGGTGACCATCTGGTTCTCGCTCACCTCGACCGCGGTGATGTAGCCACCGACCTTGGCGAGCACCGGGATGATGTGACCCTCGACCTGGGCGTCGTCGCTGCTCACGTGGGTGCGCGCCCATAGGATGCGCTGCGCGCCGAGTACCAGCCCCACCAGCGCCGCGATCCCGAGCAACGCGAACACGATCGGACGGCGGCCACGACGCGGGGCCGGTGACGCCGGCGTCTCGCTGGTCGCGGTGGAGACGGCCGCCCGCGACAGCGGCGCGGCTGGCTCGGCCACCGCGGCGCCGGCGATCGGGGACGGGGCGCGCTCGGGTCGATCGGTCATCGAGGACTCCTCCTAGGCTCCGCTCGAGAACGTACGGCTAGCGGAGATCACGGGCGACGCCAGTGGCGCGGGCCAGTGCGACCCGCGCGACGGCGATGAAGTAACGGGTGTCCACCTCGGCGTCACGCGCACGCACGAGATTGGACTGGGCCTGGATGACGTCGAGATTCCCGGCGACGCCGTTCACGAAACGGTCGCGGGCCTCGGCCAGCTCCTGCTCGGACAGGTGCAGACGCTCGATCGCGACGTCGAACTGCTCGATCGCGGCGTCGAGCCCGATGCGTGCCTGCTCGACCTCGGCGCTCACCTGGTCGTGCAGGTCGCGCAGCCGCACGTCGGACTCGCGCACGACCGCCGCCTGCTCGTCGATGCGTGACTCGCGACGCAGCCCGTCGAAGATCGGGATGCTGTAGGCGACCTGATAGTCGCGGGTCCACTGGGAGTTGTCGAAATGCTCGCCGCTCCACCCCCAGTCGGCGCTCACGTCGAGACGGCCGATCCGCTCGTAGCCGATCGCGCTGCGCTCGGCGTCGGCGCGGGCGCGGCGGGCGGTCTCGCTCTGGACCTCCGGGCGATGTTCGATGGCGCCGGCGAGCGTGGTGTCGGGTGTGGTGGAGGCACCGAGCGCGCCGTCCAGCGTGTCGGCGAGCGCGATCGATGTGGTCGGATCGAGGCTCAGCGCGCGGGCCAGGTCGATCCGGCTGCGCTTGGCCTGGTACCGGGCGAGCAGCAGCGCGCCACGTGCCGAGGTCACCTCGGTGCGCGCGCGGGTCACGTCGATCTGCGGCGAGGTCCCGGCCGCGAGCTGGGCCTCGGCCATCCCGGCGAGCTCCTCGGCGATCGCCAGATCGGACTCGCGCGCCCCGACCAGCGCCTGGGCGCGGGCGGCGGCCAGATAGGCGAGCGCCGCCGTCTGGGCGGCGCCCTCGGCGCTCGCGTCCCGGTCGAAGTCCGACTGAAGCTGGCCCTGATGCGCTGCCCCGAGCCGCTGCCACGACGCCAGGTCGAGCAGGGGCTGTTCGACCCTCGCGCGAGCATCCACGGCGTCGAATGGACCGATGACCTCCGGGATCCCCGGAAGCTGGATGCCCTGCGCGGCGAGGTCCACGGTGTGGTTGCCCGCCGCGGCGCTGCCCCCGAGCGTGGGCAACAGCAGGCCACGCGCCTGGCCAACCCGGGCACCGGCCTCCACCGTCTTCAGATCGGCGAGCTGCACGGTGGCGGCGCCACGCGTGGCGAGCCTCACCGCGTCGCCGTATCCGAGACGCAACGACGCGGGGGGCGCATCCTCCGCGCGCGCGCAGACAGCGAGCGCGAGCGAGGCGACCGTCGTAGTCGCGAGGGTGCGGATCAGCGGATTCATGGACGTCCTCCCAGGTCCGGGTCTTCGAGGGCACGTCGCAGCAGGCCGAGATGGGTGTCGATCAGGGCGGTCACGTCGATGCCCTCACCGACCACGGGCCCGAACGAGTGCTTCCATTGGAGGACGAGCAGGAGCGGGGCGACCGCGAGACGGGCGATGATCTCGGGCTCGACGTCGGCGCGGAACTCGCCACGGGCGATGCCCCGACGGACCGCGCGCTGGAGCACCGCCTGGCTGCGTCGCACCACGTGCTCGTGGTAGAAGCGTGCGATGTCGGGGAAGTTGGCCGCCTCGGCCATCACCAGCTTGGGCAGACCCCCGAGCGTCGGCGAGCTGCCGACCCGCTCCCACCAGTCGCGCACCAGCCACTCGAGCAGATCCGCGGAGCCGCCCTCGAACTCCTCGGCGAGCTGCTCGGCCCGCTCGATGCCCGGGATCACGCTACGGCGAACCACCGCCTCGAACAACGCCTGCTTGCTCGGGAAGTACAGATACATCGTCCCGCGCGTGACCCCGGCGCGGCGCGCGACCTCCTCGAGACGCGCGGCGGCGAACCCACGCTCCACGAAGATCTCCAGTGCCGCCTGCACGATCTCGCCCGGGCGGGCATCCTTGCGCCGCCGCCACCGTGGCGTGGCGGGTGCCGGATCGGCCGGGTGGGATGGGTGAGCCTGGCGCTCCATGCGAAGCCTCCGAAGGACGCAGCGATGCGCCGTTAGATTAACGGCATGCCGTTTAGTTACAAGAATTCGCCGCGGGGGCGTGCCCAGGCATCGATGCCGTCAGGGGCGAGTCTATCCATAGCGCTGTGCCGCAAGTAGTTGCGTCGCGCATGGTGGGGCGTTCGAGCAGCAGTCTTGCCCGCGGGTCATCCCCTGCCGGATTCGGGGGCCATGTCGGTGCCGTTCGGGGCCAGCGCCTCCTCGAGGGCCGACATCGGCGCCAGGATCAGGTCGCCGTGACCCGGGGCGAGACGGGAGGGACGAAGTGTCGCCAGAAGACGTGCGCTGTTCCACGCGGTCGCGCGATCCCAGGTCGTGAGCGACGCGAACGGGAACCACGGTCGCACGAAGCCCGACGTCCCGAGCCTTCCGATCCCTTCGAGCGCGTCGCCGGCGAGGAGCGTGCGATCGCGAAGGTCGAGCCAGGACACATGACCCGGGGTGTGCCCGGGGCTGCGGATCATGAGCAGCGAGCCGACCCGGTCCCCCACGTCCAGCAGCCGGTCGGCGACCACCGGCAGGCGCGGGAAGTAGGGACCGGGCGAGAAGGACGGCTCTCCCGGCTCGCCACGGCGATCGCCCTGCAGCAACCGCGCCTCGCGGCGCGCGATCGAGAGCAACGCCTCCGGCAGAAGCGCGCGCAGGCCTTCGAGTCCGCCCACGGCGTCGATGTGGCCGTGCGTGAGCGCGATCCGCGCGATCGGTGCGCCGAGCCGCTCCGCGGCGCGCACGATGTCGGCGGCACCACCGGGCAGACCGGTGTCCACCAGCGTGAAATCGTCCTCCTCACGCACCAGCCACGCGTTCACGAGCCCGAACCAGGTGAGTTGGACGAGCCGGTCATCCTGTCGAACGATCCTCATCGTCGTGTCTTCTCCGGAAGTGGTGCAGCCGCGGCCGTGCCGCCGCGGGGCGCCTGTGCCGACGGTGGCGACCGGCGGACGCCGGATCACCGCAAACGTCGGGACCGTGGTGGAGGGATCAGGCCCGATCGGCCGTCTCGGCCGGGGTCTCGAGGCCGCGCAGGAATTGCGCGAGATGCGCCTCGAAGTACGCGGGCAGGTCGACGGGGTTTGATGCCACGCGCATGAAGGAATGCTTCCACTGCGCCAGCATCACCAGCGGCATGAGACCCAGCGCGGCGGACTTGCGCGCATCGACCTCGCGGAACTCGCCACGCTCCATGCCACGGGCGATCGCGTCGGAGAGGATGGCCAGATTGCGCTCGAACACCTCGCGATAGTAGAACGCCGCGACATCGGGGAAGTTGGAGGCCTCGGCCATCACCAGCTTGGCGAGACCGCCGATGTGGGGCTGTTCGATCAGCCGCTCCCACCAATGCCGCAGCAGGAGTACCACCAGCTCACGCGGGCTCCCCTCGTATTCGCGCGCCACCTGCTCGGCACGCTCGATACCCGGCACCACGTAGTGACGCACCATCTCTTTGAACAGGGCTTCCTTGTTCTCGAAGTAGAGATACATGGTGCCCTTGGTGACGCCGGCGCGGCGGGCGACGTCCTCGAGACGCGTGGCCGCGTAGCCCTTTTCCACGAACTCCTGGATCGCGGAAGCCAGGATCTCGGCCGGGCGCGACTCCTTGCGACGGTGCCAACGCGGTCCACGGGCGGCACCCGAATCGTGGCGATTGTTCGTTCCGTCCATTTGAACAGCTTCCTTTCGCTTTGGGTGAAGAGGTCCTGGTCGAGTCAACCGAATGAACTTCCCGGTCACCAGTAATGACGTACTGACAACCGAAAAGTTATTAGGGGACGGTCAAATCCGACAAATACCCCTCCGATCGGCATAAACCCATGCGCGAAATACGCTTGACGCGAGGGTACCCCGGTCGCGGTGGGGGAAACCGCTGAGCGGCCTCTAAACGCCGAGGCTGGATTCATAGAAAGCGCCCGCCAAAGAGGCCGTCAACGGCAAATTTCGCACATCATCGGCGATCGGGCTCGAATGGCGGCCACCTCCCATCTCCGCGTTGCTTCGAATTCTCGCCCACTCCGCGGAGCACTTGAGGGTCGACCTTCACGAGCAGGAATCACGGGCACGGCTGGCGCGTCGGGGCGGGGTGAGTGCGGCCAACGGTTGGATGTGCCCCACTCCGTTCGCGGAATCACGAGTGTGCCCTCGATCGTCACACCGATTTCATCGCGCCGACGCGACCCCACAACCATGCGATGTCATCGTGCTCGTGTCGCGCGCGCCATTGCCGTCCGATCCCAGCCAGGAGACGCACATGACGACCTCGCCCCCGGCCGACCGGAACCTCCTCGCCGATGCGGCCGCGGACCTCGCGGCGCACGCGGGTCCCCGCGTCGAGCGCACCCCCGCGGTGCATCACGACGAGCTGCTGTTCTCGATCCCGATGCGCGTGCCCGACACGGTGCGCTTCCGCGTCGCCGAACCGGGTGTGGTGCGGATCGAGCTGGCCGCGCTTTCCGGGCGTCTCGGCGCAGTGCTCATCGACGCGCCACTGCGCGCTGGATGGCACGCCGCGGCGTTCCCCGAGTCGGTGCCACCCGGGACCTACTTCGTGCGCATGCGGACCGTGGTCGGTCGTACCACGGCGATGATGGTGGTGACACGCTAGGCTGATCGCGGTTACGGATGGTGGACACTCGAATGACGCGGCCCACCCGACGGGCCGGTCCGAATCCACCCGCAGGCGGGGTGTCCCAGGCACCCTGCCTGCTGCTTTTCCGGGGCACGGCGACGCGGGCGTCGCGGCGGCTCAGCGTGACGTGGTTCGCGCGGCGCCCGTGAGCAGCGTGTCGAGGAGCGCCGGTGGGCCGGGCCAGGTTTCGGGGAACTCGGCCCGGTACCGCGCCAGCTCGGCCCGCTTGCCGGGATCGCCCACCAGCGCCGCCAGTCGTGTGAGCGCGCTGTCGCGTCCGGCGGTGTCGCCCAGCGCCAGACGCGCCCCGACGAGGCCGTACCAGCCGATGGCGTCGTCGGGCCAGCGCCGGGTCATGTCGCCGTAGGCCACCGCGACCTGGTCGGGGTGCCCCCGGCGCGCCTCGATGAGCGCCCAGGTGAGGAACAGCCGCCGATGTGGCGCCAGCGCGATCGCCTCACGCAGACAGGCCGCGGCGTCGTCGAGACGCCCGCGCCGCACGTAGGGACCGATCAGGAAGTCCCAGCCGAGCGAGCGGGTGGCGGCGTCGCGGTGTGGCGGCCCGCTCACGAAGGCGCGCACACGCGTCAACCCGGCGTCGGGATCGGCGAAGGTCGCCACCAGGGCGAGGCCGGGTGCGGCGACCACCAACGCGGCACGCACGAGCCACGCCGGTCGTGCGCCGCCCTTCGGCAGACGCGCGACCAGCGCGCCCACCGCGATCGCCTCGAGCAGCAACGTCCACGGGGCGAACACGTCGAGGTCGCGGAAGATCCCCTGCTGGGGGAACACCAGCGTCACCACCAGCAGCGCGGGCACCACCAGAGAGAGCCGGAATCGCTCGCCGGGGTCACGCCAGGCCGGCGGCCCGGTCATCGCCGCCACCGGCAGCATCAGCACGAACGCCGGCGCGAGCAGCAGCACGGCGTTCGCCACGTCGACGAGATGAAGGGTCCCGAGCCAGCCACCCGCCACGAACTGTCCGGTCACCGAGCCGCGTGGATTGAGGTGATGCGGCAGGTCGTAGAACAGGGTGAGCGACACCAGCCGGCGCCACGCCACCGCCACCACCGGCACCGGCAGCGCCAGAGGGGCGAGCCGCAGCCAACGTGCACGCCCGCGGGTCCGCTCGTGCGCGATCGCCAGCGCGCTGGCCGTCGCCCACGCCGGCAGCAGCAGAACGCCCGAACGGTGCACCAGCAGACCCAGCGCCACCAGCGCCCCGAAACGCGCGGTGCCGCCCGCACCACGCGCCACCTGGACCCCGGTCACCAAGGTGGCGACCGCAACCACGCACATGAGACCGGCGGGCTTCCCGAGACCGGTGAACATCGCCAGGGCACCGGTCAGGATCACCAGCATCGTGCCGGCGGTGAGCTCGGCCCCGGTGAGACCGAGCGAGCGCGCCCACGCCCGGGCACCCAGCGCCAGCAGCCCGCACTCGATCGCGCCGAGTGAGCGCAGCCACACGATGGCCTGCGTGCCCGGGTCGGCGAGCAGCAGACGTGGTAGCGCGGCATGCAACAACCAGTCGATCGGCATCGCGCCGATGTAGTTGTTGCCGACCGGCGCGTTGAGCTCGATGGTGCTCAACCGCTGCAGGAAGTCACCCGTGAACCAGATCTGGTCCGCGAACCCGAACGCCACCATCGCGGCGACCGCGAACGCCAGCGGGCCGCCCCAGCGACCCGCGAGTGACCGGCCGATCCGGCCCGCCACGCCCACCAGCGGCCGCTCGAGCGGGGGCAGCAACGCCACGAGCGGCAGCAGCCAGAGCCATCGCCACGGGGTCGGGACGAACCGCGCGGAGGAGAGCCCCCAGACCCACATCCCGGGAGCGAGGGTCGCCACCAGCGTCGTCAGGGCGAGCGTCACCACCCCGGTCGCGAACACCAGCAGCGGAACACCGGGAGGCACGGGAGCACCCGGCGCGAGAGGCGCGCGGGCGCCCTTTGGTGGCTTTCGCGCGGGAGCGGCCGGCGTCACTTAGGAGAGGCGAAAGCTCGCCACCTGCGACACCGCGTGACGCACCGAAGGCGCGGGCCGGGTCGCGTGGCCGAGACGCACCATCAGCAGCGGATCCTCGCCGGGCGCCCCGAACGCGCGCAACAGGTCGCCACGAAAGCGCTCCACCTCGATCGGGGCGTTGAGGATCTGCTGCGCAATGCCCAACGTGGTGGCCCTGAGGGCGAGACGCTGGTACGACTGCCCGGCGTTGACCCACGCGATCGGCCCGGTGCCCGGCCCGGTGATCAGTACCAGCGCCCCGGCGCTGCGTACCGCCGAGTGGGCCTTGCGCGCCGCGCTCTGCGCCCCGAAACGGAGCATCCCGCTGCCCGGGTCGAAGTAGCTGCCCGCGAGCACGCTGGCCACCACCCCGTAGTCGAGCGACTCGACCGTGACCCCGTCGCCATGACGCCGCGCGTCGTCGTCGCCGAATCGCAGCCATGCCCACCGTTCGCGCTGCGCCCGGCGGTCCCGCGTCGCGGCCTCGGCCGCGTCGCTCGCCAGATCGGCGACCGAGCGGATCCCGTCGTGCTCCTCGATCCAGTGCAGCCGCAGATCGCTGGTCACCTGCGCCGCCAGCGCGGCGCGGTTCTGGGGGTAGATGCCACGCCCGTCGTAGTCGTGACGATTGCTGCGCCGCTCGGTGATGGCGCGGAACAGCAGCCGGTCACGCGGGCCGGCCGGCGCGGGAACCCACGACACCGTGGCGACCGCGCCGGGCGCGTCGTCGGGCAGGTAGCGCACCGTCGGCTGCAGCCCGTAGGCACGGAGCGCGATCAGTATGTTCTCGAGCGCCGCGCCGAGCGAGATCATCTGGCTGCGCTGGTCGGGATCGGTCACCGGCAGGACCCGATGCGTGTCCGGGTGGAGCCGGATCGACGATCCCTCGACCTCCATCCGCCATGGCTGCGTGTTCCAGCTGCTGGGTGCCAGGACCGCAGCCCCCAGGACCGCGCGGGCCACCTCGGTGGCGTTGGCGGTGGGCACCTGCTCGGATAGCGACCAGGGCTGGAGGTTGACCAAGTCGCGGTCGGCGTGACGCGCCAACGCCTGGGCCGGGCCAAGCGCCGAGTACGCGACGGTCGCGCCGGCGAGCAGGAGAAATCGGCGGCGGTCGATCACGGAAGGGGGACTGCCGACCAGCGGATCCGGCCGCTCGACGGGCGAGGGTCGTTCCATGCGCCGGAGGGTCCTCCGTCTGGGGCCCCAGCGTCAACCCCTCGCCGACCGGCGCGGCGCTCGACCGTCCATCGTCGGACTCAGGACCCGCCCCATGCCCGACCCGCACCCCCTTGCCGCCCAACGTCATGGCCGCTAGCGTCCACCTCGTGGCCCCCACCCGGCTCCTGACCGACACCTCGCTCGAAGGCCTCGCCCGCCGGCTGCGTCAGCTCGGATTCGACGTCGCAGTGGTGCGTGGCGCCCGCCTCGACGAGTTGTTCGCGACCGCGGCGAGCGACGCTCGCGCGGTGCTCACCCTGAGCGCCAGACGACCACGCCGTTTCGGCGACGTGCCGGCGCTGGTGGTGCCGCGCGGGGACCCGGCGGCGGCGGTGCGGGTGGTCGATGCGACGTTTGAGCCCTCGGGCCCGCCCTTTTCGCGCTGCACGACGTGCAACACGGCGCTCCGAAAGCGCCACCCCTTCGAGGCCGGCGGCGAGGTGCCGGGGCGGGTGCTGCGACGCGTGACCGCGCTCAGCTCCTGTCCGGCCTGTGGGCGCTGGTACTGGGACGGGTCCCATGTGGCCCACGTGACGACCTGGCTCGAGAAGGCGCTCGGCCGGCCACTCTCCCCCCGCGAGCCCGGCCCGCCCTAGCTACGGGCAGCTGAGCGACGTGGCGTGCTGGCGTGCCTTTCGCGCCAGCGACTCGGCCCGCCACAACGCCCCCGAGCCGAGTGCCGCGCGGGTCTGGGCGAGCAGGTTGCGCACCGCGTCGGCGGTGGCGTCCTGGTCCGGCTGCAGCGAGCGGCCGGCGCACTTTCGCAATGCCTGGCCCGCCGAGCTGGTGTCGGCCACGGTGCGGGTGAGCGAGCGCTGCCGCTCCTCCGCACTCATGGTCTCGACCGGGGTGACCGGGGTGGTCAGGGTCACGCTGTCGGCGAGCGCGGGTGCGTGGGCACCGCCGTTCTTCGACTTGCCGGCCGGCAGACCCAGCGGGTGCTTGGTGGTGAGACGCGCCTCCGCGGTGTCGGCGGACGCGCCCTTGGCACTCGTGTCGGGCGCCGCCACCGGTGGCGGGGCCGGCGCGGTCGGTGGCTTGTGATGGAACGGAAGCACCGAGCAGCCCCCGAGCGCCAATGCCAAGGGCAACGGCCACAGCGCCCCCCGCCGCCGTGAAGAGCTCATGCGGCGCTCACCATACGGGGCGAACGCTCGGGCAGTCGCATGGTGATCTCGGTGCCCTCGCCGGGCGCCGAGCGCAGCGTGACCGCGCCACCGTGGAGCCGCGCCACCTGCTGCACCACCGCGAGCCCGATCCCGGAGCCACCGCTCTTGGTGGTGAAGTAGAGATCGAACACGTGGGCCTGCACCTCGGGTGGGATGCCGATGCCCTGGTCGATGACCGTGATCTCAATCCCGTCGTCGTCGCGTCGCGCCCGCACTGTCACCGCGCCGCCTTCCGGCATCGCCTGCTCGGCGTTGGTGATGAGATTGCCGAGCGCCTGCCGGAGCAGGGACGGCGCTCCCCAGAAACGCGTCGGCGCCCCGCGGTCGTCGAGCCGCACCTCGATGCGGGGGTCGGCGCGGTCCTCGCGCGCCCGCAGCACGACCTCGACCAGCATCTGCTTGAGATCGAACCAGGCGTGGTGCATCTCACCGAGCAGCGAGAAGCGGCGGAAGCCGAGCACCACGTTCTCGAGCCGCTTGAGCTCC
>JBIOKD010000068.1:0-12378 GCA_044451485.1 Candidatus Eiseniibacteriota bacterium | reverse complement strand
GACGCATGATGACCTCCTGTCCCGCGGCGCGCCGGGCGCGACCGCGACGGTGTGCCACGCGTCCGGATCCGGGCGCGGGAATTCTCGACGAGTCGGGCACCGGAGCGCGGCGGCTCCGGTGTCGGTGATCGCCGGGGCAGTGGACCACGAATCCCGCGCCGCGTCGAGTGCGACGGCGGCTGACGGCTTCTAGAAGTGGAACTCTCCGGCCAGCAGACGCGGCAACAACGGATGCAGGATCCGGTAGCTCACCCCCCACAGCCGGTACGGGCCCACGTGATAGAACGGAATCCGCATCGGCTCGGGCCAGCCGTCGAAGCGCTCCATGCTCGAGTCGTGCGCGCCCGGCCGCGCGAACGACGCGATCGGCCACTCGAGCACCTCGGCGATCTCCGCCGGGTGCGGCTGCCACCGCGCGGGTCGCGAGATGCTGGCGAGATACGGCTGGACGCGGAATCCGCTCACGCGGGTGTGGAGGACCGGCAGCTCGGCGAGGCGTGTTACCGCCTGCGGGGCGAGCCCGATCTCCTCTTCCGTCTCGCGCAGCGCGGTGTCGTACAACGAGGCATCGGATGCCGCGCGCTGTCCGCCGGGAAACGCCAGCTGGCCGCCATGGATGCCGCCCTCGGTGCGGCGGATGAGCACCAGCACGGACTCGCCCGACCGGTCACGGAATACCGGGACCAGCACCGCCGCATCGCGCAGCCCGGGGTCGGAGGGTGCGCTCATGCACGCAGTCTAGAGGCTTTTCGTGACTCCGGCATCCACTCGGGCCACCGTCACCCCCGCGGGTCATGTCGCCGGCTCGTGGGTCGCCAGGTCTCCCGGCCGGAGTGCGAACCGGGCTCAGGGCTCGCCGAACGCGAGGTGGAGCACGTAGGCGTCCACCATGCCGTGTCGGGCGTCCTGGAAGCAGGCCGGCAGGGTGCCCACGATCGAGAATCCGAGGCGGCGCCACAACGCGACGGAGCCGGTCCGCGTGCAGGGGACGAAGCCGAACTGCATGGCGCGGAACCCGGCGCGACGGGCCTCGTCGAGCGCATGCGCGGCCAGCTCCGAGCCCACGCCGCGCCCGCGCCGCGGCGGATCGACCAGGAAGGACGCATGGCCCACGTGCGAGCCCGGACCGGGACGGATCGCGCGCAGACGGTACGCGCCGATCACCGCGCCATCCCGCTCGGCGACGTACGGCCGAATGCCCCCGCCGAACCAGAACTCCCGCACCTCGGCCGGCGCCGGACGCGGCGCGCGCTCGAGCTCCGCGTCGGCGCACTCCATCCGCCAGATGGGATCGAAGTCACCGGCCTCCGCCGGACGAACGTGGAGGGTCATCGCGCGGTCCCACCTCCCCCGGATGGTCATCCCCGGTGCCGGGATCGGCGACCGGGACGGTTGTCGGGCCGGCGAGACACCGACGCATGAATGATGCGGGATCGGCCCGGCGGATTCGCCACATTCCCACCGCCCCGCCCCGCCGGCCCGGACTATCGCCGGACCGGATGGGCGTAGTGCCGATCGATCCCCGGGAACGTGGGTGGCGAGACCAGCGTCGAGCGGCCGAGACTCAGCGGGGGGCGGTCGACGTAGTCGGGGCGGATGGTGGTGGCGAGATCGGCGTCCATCATCCGCCGCCCCGTCCAGGTTCCGGACACCGTGACTCCGACCCTCGCGATCTCGAGGACGACGAGGAGCCACGCCGCGAGGATCGCGACGCGACGCGCTCGTGTGGCCGGAGCCCGACTCGACGCCACCGCCACCGTCCCGATCAAGATCAGGGGCAGGTGCCAGAGAAAACGGCCGCGCAGCTCGTCGTGCACCCACGTGAGATTGAACAGCGCCCACAGCGCGGCCGTGCCCAGAAGACCCACGGCGGCCACCGCCAGCGCCGCGCGGGCACGCGCGTCGCCCGCGGCGCGCAGAGGCGCGATCGCCCACACGAACGCCATCACCGCCGCGGTCGTCACCAGCCACTTGCCGGCCCGCAGCACCGGGTGCGCCACCAGGTCGGCGAAGCCGTTCGCGAGCTGCTGTGCGTAGTCCGACATGGTGTAGAGCGCGCGTCCGGGAGCGACGACGCGGACCCGGGTCTGTCCGAGCGCCGCGCCGATGACCCAGGCCATCGCGAGCGGCAACAGCAGACCGGCGGTGAGGATCGCCAGCCGGCGCGCGATCGACGCGCGCCGGGCTCCGATCCACAGCACCACCACCACGGCGGGGAGAAAGGCGAGACCCGAGTTGCGGGTGAGCACCAGGGCGACGAGCGCGATCGCGAGCCCGATCAGATCGGTGGTCGCGGGTGCTTGGGCGGCGGCGCCACGCGCGACCCACCAGGCCACCGCCCCGAGCAGCACGATCCCCAGCGTGTCGGCGAGCAGGGCCTGGTTCCACCCGCCGACACACACCGCCACGTAGGTCGCGATCAGGGTCTTGCCCGCGCCGCTGCCCGGTCCGTCGCCGCACAACCGGGCGTACACCGAGGTCCACGCGAACGCCGCCGCGGCGGCGAGACCGACCAGGACCAGCGCGAGCGTCGCGCCCGACACCCCGATGCCTGCGGAGACCACGGCAAGCAGCGCGCTGAACGCGGGCGGGAAGGCGTGGATCGGCTGTCCGCCGAAGTACGTGTAGCCCCTCCCGGCGAGCATCGAGACCGCCCCCTCCCAGTAGGCCCAACCGTCGGGAGTGAGGATCATGCCGCGGGCGAGCAGCAGCGCCATGGTCACGGCCGCGAGCGACGCGGAGATCAGCGCCGAGCGGTCCGGCGCCGCCGGGTGGTGGATCCGGAGCGGACCCTGGGCGGCCGTCGTGCCGTCCGGTCGCATCACGTCCCTCCCCGAAGACCGGTGATCCGTCACGCCGGGGAGCGGCGTCCGGTCCACCGGCGCGGCGCTACTGGTTCATGCTCTCGAGGAATTTCTTGTTGGTCTTGGTGTCCGACATCTTGGTGATCATGAACTCCATCGCCTCGACCGGATTCAGCTCGTTGAGGAACTTGCGCAGGATCCACACCCGCGACAGCGTCTCCGCGGTCATGAGCAGCTCCTCGCGACGGGTGCCCGACCGGTTGATGTCGATGGCCGGGAAGATGCGCCGGTCCGAGATCTTGCGGTCGAGCACCAGCTCGCTGTTCCCGGTACCCTTGAACTCCTCGAAGATCACCTCGTCCATACGCGAGCCGGTCTCGATCAGCGCGGTGGCGATGATGGTGAGCGAGCCGCCGCCCTCGATGTTGCGCGCCGAGCCGAAGAAGCGCTTCGGCCGCTGCAGGGCGTTGGCGTCGACACCGCCCGACAGGATCTTGCCTGAATGCGGCACCACCGCGTTGTGCGCGCGCGCCAGCCGGGTGATCGAGTCGAGCAGGATCACCACGTCCCGCTGGTGCTCGACCAGCCGCTTGGCCTTCTCGATCACCATGTCGGCCACCTGCACGTGGCGCTCCGCGGGCTCGTCGAAGGTGGAGGACACCACCTCGCCCTTGACGGTGCGCTGCATGTCGGTGACCTCCTCGGGCCGCTCGTCGATGAGCAGCACGATGAGCACCACCTCGGGGTGGTTCTCGGCGATCGCGTTGGCGATCTTCTGCAGGAGGATGGTCTTGCCGGCCTTGGGGGGCGAGGTGATGAGGGCGCGCTGACCCTTTCCGAACGGACACAACAGATCGATGATGCGGGTCTCGAGACACCGGTCCTTGGTCTCGAGGTTGAGCTTCTCGACCGGGTAGAGCGGGGTCAGGTTGTCGAACAGGATCTTCTCTTTCGCGGTCTCGGGGCTCTCGAAGTTCACCGCTTCGACGCGGAGCAACGCGAAATACCGCTCCCCCTCCTTGGGCGGTCGCACCTGTCCCGACACGGTGTCACCGGTGTGGAGATCGAAGCGCTTGATCTGCGAGGGCGACACGTAGATGTCGTCCGGTCCGGGCAGATAGTTGTAGGTCGGCGCGCGCAGGAACCCGTAGCCCTCGGGCAGGATCTCGAGCACCCCCTCCGCGAAGATCAGTCCGCTCTTCTCGGTCTGGGCCTCGAGGATCTTGAAGATCAGCTCCTGCTTGCGCAGCCCGCTGGTGCCCTGCACGCCCAACTCCTGGCACAGCGCCAGCAGCGCGGACATGGTCTTGCCCTTGAGCTCAGTGAGCTCCAGGGTCTGGGCGGACGGCGCTTCGGAGGCCTGGGTCGGGGTCTGGGTCTCGGAGTCCATGACGGGTCTCGCCTTCAGGGAAGGTGGCGGTCACGCGCGGCGCGGCGCCGAAGGCGCTGGCCGGTGCGGTTTGGCCGTCGACGCGGATGCGAACGATCCGCAGGCCGGGTGAGTGTGAACGCGTCCAGGTGTGCTGGAGCCGATCCTTGATGAGGGCTGATGGACACCCTCGCGGAAGCGAGGGTGGCGATGCAACCATCCGTGGCGCGGGTGATTCCCGATGTTCCGTTCGGGTGACCGGCGGGCGTGGGGTGCCGTCGAGGCGCTCGTCGGGCCCGGGGGCGCGGGCGCGTCGTACCGGGCGGGAAAAGACTAGCAGCGCCGCGATTCGTGTCAAGACACAAGCCCCGGCGGCCGCGACGCGTCGGACCCGACGGTGCTCGAGGATCGCGGCACCCACCCCCGGGGTGCCCCCCGGGCGAGCGTGCGCGCGCGCAAAGTGCACGCCCACCCCGGGCCCGATGCGCACTGCGAAACGGCCGGGCTCCGTTGGCTTAACGCGACGGCGGTACCCGGGGCGCCGCACCCCGGCGTCGGCGGGGCGACGGATATCGGTGCGCACCAACGGGAAACCGTGGGTGACCCGCCCCAACCCCGGTGGCATGACCATTGCCCTTTGTTGGACATGCGGGGCGACGGGGTCGCCCTACCTCCGAGCCTGCCATCGCCAGCGATCCCGCCCCCGCATGCGAGTGCCCGCGCGCCCCGGCCCCTCAGCCGGGGCGCCTGGCTTTGCGGCCGGCACCCGCGGAGACCGCCGGCCGGTGGGCTCGGCACGCCGCCGCTCCTGCTCGACGACGCCCGGTTCGGAATCTCGCCTCCGGAATGCGTCGCGGCCGATCGGCCAGGCTCCGTTTGAAAGCGGGGCCTAGGGCACCGGGGCGGCGCCGAGCGGCACGACGAGCTCGACCAGTGGCGGATCGGCGACGCACCAATCGGGCAGCTGCGGCGCCAGCTTCACACGCAGCGTGTCGTGACGACCGCCGAGATTGGTGGTGACCAGGGGCATGCTGTCGAGGGCCGCCAGCACCTGGGCCGGTCCACTCACACGGATCCTCGACGGATCGGCCCGCCACCTGCCGTCCCAGACGACACCGGCCGATGGGCGTCCATCGACACGCGCCGCCACCGGGAGGGTGCGGGTGGTGCGATGGTCGACGGTGAGCTCCACCTGCGACGGGCTCAGGCTGTTCTCGGACACCAGGTCGAGCCCCGAGGGCAGCGCCAGATCGGCGGCGGTGAGCCCACGGGTGAAACGCCCGGGCCGCACGTCGGCGAGCGAGATCTTGAGCGCCGGCTCGGTGAGCCGCAGGAGGATGAGCTGCTTGCCGGTGCCCCGCAGCTCGGCCTGCACGGTGGACGGCACCGGCCCCGACAGCGACAACGAATCACCGAGCCCGGTGATCTGCATCCGGAACGTCACCACCCCGGTCGCGGGCCGGTCGGTGTACACGTTCATGTACACCAGCACCGCCAGCAGCAGGGCCACCAGCTTGAGACCGAGATTGTCGAGCAGCAGTCCACGGATGGTGTTCACGTCGCGGCCTCCTCGCCGACCTCGTCGTCGCCCTCGCCCGGCGTGCGCAGCCCGTGCTTCTCCATCCGAGAGTACAGCGTCCGGCGGGTGAGACCGAGCAGCCGCGCCGCCTGGCTCTTGTTCCCACCGGCGCGATCGAGCGCCTGCAGGATGAGCGCCTTCTCGACCGCCTCGAGCGACAGCCCCTCGGGCGGGATGCGCGGCACCGCCCCGAGCGCCACATCGTCGCCCGTGGGTCCGAACGGCAGGTGACCGAGCCCGATCGGATCGCGGCCGGCGAGGATGAGCGCGCGCTCCATCGTGTGCTCCAGCTCGCGCACGTTGCCCGGGAACGGATAGCGCTCGAGCGAGCGCGCCGCCTCGGAGGTCAACCGGTCCGCGGCCGCCCCATGACGCGCCAGCACCTGACGCGCGAGCGGCAGCACGTCACCGGGCCGGTCGCGCAGTGGCGGGAGGACGATCGGAAACACGTTGAGACGGTAGAACAGGTCGTCGCGGAAGGCCCGCTCGCGGGTCATGGTCTCGAGATCTCGGTTGGTCGCGGCGATGATCCGCACGTCCACCGTCACCGGCTGGTTGCCACCGACACGGGTGAAGGTCTTCTCCTCGATCACCTGCAGCAGTTTCGACTGCAGCGACACCGGCAATTCTCCGATCTCGTCGAGGAACAGGGTGCCGTGATCGGCGTCCTCGAAGCGACCCGGCTTCTGCCGCACCGCGCCGGTGAACGCGCCCTTCTCGTGACCGAACAACTCGCTCTCGAGCAGCGGCTCGGGTAGCGCGCCGCAATTCACCTTGATCCACGGACCGGCGGCGCGGGGACTCGAGTAGTGGATGGCGCGCGCGAAGAGGTCCTTGCCGGTGCCGCTCTCGCCACGGAGCAGCACCGTGAAATCGGTGACCGCGACCTTCTCCGCCAGCGCGCGCGCGTCACGGATCGCCGGGGAATCGCCGGTCACCGACGCGAGGCCACGCTTGAGGCTCTCGACCGTGCCGGTCAGACGCCGGTTCTCCTCGCGCAGCCCGCGCTCCTCACCGGCGCGCGCGATCAGCAGCGCCAGCTCGGTGGTGAAGTCGCCCTCCTTCGCCACGTAGTCGTAGGCGCCCAGCTTGAACGCCTCGCGGCAGGTCTCGAGGTGGCCATAGGCGGTCATCAGCACCACCACGATCCCGGGTCGCAGCTTGCGTGCCTCGGCGAGCACCGTCAGACCGTCGGGTGGCTTCATGCGCAGGTCGGTGATCACCGCGTCGAACGGCTCGCGGCCGAGCCGCGCGATGGCCTCGGCGCCACCGCCCACGTGCGCCGTGTCGTGACCCGCGTCGCGCAGCTCCTCGGCCACGTTGCGCGCGTTGACCGCCTCGTCGTCCACGACCAGGATCCGCACTCAGCCCCTCCCGCGCGGCAGCGTCACCCGTGCCAGGGCGCCGCCACCGGCGGCGTTGCCGATCTCGAGCGTGCCACCCGCGGATTCGACCAGACGCCGGGTGAGGAACAACCCGAGACCGGTGCCCTGCGCCTTGCTGGTGACGAACGGCTCCCCCATCCGACGCAGCGTATCAGGCGCGATGCCCGGACCGGAATCCCGCACTTGGATCTCGAAGCGCCCCCGATTCTCGCCGATCGACACGGTCACCGTGCCGCCATGGGACAGCGCTTCGAACGCGTTGAGGAGCAGATTGAGATAGACCTGCTTGAGCCGGTCGGGATCGAGTCGCACCGGCGCGGTCTCGGGCCACGCGCCGTCGCGCGCCAGCTTCACCCCGCGCGCGGCGGCCTCGCCCTCGAGCAGCGCGAGGGTGGCCTCCAGCGCCACCCGCGCGTCACCGGAGCCGGGGCCACTCTCACCGCCACGGGCGAACTGGAGGTAGCGGTTCACGGTGGCGGTGAGACGATCCACCTCGCCCACCACCTCGTCGGCACGCTGCTGCGCATCCGGCTCGAGCCGGCCGAGACGACGGGCCGAGCCACGGATGATGGCGAGCGGATTCTTGATCTCGTGCGCCAGCGTCGCGGTGAGCCGGCCCATGGCGGCGAGGTTCTCGGCGTGCGAGAGCCGTCGCTCGAGCGCGGCCGTGGACCAGGCGGTACGCACCACCACCCAGGCGAGCACCGCCAGCGCGGCCCCGATCACCATCGTGATGAGCGCCAGACGACGGCGCAGCGCGGCAAGGGGTGCCAGGTAACCCGGCTCGGCCTCGACCGCCACCACCCCCGCCACGTGTCCACGCGCACCGGCGCTGAACACCGGAGCGATCCCCGCCCGCAGGACCCGCCCGTCGAAGGAGTAGGGATCGGAGACCAGCCCGCGTCCGGTCAGCGCCTCACGCAGGGTCGGTCGCGCCAGCGAATCGAGCACGCTCGGCAGGCCCTGCCGCTCGGCGTCACGGCACTCGTACAGCACGATTCCGGTGGAATCGAGCACCGAGGCGTTGGCGTTGCCCGGCGTGGCGCAGAGCTGCTGCACCCCGACCTGCAGGGCGAGATAACCGCCACCGGCCTCGCCGGCCCGGCGCGCGTCGGCGATGTCCGCGGCGCTCACCTGCGTGGCCGCGGTGATCGCGACGCCCCGAAGCCGCTGCACGAACTCCTGCTCGAGACCGAGCTCCACGCTGTGATACGCGACCAGCGCGAGCGCGCCGGTGGCCGCGATGGCCAGGACCGCGAACAGCAGCGTGGCGAGGACGGCGCGGCGCACGGGGTGGACGGGTCAGACGGGCGGCTCGACGGCGATCGTGTCGCCGACCGCGAACGTGCCACCCTGGAGCACGGTCGTGAACCGGCCCCGCCGGCCCTCGAGCTCGGTGCGCAGACCGGGTCGCAGCGCCTCCATCTGCTCGCACGGGGCGCACGGCTGCCCGACGAGCAACACCACCCCGCCCACCCGGAGCCGGCTGCCGGGCGCCAGCGTCATCAGACCGAGACCGCGCACCGTGACCTGCTCGCGCACGTCCCCGGGGCGGATGCCGAGCTGGTCCACGGTCTCCTGCTCCATGAGCAGCACCGAGCGGCGGTTGCCGGGACGCGCGTGGCGGTCACCGTCGAGACCACGATCCACGACCGCGGTGACGGTGACGATGGGATCGCTCGGGACCCCTCGGGACCGGCACAGGAACAACGACGTGACGCTGGCGGACATGATCGAACCCCCATTGAAGACGCCCGGGCCGCCGCGTCACGCGTCGGTCCCGTCACCTCGTCTGCGGCAGCGGCGGCGCCTGCTCACCGGCCTGCTTCATGACCTGCAGCATGTGCTCCTGCAGCGGCTGTTGCATGCTGGCCGGCGGGTTGTTCTGCATCGTCTCGTGGTAGTAACGCAGGGCCTCCTTCCACTCCTTCTTCGATTCGTGGAGGATTCCGAGGTTGAACAACGCCACCACCTGGTGCGGATCCCGGGTGAGGGCGAGCTGGAACAGCCGCTCCGCCTCCACCCCGTCGCTCAGATTGAAATAGCACACCCCCATGTCCACGATCGCCGGCACCCGCGTCGAGTCCATCCGCACCGTCGCCCGGTACTGCACGATCGCGTCCGGCCAGTTCCCGGTGTCGTAGAGGACGTCGGCCAGCTGGTTGCGGGCATCGACGTTGGTCGAGTCGCGCTGGACGATGGCGAGGAGGGAGTCGGCGTTGGCCTGCTGTTGCGCGGTGGCGCCCTCGACCGGCGGCTTCGGCCGCTCGAGGTTGGACTTGAGCGCCACCCACACCACCACCACCGCCGCGATGGTGCCGAACACGAGCCACAGCGAGAGCACCGTGTTGTCGGCGCGTGCGGATCGTGGCCGGCGTGGCCGCGGGCGCGGGACCACGATCGGTCTCTCGGTGCCGGGCTCCGCGGGGCCGCCGGACGGCGGCGGCGCGGCGTCGGGGACACCCGGGGCGCCGAACAAGGGGAAGCCACACCGCGCACACTCGTGCGCATCAGGTTCGTTCCGGTGACCGCAATCGGGACACACACGCTCGGACATGTGATCGCTCCTCCGCGGGCCGCACTATAGCGTTTCCTTTTGACCCCGGCCACGCCCCGGGGTAGCGTCATCCGCTCCAATGAAGCGTCTGTGCTCGCTGCTCGCCCTGCTCCTCGCCGCCGCGTCGCCCGTCCGCGCCGAGGAAGCGCATCTGGTGCTGCTCCACACCACCGATCTGCACGGCGCCCTGGTGGCCCGCGATCTCTCGAGCGACCGCCCCGCGGCACGCGGGCTCGAGAAGCTGGCGACGCTGATCCGTGCGGTCCGGGGCGAGGGGACGCCGACGCTTCTGGTGGACGCCGGGGACTGCATCCAGGGCGGCCCGCTCGCCACCCTCTACGCGCTGGCCGACTGGCCGTTGCCCGACCCGATGATGACCGCCATGACCCGGCTCGGCTACGACGCGATGGCGGTGGGCAACCACGAATTCGATTTCGGTCCGGACGTCATCGCGCGCTCCCGTCGCGCCGCCGGATTCCCATGGCTGGCCGCCAACGTCCGCTTCGCCGACGACCAGCCCGCCTTCCCGCCTTCGGTGGTGCGAACCGTGGGTGGCCTCCGGGTGGGGATCGTGGGTGTCACCACACCCGCCACCGCGCGCTGGCTCGATCCGTCGCTCATCCGTGGTCTGGTGTTCGGCTCCCCGGTGGACGCCGCGCGCGCCGAGGTCACCCGGCTGCGCGACTCGGAGCATTGCGACCTGGTCGTGGTGCTCGCCCACACCGGCTTCGAGAAGGATCCGGTGACCGGTTCGGCGCGACGGGGTGACACCCCGGACGAGAACTGGGGGGATCGTCTCGCCCGCGAGGTCCCCGGAATCGACGCCCTGATCCTCGGTCACACCCACGTGGTGATCCCGGAGGTCGTGGTGGGCGGCACGCTGGTCGCGCAGGCGGGCAAGGGCGGCGAGGGACTGGGACGCATCGACCTCACCGTCAGCCGCGACGGACCCGGCGCGCCGTGGCACGTCACCGCGCACCACTCGCGCTGGATCGCGGTCGACGACAACGTGGCGAGCGACCCGGAGATCTCGGTGCTGGCCGCGCCCTACGTGATCGATGCCGAGAGCACGCTGGCGCGGCCGGTGGGCCGGGTGAACGGCGTGGTCGACGCCCGTGGTGGGCACGCGGAGGACGGCTCGGCCTGGCAGCTCATCCAGCTCGCACAGCTCGAGGCCACGGGCGCGCAGTTGTCGCTCACCGCTCTGCCCGATCCGTCGGTCCACTTCGGACCGGGCGAGGTGACGTTCGGCGATCTCTATCGTCTGTATCCGTACGAGAACGCGCTGGCGATCGTGAAGCTCTCCGGCACCGATCTCCAGGCCACGCTCGAGCAGAGCGCGCGCGGGTTCATGACCTACACGTTCGAGGACGGGCACCCGCTCCTGGATCCGGAGTTCCCGGGCTATCAGATCGACGCGCTGGAGGGCGCGAGCTACGAGCTCGACCTCACCCGCCCGGCGGGCGAGCGCGTGCACCATCTCGCGGTCGGCGGTCACGAGATCGCGATGAACGACACGTTCACGGTCGCGGTCAACCGCTACCGGTTGAGCGGCGCCGGTGGCTACGACGCGCTGGCGCACGCCCGGGTGGTGGGCTCGGCCGACGGCACGGTGCGTGACGCACTGCTGGCGTATCTCCACCGCCACCCGGTCATCGACGCGTCGTTCGAGCGGAACTGGACCATCCTTCCCGACTACGCCGGCACGGCGGAGCGCGCGCTCATCGACCGGCTGGTGCGCGAGGGCGCGATCCCCCGCGCCGAGGTCATGCGCATGTTCCCGCACGAGCCGGCGCGTCGCGGCGATCTCGCGTACGCGCTCTCCCGCGCGTTCGGGTGGCGCGAGAAGCGGTTGTCGGGCGCGTTCGCGGACGTGCCCGATTCGCTCGAGCCGTGGCTCGACGGGCTGCTCAAGCACAGGGTGCTGGGCCCGGAGCAGGGCGGGGAGTACTTCAACACCTTCCTCGTGCCCTCGCTCAGGACCGCCATCGACTGGTGCGAGCGCGCGGCGCAGGCCTCGGGTTACGCGTTCGACCGATCGCCCAGCGACCCCTCGTTCCGGCGTGGTCTGGTGGCCGGAGTCGACCTGATCGGCGGCTCGCCGGGGGTGTTCGCCTACCGAGACACACTCACCCGTGGTCAGGTGTACGGTCTGGTCTCGAACGCGCGCTTCCCCACCGTGCGTGTGCTCGAGATCACCGACTTCCACGGCGCCATCCTCGACAGCGCGAGGGAGCGCCGCACCGGGCGCCGGATCGGCTCGTCGGTGGCGCTCGCGGCGCAGCTCCGACGACTCGCCGGCGAGAACCCCGAAGGCACCGTGCTGGTGGACGGCGGCGACTGGTTCCAGGGCACGATGATCTCGAACCTCGCCTTCGGCCGGCCGGTGGTCGAGCAGATGAATGCGCTCGGTGAGGTGGCGGCCGCGATCGGGAATCACGAGTTCGACTGGAGCGCCGACACGCTCGAGCGGCGGGTGCTCGAGTTCCACGGCGCGGCCCTCGGCGCCAACATGATTCAGCGTTCGAACGGCAAGCGCCCGTGGTGGGTGCGCTCCGACACCACGGTGACCCGTCGCGGCGTTCGGGTGGGGATCGTCGGCCTGTGCTATCCACTCACCCCCACGGTGACGCTGCCGGGCAACGTCGCCCACCTGCGCTTCGACGACGACTCGGCCACCGCGG
>JBIOKD010000067.1:0-12411 GCA_044451485.1 Candidatus Eiseniibacteriota bacterium | reverse complement strand
GCAGGACCTGTTCCAAGTGCAGCTCCGCGCCACCCGCCTCGGGGTGGGCCGGGTCGCGGAAGTTGATCGCCAGGATGCGTCGTGGAGCGGTCACGGTCGCTCGGCCACCGTGCCGATCACGTGACAGGTGTACAGGGCCCAGCGCCGGTCGCGGATCGTGTCGCGGAAGCGCCGGCCGATCGCACTCAGCAGGGGCACCTGCGGATCGAGTGGCAGCCGGACACCGGCGCCGCGCTTCAACACCTCGCGCAGCACCCGGTAGCCGAGACCCGGGACCATCCAGTCGCCGTAGGTGCGCCGGACGCGGAGACCGGCGCGCGCGCACAGACGCTCCAGTGCCCCGGGGGAGAACTGGGTCTCCCAGCCGGCGAACCAGCGGTCCACCGCGATGAGTGTCTGCTTGAGCGCGGTATAGAGATGAAAGGTCTGCGGCACGTCCACCACCACCCGTCCGCCGTGCGCGGTGACCCGGGTGTTCTCCACGAGGAGCGGCATCGGGTCGCGGAAGTGCTCGAGCAGCCCCTGGTGGAACACCACGTCGAAGACGCCGTCGCGAAACGGCATGGCCAGCGCGTCGGCGCGCACCAGATCGAGCGGCACGCCCTGCTCGCGGGCCAGCCTCTGGACGATGGCGAGCGAGGCCGGCGAGTAGTCGAGCACGACGCCACGGGCGCCGGCCCGCACCAGACCGAGCGTGTCGCGCCCCGAACCCGCCCCCACCTCGAGCACCCGCCGGCCGTGGACGTCACCGTCGGCGAGCACCTCGCGCACCAGCCGGTCCCCGGTCGAATAGGTGTCCTCGATGTCGGCGTGCCCGCGCCAGTACGACTCCCAGTGCCCGAGCGTGGAGCGCCGCGCCATGCTCACTCGCCCCACTGCAGGCGTTCAGCGAGGAAGCGCGGAAGACCGGCGTCGCCGATCCGCTTCATGGCCCCGGCGATGTCGTACTCGAGACGCACGTGACGCAGGATGCGCTCCCGATCGTCATAGAGGAGATATCCGGCACGCGGGTCGCCGTCACGCGGCTGGCCCACGCTGGCGACGTTCACGAGATAACGATGACCGGGCTCGATGCGGATGTCCGCGGCGCGCGTGTACCGGACGTGCCGGTCCTGGCGATCGAACGTGCCGGGATAGTGCGAGTGCCCGATGAAGCACACCACCTCCTCGAACGCCGCCATCTCCTCGTCGGCCTCGGCCGGGGACAGCACGTAGTGCCAATTCTCGGGTTCGGCCGGCGAGGCGTGCACGAGCAGCGTGTCGCGCCAGCGCACCGAGAACGGCAGCTGGCGGAGGTATTCGCGGTTGTCCGGACGCAGGGTGCTCTCGGTCCAGGTGGCGGCGAGTGCCGCGTGGTGGTTGAAGTAGGTGAGCTTGAGCCGGCCACACGCGGCGAGGTCGTGGTTGCCGGCGACCGCGTGCTCGATCATCGGCCGCAGCCGATCGATGCACTCGTTGGGTGACGCGCCGTACCCCACGAAATCGCCGAGACACACGATGCTGTCCGGGTGGTGCCGGTCGAGATCGGCGAGCACGGCCTCGAGCGCTTCGAGGTTGCCGTGGATGTCGGACACGATGCCGTGCAGCATCAGCGGCCCTCCCGTGGATGTGTGGACGCTCGGGGACCGGTCACTGGAACTCCCCCGGGCGAAGCGTGCGCGCCACCCGGTCCAGGACCCCGTTGATGAAGCGTCCCGATTCATCGGAGCCGTAACGCTTGGCGATCTCGATCGCCTCGTCCAGCACCACGCGCGCCGGGGTGCCGGGGCGCGCCAGCAGCTCGGCCACCGCGGTGCGCAGCACCGCCCGGTCGGTCGCCGCCAGCCGCTCGAGCGGCCAGTGCTCGGCGGCGGCGGCCAGGGTCTGGTCGACCCGCGCCGATTCGCGGGTCAACGTCGCGACCACATCCTCGACCAGCTCCCGCTGGTCGGTCGACAGCTCGTGACCGGCGCGCTCGCCGTCCCAGGTCTCGGTGGCGGGGTCCCCGGCCAGATCGGCCGCGAACGCGATGCGAAAGACCAGCTCGCGCGCGCGGCGACGCGCGCCGCCGGTGGTGGCGCTCACCGCGTGTCCTCCGATCGAGCCGCATCCCGGTCGGCGCGCAGGGCGGCCATCTGCAACGCCGCGAGCGCCACCTCCGATCCGCGGTTGCCGTGCGCTCCACCGGTTCGCGAAGCGGCCTGATCGGCGTCGTAGGCGGCGAGCACGCCGTTCAACACCGGCACACCGGTGTCGAGCATGACCCGCATCAGCCCCTGCGACGCCGCGTCCGAGACCAGTCGGAAGTGCTCGGTCTCGCCACGGATCACGACGCCGAACGCGAGCACCGCGTCGAACCGGCCGCTCGCGGCCGCCCAGCGCGCGGCCAGCGGCAGTTCGTACGCGCCCGGCACCCAGGTCAGCTCGAGCGCGTCGTCGGCGACCCCGCGCCCGCGCAGGGTCTCCAGGGCGGCGTCCACCAGACGGCGCACATAGGTCTCGTTGAAACGCGACGCGACCAGCGCGAAACGGCGGCCGCGCGCGTCGTGTCCCGGTCGGGTCTCGCGCACGCTCACGTCTCCCCGATCTCGAGGTCGAGCAGGTGTCCGAGCTTGTCGCGCTTGGTGGCCAGATACCGCCGGTTGTGCCGATTGGCGCGCACCTGCAACGGGAGACGACGCACGATCTCGAGACCGAACGCCTCGAGACCGATCACCTTGCGCGGGTTGTTGGTGAGCAGCTCGAGCCGGCGCACGCCGAGGTCGGCGAGGATCTGCGCGCCGATCCCGTAGTCGCGCAGATCGGCCGCGAAGCCGAGCCGCAGGTTGGCCTCCACGGTGTCGAGCCCGCGATCCTGCAGGGCGTAGGCACGGAGCTTGTTCGCGAGCCCGATCCCGCGGCCCTCCTGACGCAGATAGAGCAGCACCCCGCGACCGCGTCGCGCGATGGCGCGGAGCGCGGCATGGAGCTGCGGGCCGCAGTCGCAGCGCCGCGAACCGAACACGTCGCCGGTCAGACACTGCGAGTGCACGCGCACCAGTGTCGTCCGCCGCGCGTCGGGCCGGCCGCGCACCAGCGCCAGGTGATGGCCGCCCTCCAGCACGTCCTCGTAGAGGTGGAGCTGGAACGGACCCTCGGGCGTGGGCAGCGGCACGGTGAGCAGCCGACGCACCAGCTGCTCGTGACGGCGGCGGTGCGCGATCAGGTCGCGGATGGTGAGAATGCCGAGACCGTGGGCGCGCGCGAAGCGCTCCAGGTCCGGGAGCCGCATCATGCGTCCGTCCTCGGAGAGCACCTCGCACAACGCGCCCACCGGGCGGAGCCCCGCGAGCCGGCACAGATCCGGCACCGCCTCGGAGTGACCGGCGCGACGCAGGACTCCGCCGCGGACCGCGCGCAACGGGAAGACGTGACCGGGACGGTCCAGGTCGCGCGCCCGGGTGCGCGGGTCGGCGAGCGCGCGCAGGGTGCGCGTGCGATCGAACACCGAGGTCCCGGTGCTGGTGCCGCGTCGCACGTCCACCGACTCGGTGAACGGGGTGCCGAAGCGGGCGGTGTTGCGCTCCACCATCAGGGTCAGCCCGAGCCGGTCGGCCTCCTCCGGGGTCATGGGTGCGCACAGGATCCCGCGTCCATGGGTGACCGCGAAGTTGACCAGCTCCGGGGTGGCCTTCTCGGCCGCGAACACGATGTCGCCCTCGTTCTCGCGGTCGGCGTCGTCGACCACGATCAGCATGCGCCCGCTCTTGATCCGGCGAATGGCCTCGGGCACGGTCACGAACACCGACGCCTCCGCGCGTCTGGTGGCGCGATGCGTGTGACCGTTGCCACGACCGGTCGTGGCACGACGCGCGCGTGACGCGGTCGCCGGACGCGCCCGTTCGCGCTCGCTTCGAGTGCCGGGACGCGCGCTCAAGCGCCCCTCCCGCCGACACCCGACTCCTCGAGCAGCCGGGCCAGGTAGCGCGCTAGCAGATCGACTTCGAGATGCACCCGCGTGCCCGCGCGCCAGGACCCGGCCACCGTCACGGCGAGCGTGTGCGGGATCAGGGCGACCTCGCATCGATCCGCGAGCGCGCGTGCCACCGTGAGGCTGATGCCGTCCACCGCCAGCGAGCCCTTCTCGGCCACGTAGCGGGCGAGTGTCGAGGGCAGCGCCAGCGTCACCCGTCGGCCGTCGCCCTCGGGCTTGACCTCGAGCACCTCGCCGACCCCGTCCACGTGCCCCTGCACGAGGTGTCCGCCGAGACGCTCTCCAAGTCGGAGCGCTCCCTCCAGGTTGACCGAATCACCCGGACGCCAGTCGGCGAGCGTGGTGCGCGACAGCGTCTCGGGAACCGCCTCGACCGCGAAGCGGCCGGGCTCGATACCCACCGCGGTCAGACAACAGCCGTTGATCGCCACGCTGTCCCCGATCACGGCGCCCTCCAGCACGTGTCGGGCGGCGATCCAGAAACGCCGCCCACCCGGGCGCTCCTCGACCCCCTCGACCCGACCCATCTCCTCGACGATCCCGGTGAACATGACGGTCACCCCAGGGCCACGAGCGTCAGGGCGTCTCCGCCCACCCGCGCGTGCCGCAGCAGACGCCCACGTCGAACGATCCGGTCACCGGCGCCCCAACCCAGCCCGTGAACCCCGGCCAGCACCGGCGCGGTGAACAACGCGACGCGATCCACGAGACCGGCGGCGATGAACGCGCCCGCCAGTCGTGCACCACCCTCCACCAGCACCTCGTGCCGGCCCTCGCGGGCGAGCCGCCTCGCCAGCGCCGCCACCGAGACACCACCGGCGGAGACCGGCAGCCGCCACACCGTGATCCCACGCGCGGCGAGCGCTGCGGCGCGACGGGTACTGGCGCGTGAACCACAGGCCACCACCGTGCCGGTGGCGAGCGGCGCGCGCAGGAGCCGCAACGTGAGCGGCAGCTCGAGCGTGGTGTCGCACACCACACGCAGCGGCTGACGCTGCGCACTCACCCCGCGCGAGGTGAGCCGCGGGTCGTCGTCGCGCGCCGTGCCGGCGCCGATCACCACCGCGTCGGAGACGGCGCGGAGGCGGTGCGCGTCACGCCGCGCCGAGGCACCGGTGAGCCAGCGTCCGACCCCGCGTGTGGCGAAGCCACCCGCCGGCGCCACACGGCCGTCGAGCGAGGCTGCGAGCTTGAGGGTCACCCGTGGTCTCCCGGCGGTGTGGGTGAGCCAGTAGCCGCCGAGCAGCTCACGTGCCTCGGCCGCCAGCAGCCCCAGCTCGACCTTCACCCCCGCGGCGCGCAGACGGCGCAGACCGAGCCCGTTCACGATGTCGTGCGGATCGCGCACCGCCACCACGCAGCGACGGATCCCCGCGGCGACGATGGCGTCGACACACGGCGGCGTGCGGCCGTGGTGCGCGCACGGCTCGAGAGTCACGAACATGGTGGCGCCCCGCGCACGCTCCCCGGCCCGTGCCAGCGCCATCACCTCGGCGTGTGGACCACCGAGCCGCGCGTGCCAGCCCTCACCGACCACGCGGCCGGCACGCACCACGACCGCCCCGACCAGCGGGTTGGGACTCACGTGCCCGCGTCCACGCTCGGCGAGCGCGAGCGCGCGACGCATGGCGTCGATGGCCTGTGGACGACGTGCCGGCATGTGCTCTCCGAAAACGAAGACCCCGTGGCGCGAGCACCACGGGGCAAGGAAGCGCCAGGGCCGGCGGGCATGGCCAAGCCCTGCCCCTTCTTCCATCCCGACTCTCACGGTCGGCTCCGGAGTTTCACCGGATCTGCGGTGCGTCCCATGAATTCGATGCCGGACCCGGGTATGACCCCGGATATGGGAGGCCGCCGCTCGCGGGCTTTACCGCCGGTGGGGACTTGCACCCCGCCCCGAAGGAGCGAATCGATGAAGGATACGGAGCCACCCGGAGGGTGTCAAAAGGGCCGGCCGCCGGGGCCCGAGGCGGCGTCTCCCACCCGACGCCACCAGCGCAGGTCGGTGCGACGTCTGCCCGTCCGTCGATCAATAATGAATGGCGAGTCGGACGTCCCAAACCGTCCAGCTGTTGTCGCTCACCAGGCCGACGTGCACCCCGGTCTCGAGACCCACCCGGACCGGAGAGGCCGAGCGGTTGATCAGGGTGGCCTCGGCGGCGAAGACCGGCACCACCTCGTCGACCGGCAGGTCCTGGAACTCGGCGGCCCCGGAGGACGACACGGCGGCCCGCGCCCCCATCACCCCGGTTCCGGCCGAGAGACGACCGATCGGGATCCCCCAGGAGGGCTGCCAGTGCACCATGGCGAGCACCTCGATGCTGCTGTAGTCGACGTCGGCCACCAGACTGCCACGCGGGACCGTGCGGGTGCCGAGGAGGTTGTAGTCGATGTCGATGCCACCACGCACGGTGCTCCCCATCGGGTGATCCACCCCGGCCGAGAACGACAGCGAGCCACCGGGGGCATCGGTGACGAACAGCTTGGCGTACCCGAACGACAGGTGCCCGCGAAACGCGGTCACCCACGAGTCGGCGCACGCCGGACCCGCCGCCAGCGTCAGTGCGAGCGCCGCCGTCAGCACCGTGATGCCACGTCCGAGCCCCATGCCGCCCCTCACTTGTTGAAGCGGATCTCGATGCAATCGCCGTCCACCACCCGGTACTCGCGTCCTTCGAGCCGCAGCAGACCCTTCTCACGCGCCGGCGCCTGCCCGCCCACCGCCAGCAGCTGATCGTACGGGATCACCTCGGCGCGGATGAACCCCTTGGCCAGATCGGTGTGGATCTCGGCCGCCGCGTCCACCGCGGTGTCGCCACGATGCACCGCCCACGCGCGCACCTCGTCGGGTCCGACGGTGAAGAACGAGATGAGCCCGAGCAGGTCGTAACAGGCGCGGATGACCAGCGACAGACCGTCCTCGCCGGCCCCGAGCTCGTCGCGAAACGCCGCCCGTTCGCCGGCCGGCAACGTCACGATCTCGCGTTCGAGGTGGGCCTTGAGGGTCACCGTGCGTGTTCCGGCCCCGGCATCGAGTGGTCGCCGGTCCGAGACATCGTCCTGGTTGTACACCACCAGCAGGGGCTTGAGCGTCAGCAATTGGAAGCCGCGCAGCAGCCGGAGGTCCTCGGTGGTCAGGGTCCCGGCCCGGAGCGGGCGCTCGGCCTCGAGACAGCTCTTGCACTTGAGGAGTGCCTGGTGCTCGGGCTCGGCCTGCTTCTTCCCGACCCGCAGCTCCTTTTCGATGCGCTCGATCCGGGTCTCGCAGATCGCCAGATCGTTGAAGATCAGCTCGACGTCGAGATCGCGCTGGTCCCGCGCCGGATCCACACCCTTGGCCGCGGGCACCGCCGGGTTCTGGAAGTCGCGCACCACCGCCACCAGCGCGTCGCAGTTGCGCACCCCGGCGAACAGGTCGGGGCCCTTGGCGGCGACACGCGCGCTGGTGTGGCCGGCGGCGACGGTGTCCACGAACTGGATCTGGGTGTGGGTGGTCTTCTTCGGGTGGTAGAGCTCGGACAGGCGGTCGACGCGTTCGTCGGGCACGCGAACCACACCCACCGCCTCGCGCCCCTGGGTGGCGGGCGCGGCGCCGGAACCCTGCAACAGGATCTCGAACAGCGTGGACTTACCCGACTGGGGAAGTCCGAGGATGCCGACGCGCTTCATGTGGAGGGGGCTTCCCGGAGGGCGACGAAAGGCCCGCGGAGCGTGGTCCGCGGGCCTGGGTTTCGCGGCGGGGGGAGTCTAGGAGCAGCGCGGAATCGCTGTCAATCGGCGGGGCCGGGTGGCTGGCGATACGCCTTGGCCAGCGCCGACTCGAGACGGTGGCTCAGCGCCACCGGCATCTCCACCACACGGTCGGCCTGGTAGAGGAGGATGGTCTTCTTGATGGTGTCGACTTCCACCTGGCAATCGTGGCAGCGCGACAGATGCTGTTCGATCGCCTCGCACAACTCGGCCCGGGCGTCCTCGTCGAGATAGTCGCTGAGTTGTTCGAGGACTTCTTCGCAGCTGAGCTTCTTCTGATCCAATGGCGTACCTCAGGATCGGCCGGATTCGGCCCGCCCCCCGGGCCCACACAGGCCGGCGACATGCCGGCGCCCATCCACCGTCATCTGATGCGGTGGCTGGGGGAAGGTTGCGGAAATGTTAGCGGGAAGTCCAGCGGATTGGGGTGGTCATCCGCCCGGGAGGGATGGGCATCGTGCAAACCGCACTGTGCGATTCCGGACAGACTTCCGGGTCGGAAGGCACGGACCCGGGGCTGCCGGGGAGCAGAGGATGGTGACCCGTGCTGGGATCGAACCAGCGACACCCTGCTTAAAAGGCAGGTGCTCTACCGACTGAGCTAACGGGTCACGACGCAGTCGGCCCCGAGACGGATCCGGCGCCATCGGCTGTGGATCATCCCGTGGAACCAGTCGCCTTCGCGGTCCCTCCGGCGAGTCAGCTTCGCGGGATGCCTGGGCACGCTGATCGGTCCTGTGCCACCGCGAACCAAGAACCGCTGGAGCGGTCGGAGAGTAAGCGCCGGCCTATGGCGCACGCAACGGGCCCGCGGCCACCGCGCGCCGGAATTCACTGGCCTACCTGGGACGCTCAGAGCTCCCGGTCAGCGCCACGGAAAGCAACGCTCAAACCACCTCGTGGCACGCGGCGAGTCGTCACCGGACCCCGTGTGGGCCGCCCTCTTTGGTCTCAAAGCGCGCACGCAATCGGGTGAGCCCCGCGGTGTCTACGCGCATCGGTGCGGGGCGGGGAACCCAGACGATTGGAGACTTCGCCGACCCCGGGAGCAACTGTTCACCCGTGCGTAGGTCGAAGAGGTATGCGCGGTCGCCACTGACCAGGACGAAGCCGTCGCGCTCCTCCATGCCGAGTCGACAGAACTGGCCGAGGGGTCCGAAATTGGGCACGTCGAGAACGCGTTCGCTCCCGTGAACCCGGTCCATGAGGACGAACGGCGCGGTGACGAACCATCCCTGCCCTGCAGGGTCCTTCGACGTTTCTCCGTGCGATGGCTCCATTCGGTAGGCCAGCCCGAGACCATTCGATGTGCGGGATCCGACGAAATACCACGGCGGCCCCGACGCGCTCTGGCCGCGCGGCGGCGGGATGGGCTGAGGGGGCAGGCCCCACTGATCGGGCGTCATCGCGGTCTGCCTTGCCCACAGCCCAACCCCGGTATCAGCGTCGGGGTCGATGTTCCGAGTTGAAGCCCACACCCTCCAGCTGAAGGTCACGCAGCTTGTCGTCTCGCGTCGAGCGATGCTCCAGTCTTTCCCATCCGCCGTGCCGCGCCAGAAGTCGTACCTGCAGAGCTGGCCGGGAAATGCGTTTCTTTCGAGATAGATGACATCACCGCTCACCAGCCACCAGCAGCGGGCTCGTCGGTCGAACCAGACGTCGATGCACCGAGGAGAAGTGGGAAGCACCACTTCCGGCCAGGGCTGGGCGCCCCATTCCCAGCGCAAGTGCTGCAGAGCGCCTCCCAGCGCGAAGGCAGCCTCGGTATGGGAGGGGCTGATCCGCACCGCTGCTGGCCAACTGGCCAAAGCGACCAAGACCGAATCCACCCGAGTCGCCGGATCGAGCAGGTGCCATTCCACCCCCATACCGTTCGACTTGTCGCGGGCTTCGGCGAAGTAGCTGACCAACCAGGGTGAAGGCCTCACCCGACGTGCCACCGCGTCCGCTCTCGCGGGAGCCGCGAACAGGCTTCCGACTGCGATCGCGGCAACGACTCCCACGGCCCAGCGTCCGCCGAGCCAACCCACGCACCTACCTCCTCGCCACGATCGCATCAGCCGCGCTCCTCACCCGGATACCAGTCGATCGCATGCGCCGGGTGACAACATCGACCGCGACCAGCTCGCGGCCTTGAAGGACGATGAGCTCGCGCTCGCTCACCCAGCCGACCACCTCGGTGTGTGGCAGCTCGAGCGTTTCCCCCCCGGGCCCCGAGTGGGCCGTCACGATCACCAGTGGCAACGACGCCAGCGCGCGCCGAATTCCGCCGAGCTCGAGTGAATCCGCGTGTCCGTCCGCCGAGAGTTGGATCTCCTCGGCGGCCGCGGAGGTGCCCACGATGGTCGTCGCGACGCGACGGGAATCCGGCGAGAGGCGGGCCGAAGCCGCCCGGAAGCTCACGTCGTAGCCCGAGTTCCTAAAGCGTCGCCACTCGTCGAAGACCACCACGCTGGTCTCGGGCGATGAGTACAGGACCCGATCGGTGCTGCCGTTCGACCAGCCGCAGCAACCATCATCGGGATCAAGGAGGAGAGATGCCCCATTGGCTGCGAGGTCGAGCGGGAGTTCCCCGTTGCTCCAGTCGGTGAGTTCGCGCCAGCCCGAGGGCTGCCGAACGAGTCGTGAAAGATTGCACCGGCCGAGCGCGGCCGTCCCCTTCTCGCGCCACAGCGTCGTGTCCCGTTCCCACCACACGATGGCGAGCGATCCTCGCACGACCCCTCCGGGCGCGTAGAGTCGTGGACCTGGGCAGGGTTCTGTCAGGGTGACGAGCGGGATCTCGCACTCGCAGTGCTGCAACCTCCAGGTCGCGATCGTGTCGCGTGGCTGCTGATCGAGCGACATCTCGCGAACGATGATGAGAGACTCGGCTCCAGCGCTCGGCTCGGCCGAGTCCGTAGCGACCGACTCGAGCACGACAAGCGAGATCCCATCGTCGCCGAGCAGCCACTGCCGCGGCTCGTCGGCGATCCGTCGGGCACCGCGGCTCGGCCCGGTTGTGCCGTCGGACGTCGTCGGCAGCACGCGTGCCGCCCTGCCGTCCCAGAGCCAGAGTCTCCGCTCATCGAGCGGGGCCAGGATCTGGCCGACGCCATTGATGGCGAGCCGGGTCGGATCGCGGTAGGCCTCGGCCGGCAGCCGGATGCCCCCGATGCGCTCGAACCGACCGACGTCGAACGCGACGATCTCCCCCGGCGGTTGAACGACCCACAGCGTTGCATCGGGCACGGCCTGGGCGGAGCGAGCCGTCCATGGGACGCACACGAGCACCGGCAGAAGTCGGCCGACGCAAGTCGCAAGGACGGAGACGGTGGCCCGGCCGGCGGCAAGAAGCGACGCGGAGCCTGCCCGAGCACTGCGAAGCCTCGACACGGAATCCCTCCCCCGGCCCGTGGACGGGTGAACGGGATCCTGGGCTGGGCACGAGCCGAGACAAGGCTCACTCCTCTGAGCGCAAGCGTCGCCACCGCGGACTGCCCCGTCGGAGACCAACCGTGCTGTCTTCGGCCAAAGACAAGAACTCTCGCACCCGCGGAGCCGAGCCTAAGCCCAAGCGGGCGCTTGGCTCCAGCGCAAAACCTGCCGGTGCCGGGTGGCTCGCTCGCTTACGACAAGGAACTGCGCAACCTCCGGAGGCCCCCAGAGCCCGACGGGGAGGCCCCGACCGCTCGACGATGCCCGTGCCCGACGCCACGGTATCGGAATGGAGGAAGAGGTCTTCCCGACCGCGCGGCCGTAGCCGCCGTATTTGGTTGACTTGAGACCCCGCAATTGCGAAGGTCAAGGCGCTGTCAACGGCCCGGCAGGGCCGCGCGGACTGTAGACGTCCGACCCCCACAGTCTGCTCTCCATGCGATCGCGAACACATCCCCCGAGTGTGCCCGGACATCAGTGACCCATCTCACGCACAGAATGGAGGATGGCATGAGGAGAGTCGTTACCACACTGCTCCCGATCGGCCTCATCGCGGCTGTCGCCATTGCGGCGATCGCCCCGAATGTCTTTGCGTTCAACCTGAGATCGCCGCAGATCGTGGTGCCACCGACTTCGTCGGATGGCGTGACATTGCAGGACTACTTCAACGGCATCGGCGAGAGTATCAACGTCGAGACCGACCAGCTCGACGCGCAAGTCTGGGACGGCACGGGGGGACCGGGCAACTCGACCTTCACGCTGATGATCGAGCTCGCCGGCTACGCGACACAGAACGCCATCGGTGTGTACAACTCGAGTGGAGGTCCGAGCCCGACGCTGTTCCAGATGTTCCCGGGCGCCGCAACCGCGGGCTGGTTCGTGACCGCACACTTCGCCGGTGGCAATCTCTCGGTCGCGCTCTTCGACAACAACAACGTGTTTCAGGGATCGACCAGCTACACGGGAGTGAATGCGAACAGCTTTGGGTTCTATCTCCAGGGCCCTGGCGGCACGTTCTATTCGCAGGACGACCGCAACGGTGGGGCTCTGGCGCAGGTTCTCACCTACGCCGGGACCGGCGTAAATCAGGGCGACTGGTTCGAGTGCTTCGAGGATCTTCCCAGGAGCGTCTCGAGCGACAGCGATTTCCAGGACGCGATTCTCCTGCTCCAGGCGATCGTCCCGACCCCGAGCCACGACAAGAGCTGGGGCCAGGTCAAGAACAGTTACCGCTAGCGGGTCGAGCGCTGGATTCTGCGCCCCGCCATGCCGTGGTCTCACCCGCGGCGTGC
>JBIOKD010000066.1:0-12669 GCA_044451485.1 Candidatus Eiseniibacteriota bacterium | reverse complement strand
CTACCAGATTCCGCTCCCGGGTCGCCACGCGGTGATTCTCGGACGCAGCAACATCGTCGGACGTCCGATGGCGAACCTGCTGTCCATGAAGGGGGTCGACATGACGGTGACCGTCGGGCACAGCGCCAGCGGCCCGGCATTGCGCGAGATCGCGCGCGCCGCCGATGTGCTGGTGGTGGCGATGGGGCGGCCCGAGGCGGTGGGCGCCGACTGGGTGAAGCCGGGCGCGGTGGTGGTGGACGTCGGGATGCACCGGGTCCCCGACCCGGCGCGAAAGGGCGAGCACCGTCTGACCGGTGACGTGGACGCGACCTCGGTGCGTGGGGTGGCGGGATCACTCACCCCGGTCCCGGGCGGAGTCGGACCGATGACCGTGGCCGCGCTGATGGCGAATCTCGTGCAGGCCGTGGAGCGACAGGTCACGACCGAGCGCATCGAGACCTGACGCCCTGTGGCCACCTCACCGGCGCCGGGAGGCGTGCTCACCGTTTCGGCGCTGACGCGCCTGATCAAGGACACCCTGGCCGGCGCGTTCCCGGCGGTGTGGGTGCGCGGCGAGATCTCCGGCTTCAAGCGCGCCGACAGCGGGCACCTGTACTTCTCCCTCAAGGAGGGGAAGGACGCGGTGCTCGCCTGCGCGATGTGGAAGGGGAGCACGGGCCGGCTCGCGTTCCGCCCCGCCGACGGCGGCGAGGTCGAGGCCTTCGGCTACATCGACGTCTACCCGCCGCGTGGCGGCTACCAGCTCATCGTGCAGGAGATGCGACCCGCGGGGATGGGCGCGCTGCTCCTGGCACTCGAGGAGCTCAAGCGCCGGTTGCAGGCCGAGGGGCTGTTCGATCCGGCGCGCAAGCGTCCGCTGCCGGCCTATCCGCGCACCGTGGGAGTGGTGACCTCGCCGGTCGGCGCCGCGGTCCGCGACATCGTCAAGGTGCTGCGCGCGCGCTGGCCGTCGATCCGGATCGTGCTCGCGCCGGTCCGGGTCCAGGGCGAGGGCGCCGCCGCCGAGATCGCCGAGGCGATCGGCCGCTTCGACCGCTGGGGGGCCGCCGACGTGCTGATCGTCGGTCGTGGCGGCGGCTCGCTCGAAGACTTGTGGGCATTCAACGAGGAGGCGGTGGTGCGGGCGATCGCGGGCTCGCGCACGCCAGTGGTCTCCGCGGTCGGTCACGAGGTCGACACCACGCTCGCCGACCACGCCGCCGACGTCCGCGCGGCCACCCCCAGCAACGCCGCCGAGCTGGTGGTGCGGGATCGGGCCGAGGTGGTCCGGCGGGTGGCGCTGTTCGACCAGCGTCTCGGCCGCGCCGTCCGTCTCGGGCTCATCGAGCGCCGTCGACGTCTCGAGACCCTGCTCGGCAAGTACGGCTTCCGGCGCCAGCGCGAGGCCCTGTCGGGATGGCGCGAGCGGGTGCGCGGGCTGGTCGGGCGTCTGGCACTCCAGGTGCGTTCGCGGCTCGACGCGTTGCGCGCCCGGGTGACCCACGCCCGCACCCGCTACGGTCTTCGCGAGTGGCCCCGCGAGCTGGCGGCGCGACGCCACGAGCTGGACGTGCTGGCCGCGCGGCTCCAGCGCACGCTGGTGGACGCCGTGCACTCCCGCCGCACCCGTCTGGCGGGGTGCGACGACCGGCTGCGCGCGCTGTCGCCACGGCGGGTGCTGGAACGCGGATATTGCCTGGTGCGGCTGCCGGACGGTAGGCTGCAGCGAACCGCGACCGGTCTCGGGGTGGGGGATCCGCTCACCATCGAGTTCGCGCGCGGCGAAGCGGACGCCCGTGTCGAGGCGGTGCGTCGGGGGGACGAACATGGCGGCTAAGAAGACGCCGGTGGCGAAGGCCGCGGCGGAAGCGGACGCACCGGGCTTCGAGCAGGCGCTCGAGCGTCTCGAGACCATCGTCGACGAGCTCGAAGGCGGCGAGCTGACGCTCGAGGAGTCGCTCGCGCGTTACGAGGAGGGCATGCGGCTGTCCCGCCGGCTCACCCAGCAGCTCGACGAGGCCGAGAGGCGCATCGAGCGGCTGGTCGACTCCGACGGGGGACCGGTCACCGAACCGCTCGATCTCGAGCTCAAGCCCGCCGACGACCCGGGCGGCGAGGGCGAGCTGCCGTTTTGAGCGCATCCGCGGCCGCCGCCAGGACCCCACGCCGCGCGAGCGCGTCACGCGCCGCGTCGCCGCTCGCCCGTGGCGCGCTCGCCACGCGTCTGGCGGCGTTCGAGCGGTACTTCGCCGCCAGTCTCGAGAGCCACGCCAGCGCCGCGCGTCGTCTCGACCAGGCGATTCGATACAGCGCGCTGTCGCCTGGAAAACGGCTCCGCCCGTTGCTGGTGCTGGCGAGCGCCGAGGCGGTGGGCGGGGACTGGCGGATCGCGCTCCCGGCGGCGGCGGCGACCGAGTGCGTGCACGCGTTCTCGCTGGTGCACGACGACCTGCCGGCGATGGACGACGACGACTACCGCCGCGGACGGCTGACCACCCACCGCCGCTTCGGCGAGGCGCTCGGTGTCCTCGCAGGCGACGCGCTGCTCGCGATGGCGTTCGACGAGCTGGTGCGTCTGGCCGAGCGGGGCGTGGCGGCGCCGCGCGTGCTGGAGGCGGTGCGGGTGCTGGCTTGGGCGAGCGGTGCGGAGGCGCTGGTCGCCGGGCAGGCGCTCGACATCGCCGCCGAGGGTCGGCGGGTGAGCCGCGCCGATGTCGCCGCCATCCACGAGCGCAAGACCGGAGCGCTGATCGGTGCGGCCATGGCGCTCGGCGCGCTGGCCGGTGGCGCCGCTTCGGCGCGCGTCGAGGCCTTCGGTGCCGCCGGGATGAAGCTCGGGTTGGCGTTCCAGATCCACGACGATCTGCTCAACGCGGGCTCGTCGCTCGCCCGTCTCGGCAAGCGATCCGGCACCGACGCGGCACGCGGCAAGGCCACCTTCCCACGCGCGGTCGGGGTCGAGCGCTCGATCGTCGAGGCGGCGGCGCTGCTCGCCGACGTGCGACGCACGGTGCGGGCACAGGCGGCGCGCCCGCGCGTGCTGCTGTCGCTGATCGACGCGGTCGCGCGACGCGACCGATAGGGGGGACCGGTGCGCGAATTCTGGCTGGCGCTCGCGATCGGCTTCGTGGTGCAGGGATACAAGGGCTTCGCCTGGTACCTGCGCACCGGACGCTGGAACCTGCGCCGCTTCGTCGAGACCGGCGGGATGCCCAGCTCGCACTCGGCCTCGGTGGCGGCGTTGTCCACCGCGGTGGGTCTGCACCAGGGATTTCGCTCTCCGCTGTTCGGCGTCACGCTGTATTTCAGCCTCATCGTCATGTATGATGCCGCGGGTCTGCGGCGCGCCGCGGGTCGTCAGGCCATCATCCTCAACCGCCTCATCGAGGAGAATTGGGCGCACCCCGAGGCGGAGGCCCATCAGCTCATGGAGCTCCTCGGACACACGCCACTCGAAGTCTTGGTGGGTGCGCTGCTGGGAGTGGCCAGCGCGCTGCTCTGGAACTGGGCCCGATGAGCCTGCTCGAACGCATCCATTCGCCCGCCGACGTCAAGAGCCTCTCACGCGCCGAGCTGGACACGCTCGCCGGCGAGATCCGCCACGTCATCATCCAGACCGTGGCCCGCAACGCCGGACACCTGGCGCCCAACCTGGGCGTGGTCGAGCTCACCATCGCGCTCCATCGGGTGTTCGATTCCCCACGCGACAAGATCGTCTGGGACGTCGGTCACCAGTCCTATCCGCACAAGCTGCTGACCGGGCGGGCCGAGCGCTTCGACACGCTGCGTCGGTTGGGCGGTCTGGCCGGCTACCCGGTGCGCGACGAGAGCGAGCACGACGCGTTTGGCACCAGTCACGGCAGCACCAGCATCTCGGCCGCGCTGGGGCTGGCCGCGGCCCGCGATCTCGAGCACCAGGATCACCATGTCGTCGCGGTGATCGGCGACGGCGCGCTCACCGGTGGCATGGCGTTCGAGGGGCTCAACAACGCCGGCGAGCTCGGCAAGCGTCTGATCGTGGTCCTCAACGACAACGAGCACTCGATCTCGCCCAACATCGGGGCCATTCACCGCTACCTCACCAAGCTCACCACCAGCCGCATGTATCTCGCGTTCGAGCGTGACGTGTGGGACCTGCTCGGCAACCTGCCCAAGGGAAAGAAGGCGCAGGTGCTCGCCGGGCGCATCAAGGAGGGTCTGCACAACCTGGTGGTGCCGACGGTGCTGTTCGAGGAGTTGGGTCTCAAGTACTTCGGACCGATCGACGGTCACGACCTCGACGTGCTGATCGAGACGCTCGGCGACCTCAAGCGATTCCAGGAGCCGGTGCTGCTCCACATCGTCACCCGCAAGGGGAAGGGCTATGCCCCGGCCGAGAAGGACGCGCCCACCTTCCACGGGGTCGGCGTATTCGACCCCGAGACCGGCACCGCCTCCAAGGGCACGCGCAAGACCTACACCCACGTCTACGGCGAGACGGTGCTGGCGATCGCGGAGCGCTTCCCGAAGACGGTTGCGGTCACCGCCGCGATGACCGACAACACTGGTCTCAAGCCGTTCGCCATACGCTTCCCCGACCGCTTCTTCGACGTCGGGATGGCTGAGGAGCACGCGGTCACCTTCTCGGGTGGTCTGGCGTGCGCCGGTCTGCTGCCCTTCACCACCATCTACTCCACCTTCCTGCAGCGGGCGTTCGACCAGATCATCCACGACGTGGCCCTTCAGGGTGCCAAGATCGTGCTGTGTCTCGACCGGGCCGGGCTGGTGGGCGAGGACGGCGCGCCCCAGCACGGGGTGTTCGACGTCGGCTACCTGCGCATCATCCCCGGTGTGGTGGTGATGCAGCCCAAGAACGGCGAGGAGCTGCGGGACATGTTGTGGACCGCAGCGCAGTGGCAGGGACACGCGCCGATCGCGGTGCGTTACCCGCGCGCCCCGATCCCCGAGGAGGCCCTGCCGGCCGGCGAGCCACAGGTGCTCGAAATCGGCAAGGCCGAGCAGCTCCGGGCCGGCGGCGACGTGGCGATCCTGGCCCTCGGCACCATGGTGCTCCCGGCGCTCGCCGCGGCCGAGCAGCTCGCCGCCGAGGGCATCTCGGCGACGGTGGTCAACGCTCGCTTCGTGAGCCCGCTCGACGAGGGCATGATCACCGGACTGGCGCGCTCGGTGGGTCGGATCGTCACCGTCGAGGAAAGCATGATCGCCGGCGGCTTCGGCAGCGCGGTGAGCGAGTGTCTCGGCCGGCAGGGGATCTCGGAGACGCCGCTGCTGCGGCTCGGCGTGCCGGACGTGTTCATCCGGCACGGCAAGCGCGACGAGCTGTTGCGCGAGATCGGTCTCGACGCCGACGGCATCGCCCGCCGCACGCGCGACTGGGTGCGCGTCACGCAGCGTCAGTTCTCATGACCGCACGGCTGCGCCGCGTCGCCCTGCTCGGCCATTCGGGCCGGCCCGCGGTGCGACGCGCGGCGACGCGTCTGGCCACCCGTCTGCGCCGCCGCGGTCTCGAGGTGCGCATGGACGACCATCTCGGCGCGCACTCCCGCGAGCCCGGCTATCCGATCGCCACGCTTGGTCGCTGGTGCCAGCTCATGGTGTCGCTGGGCGGCGATGGCACCGCGCTGCGCGCAGCCCGGTCGCTGGCCGGCAGCCGTGCCACGCTGCTGCCCGTGAACATGGGTGGTTTGGGATTCCTGACCGCGGTGGAGGAGTCGGGGCTCGACGCGGCCGCCGACGCGGTGGTCGCCGGGGACTGGCCGGTGACGCGGCGGCGGTTCGTGGAGGCGGCACGTCACCGCGCGCGCGAGAAGCCGTGGCGCGGGCACGCCCTCAACGACGCGGTGATCAAGACCTCGGGTGGCTATGCCGCCCTGCATGTCACGCTGGAAGCCCTCGGTGGCGATCTTGGTCACCTGGTCGCCGACGGTCTCATCGCGGCCACACCCGACGGCTCCACCGCGTATTCCCTCTCGGCCGGTGGCCCGGTCATGGCTCCCGGAGTCGAGGCGATGGTGGTGACGCCGGTGTGTCCGCACACGCTCGCCAGCCGCAGTCTGGTGCTGCCGGCCGGAGAGGCGCTCACGGTGCGGGTGCTGGGCTCGTTCGACCCCATCCTGTTGTTGCTCGACGGGCAGGAGGACACCGAGCTCAAGCCTGGCGACTCGGTCGAGCTGCGTCTCGGGCGCGCCGCGGTGCACGTGGTGGTGAACCCCGCACGCCCCTTCGGCGCCACCTTGCTCGGCAAGCTGGGCTGGCAGGGAAGCCCGCAACGCAGCATGCGGTGATCCGAGCCGGGGATGACACCCTGCCCATGAACCGCCCGTGCGCCGAGCGCGCGGGCAGGCTATGTTCTGACCATGCTCGAACGCCTCGTCGTCCGTGACCTCGCGGTGGTGGAGCACGCCGAGATCGTCTTTGGCGCCGGGCTCAACGCGGTGACCGGCGAGACCGGCGCCGGAAAGACCCTGCTCGTGCAGGCGGTCAGCCTGCTGGTCGGCGAGCGCGCCGACAGCGACGTGGTGCGTGAGGGCGCCGAGTCGGCCGTGGTCGAGGGCGAGTTCCGTCTCGCGGGCGAGCCGGCCCGGCGCGCCGGCGAGTTGCTCTCGGCCTGGGGGCACGCCTGGGACGGCGAAACTGTGATCGTGCGCCGCGAAATCGGTGCCGGTGGCCGGAGCCGCGCCTCGGTCAACCAGTCACCGGTGACCCTCGCCGCGCTCAAGAGCCTGGGCGAGTGTCTCGCCGACCTGCACGGCCAGCACGAGCACCAGAGCCTGCTCCGACCCGAGGCCGGGATGCTGGTGCTCGACCGGCTGGCCGGGCTCGACACCCTGCGCGCCGAGACCGACCAGGCGCTGGCGGTCTGGCAAGAGGCTGCCGAGACACACGCGAAGCTCGAGACGTCGCTGGCGAGCTTCGCCGAGCGCGCCGACTTCCTCCAGCACGCCGCCCGCGAGCTGGACGAGGCGCGTCTCGCACCGGGCGAGGAGGAGGAGCTGGCGCGCGACGCCGCGCGGCTGGCGCATGCCGACCGTCTACGCGCGCTGGTGGCGACCGCGCTCGAGCGGCTCACCGAGGCCGATGACGCGGCCCAGGCTTCGCTCGGCACGGCGCTCCGCTCACTCGAGCAGGCGGCGACACTCGACCCCAGCCTGGCGGACACACTGCCGGCGCTCCGCGAAGCCGGGATCGCCCTCTCCGACACGGCGCGCGCGCTGGCGGAGTACGCGGACGGGCTCGAGGCCGACCCCGAGGCGCTGGAGGCCGTTGAGGCCCGCCGCGACCTGATCGCCAGGCTCACACGCAAGTACCACCGCGCGGTGCCCGAGCTGATCGCCTGGCGCGCCGAGATGGCCCGCGAGGTGGCCGACGCCGGAGACGCCGAGGGTGCCCGGGCCCGCTCACTCGTGGCGCTCGATCGCGCCGCCCGTGCCGCCAGGCACGCCTGCGCCCAGCTCGACGACCGGCGTCGCGAGGCGGCCGCGACCTGGGGCCCGCGGCTGAGCGCCGAGCTGGCCCCGCTCGGCATGCGCGCGGCGCGGATCGAGTTCGCGGTCGAGACGCCCGGTAGCGATCCGGCCCGGATCGAGCCCGCTCCGGTGGCGGTGCGGTTCGGACCCAATCCGGGCGAGCCGCCACGACCGCTGGCGCGGATCGCATCGGGTGGCGAGCTGTCGCGGGTGATGCTCGCGATCAAGGGTGTCATGGACGCCCGCGACCGCGTCGACCTGTTGTTCTTCGACGAGGTCGATTCCGGCATCGGCGGCGTCGTGGCCCAGGCGGTGGGCGAGCGGCTGCGTCGTCTTGCCCGTCATCGCCAGATCGTGTGCGTCACCCACCTGCCTTTGATCGCGGCGCTGGCCGGACACCACCTGCGGGTCGTCAAGCAGGTGCGTGCCGGCCGGACCGTGGCCCGGATCGAGCCGGTCGATGGCCCCGAGCGGGTGACCGAGATCGCCCGCATGCTGGCGGGGGACCGGGTCACCGAGACCACCCGCCGACAGGCCCGCGAGCTGCTCGATGCGCCAAGCGGGCACCCGGCGCGGTAGAATGCCGGGCCATCCACCGACCGACACCGGCGGGAGACGGTGGGGCGGGAACCACCCGCCCACCCGGCCCGCCGAACCGAACCCCGGCAAGCCATGATCGTCCCCACCCGAGAGGAATTCGCCGCCCTGGCCCGTGACGGGCGGCTGGTGCCCGTCTACCGCGAGGTGTTCGCGGACCACGACACCCCGGTCTCGGCGTTCCGCAAGGTGGACGACGGTCCGTACTCGTTCCTCCTCGAGAGCGTCGAGGGCGGCGAGAAGTGGGGGCGCTACTCGCTTCTCGGCAGCCGCCCGTCGAAGGTGTTCGTGGCGCGCGGCGAGCGTGCCGAGCTGCACGAGAATGGGCGGGTGACACCGCTCCGCGGTCATCCGCTGGTCGAGCTGGGCGCGCTGCTCGAAGCCCACCAGGCGGTGCCGCTCCCCGGTCTGCCGCGTTTCGTCGGCGGCGCGGTCGGCTACCTGGGCTACGACGTGGTGCGCTGGTTCGAGAAGCTGCCACGTCGCGCCGAGGACGATCTGAAGCTGCCGGACGCGGTGTTCCTGTTCGGCGACGTGGTGAGCGTGTTCGACAATCTCACCCACACGCTCAAGGTGGTCACCCACGCCCGTGGCGGGAAGGATCCCGCGGCCGCGTACGACGCCGCGGTGGCACGCATCGACGCCGAGGTGACGCGGCTGCGCGCCGCCCGCGACTGGACGGAGCCCGCGGGCTCCGGCGCGCCGGTCCCGGAGCCGCATTCGAGCATGACCCGCGAGCGCTACATGAGCGCGGTCGAGACCGCCAAGGAGCACATCCGGGCCGGCGACATCTTCCAGGTGGTGCTGAGCCACCGGATGAGCGCCCCGGTGACCCGTCCGGCGTTCGAGACCTACCGGGCCCTCCGGGTCACCAATCCGTCCCCGTACATGTACTTCCTCAAGCTCGGGGACTTCGCGCTCGTGGGCTCGAGCCCCGAGGTGCTGGTGCGGCGGACCGATGGCGTGGTCGAGGTGCGTCCGATCGCCGGCACGCGCCCGCGCGGCCGCACCGGTGACGAGGACCGCTCGCTCGAGGGCGAGCTGCGCGCCGACGAGAAGGAGCGCGCCGAGCACGTCATGCTCGTGGATCTCGGTCGCAACGACGTCGGCCGGGTGAGCGAGTTCGGCACCGTCGAGACCAACGAGTACATGGCGGTGGAACGCTACTCCCAGGTCATGCACCTGGTGTCCAACGTGCGTGGGCGGGCGCGCGCCGAGCACGGTCCCCTCGACATCGTGCGTGCGTGTTTCCCGGCCGGTACGGTCACCGGGGCGCCCAAGGTGCGGGCCATGGAGATCATCGAGGCCCTCGAGCCGGTGCGTCGCGGGGTGTATGCGGGTGCGGTGGGGCACTTCGACTATCATGGCAATCTCGACCTGTGTATCGCCATCCGCACGCTGGTCGTGGCGAACGGTCGGGCGCACTGGGGGGCGGGCGCCGGCATCGTGGCCGACTCCGACCCGGCGCGGGAATGGGAGGAGACGCTGAACAAGGGGCGCGCGTTGTGGCTGGCCGTCCAGAAGGCCGAGCAGGGGCTGTCATGATCGCGGTGATCGACAACTACGATTCGTTCACCTACAACCTCGTGCAGTACCTCGGCACGCTGGGCGCGGAGGTCGAGGTCTTCCGCAACGACGCGATCACCGTCGAGGCGCTCGCGGCGCGTGCGCCCGAGGGTCTGGTGGTGTCACCCGGACCCGGCGAGCCGCGTGACGCCGGGATCTCCGAGACGGCGATCCGGGCCCTCGCGGGGCAGGTCCCGGTGCTCGGGGTATGTCTCGGACACCAGGCGCTGGGCGAGGCCTACGGCGGACACGTGGTACGCGCCGGTCGGCTCATGCACGGCAAGACCAGCCCGATCCTGCACCGCGGACGCGGGTTGTTCGCCGGTCTCGACAATCCGTTCGAGGCAACCCGATACCACTCCCTGATCGTCGAGCGCGAGACGCTTCCCGAGTCGCTGGAGCTGATGGCCTGGACCCCGGACGGGGAGATCATGGGGCTCAAGCACCGCGATCACGAGACCTGGGGCGTGCAGTTCCATCCCGAGTCGGTGCTCACCGCCTCCGGGCTCAAGCTGATCGAGAACTTCCTGGTCCTGTGCCGGCAGCACAAGGGGGCGGTGCGGTGATCCAGTCCGCGCTCGCCCAGGTCGTCGAGGGCCGCTCGCTGAGCCGCGACCAGGCCCGCGCCACCATGGAACAGATCCTGGCGGGCGAGGCCACCGCGTCGCAGATCGCGGGGCTGGCGATCGCCCTGCGCATGAAGGGGGAGACACCCGAAGAGCTGGCCGGCATGGCCGAGGCGATGCGCGAGCGCATGGCCCCGATCCGCACCCGACGCACCGGACTGCTCGACACCTGCGGCACCGGTGGCGACAACTCGCACACCTTCAACATCTCCACCACGGTGGCGATCGTCACCGCCGCCTGTGGCGTGGCCGTCGCCAAGCACGGCAACCGGGCGATGTCGAGCCGCACCGGCGGTGCCGACGTGCTGGAGGCACTCGGGGTGCGGATCGACCTCACCCCCGAGGACGCGGCGCGATCGCTCGACCTGATCGGGATCACCTTCCTGTTCGCGCCCAACTACCACACCGCGCTCCGCTACGCCTCGGCGCCACGACGCGAGCTGGGGGTGCGCACCTTCTTCAACGCCTTGGGACCGCTCAGCAACCCGGCCGGGGCGCGTCGCCAGCTGCTCGGCGTCTACCACGACTCGCTGGTGAGCAAGATCGCCGAGGTGCTGCGTCAGCTCGGCAGCGAGCGGGCGTGGGTGGTGCACGGGCGTGACGGGCTCGACGAGCTGTCGGTGTTCGCGGTGTCGCACGTGGCCGAGCTCCGGGACGGACGCGTCACCGAGTTCGAGGTCGATCCGGCGGGACTCGGTCTGTCTCAGACCGACCACGCCGGTGTCGCCGGTGGCGACGCCACCTTCAATGCCGCCCGTATCCGCTCGATCCTGGGTGGCGAGAAGGGCTCGGGACGCGACATCGTGCTGCTCAACAGCGCCGCGGCACTGGTGGTGGGGGGGTTGGCGGACACGCTCGAACAGGGACTGGAGCGCGCGCGCCGGGCGGTCGATGGCGGCGACGCGCTGCGCAAGCTCGACGACATGGCGGCGTTGCGCGCCTGACGCGAGGGGAGAGGGCGATGTTCTGTGGACGATGTGGTCGCGGGGTGCCGGATGGCGCGCGGTTCTGCCCCAACTGCGGAGCTGCGGTCACGGTGGTCACCGTGCCGGACACCGATCCGGTCGCGACCGCGCCACCGGTCGTGATGCCGGCGACTCCGCCGGCCTACACGGCGACGGGCATGGGTTCTTCGACCGCGACGATGCCCTGGCCCGGCGAGGCGACGACCACCGCCCCTTTCGGCGCCCCAGCGGCCGCGGCCCGGGCCTATGGCGGCTTCTGGCGCCGGACGGTGGCGGCCATTCTGGACGGGGTGCTCCTCAGCATCCTGATGTCGCCGATCTATCTGGCGTGGGTGTGGCCCACGTTGCTTTCCGCCGAGCGGGGACGCCCCGAGGACATGGACCCCACCCAGGCGTTCTCCATCCTCGGCACGTTGCTGATGTATCTGGTGGTCACGGGGCTGATCGAGACCGCATACTTCGCGTTCCTCGAGAGCTCGTCCCAACAGGCCAGTCTCGGCAAGCTGGCGATGGGACTCCAGGTGACCGATCTCGAGGGCCGACGCATCACGTTCGGCAAGGCGGTGATGCGCCGGGTCGCCCGCACGCTGACCGGATTCACCTTCACGATCGGATTCCTCATGGTCCTGTGGACACGCCGGCACCAGACCCTGCACGACCTCTTGGTCGGCACCCTGGTGACGCGCCGATGAGACATCCATGACCCCGCCCGTCACCGATTTCCTCGCCCGTGTCGCCGACGACCGTCGCCGGCGTCTCGAGACGATGCGTCTCGCCACACCCGCACACGTCCTGCGCGCGCGTCTCGTGTCGCGGTCCGGTGGCCGGCTGGAACGCGCGCTCCGCCGCCCCGACCCGCGCGCCCCGCTGCGTCTGATCGCCGAGATGAAACGCGCCTCGCCGAGCCGCGGCATGCTGCGACCCGACCTCGACCCCGTGCTCATGGCCTCGCTCTATGACGGGGGCGGCGCTTCCGCGATCTCGATCGTCACCGAGCCCGATCACTTCCACGGCGAGCTCGAATGGGTCGACCGGGTGCGACCGGTCACCCGTCTGCCGCTGCTGCTCAAGGACTTCGTCGTGGACGGCTACCAGCTGCTCGACGCCGCGGCGCGTGGTGCCGACGCGGTGCTGCTCATCGCCGCGCTTCTCGGCGAGGTGCAGCTCCAGCGTCTGGTGGGGGAGGCGAAGATGCTGGGTCTGGACCCCCTGGTCGAGGTGCACACGCACGAGGAGCTTCAAATGGCGCTGCGCGCCGGAGCCACCCTGGTCGGGATCAACAACCGCGACCTGCGCACGCTCGCTGTCGATCCGGCGGTCTCGCTCGGGTTGCTGCCCGAGGTGCCGGCCATGGTCGCGGCGGTGGCGGAGAGCGGGATCTCGACCCCGGCGGACATCACCCGGCTGCGCGCCACCCGCTGTGACGCCGTACTCATGGGCGAGGTGTTCATGACCAGCGCCGACCCG
>JBIOKD010000065.1:0-12695 GCA_044451485.1 Candidatus Eiseniibacteriota bacterium | reverse complement strand
TCGCGGATCGGCGCGCGGGTGGCGATGCGTCTCGAGCCGCGCCGGCGGCTCGAGCTGTCCTACGAGCAGGAGCGGGTGGTGACCACGCTCGGTGACGCCAACGAGGCCACCACCCAGATTACCGGGGCGGCGCTCGAGAGCGATCAACGTGACGATCCGGTGATCCCGCGGCGGGGCTTACGGGGGCGTGTCGAGGGCGGCCAGTGGTTCAAGACCGCCAGCCTGCGGGTGGGCGGCACCTCACACGCGCATCTCACCACCGGGCGCGCGTTGCTCGAATGGCACCACCCGCTCGGATCCGGCGAACATCCACGCGCCGGGCTGGCGTGGGAGCTGTCGGCGGCCGGCGTGTTCAGCTCGGCGCCGGTGCTCGAGGACTACGAGCGGCTGATGCTCGGCGGCACGACGACGCTGCGTGGATTCGACGAGCAGCAGTTCCACGTCGACCGCTACGCGTTGTCGCGGCTCGAATGGCGCTGGTTCCTCGGCGTGCGTGGTCAGCGCGTCCACCTGTTCTGGGATCACGCCGAGATGGGCACGCTCGAGCCGCTGGTGCCGTCCGGGACCCGGCTCGAACGGCAGGCCGCCGACGGTGTAGGGTTCGGGATCCGGATCGAGACCGGCACCGGGCTGGCCGGCATCGACTACGCGCTCGAGCCGGGTCGCCCGCCGCTCGAAGGCAAGATCCACCTGCAGCTCGTGTCCTACTTCTGAGAGGAGGATCCGTGTCGTCGCTCGCCGGACGCGTCGAAGCCCTGCTCGCCCCCGGCGGACGACTGGCCACGCGCTGGCCACGCTACGAGGAGCGCTTCGCGCAGCGGGCGCTGGCGGCCGACGTGGCTCGCACCATCGAGGACGGCGGCATCCTGCTCGCCGAGGCACCGACCGGAGTGGGCAAGTCGCTGGCCTATCTGCTGCCCGCCCTGCTGGCGGCCATGGACGGGGATCGCCGGGTGGTGGTGGCCACGTGCACCAAGTCGCTGCAGGATCAGCTCTTCGAGCGCGACCTTCCGGCGTTGCTGGAAGCCCTCGAGATGACCCTGCCGTGCGCGCGTCTGAAGGGCAAGCAGAACTACCTCTGCTCGCCCGCCCTCGACTCCACCGAGGCGGGTGACGAGACCGGTAGCGCCGAGTTGGACCGGCTCCGGGTCTGGGCGGCGGACGATCCGCACGGCGACCTGGACCTCTATGCCGCCCTCGACGCCGAGGCCTGGCGCCGGCTCCGACCACGGGTGGCGGCCGATCCCGTGTCGTGCTCGGGGCTCACCTGCCGGCGCGGGCGGGAGTGCTTCTGGGTGCGGGCGCGGCGACAGGCGGCGGCGACGCGGCTCCTGGTGGTGAACCACGCGCTGCTGGCGCTCTCCGGAGAGGCCGAGGGGCTGCTGCCGGAGTTCGACGTGCTGGTGGTGGACGAGGCGCACCGGCTGGAGGGCGTGCTGCTCGCCCAGCTCGAGCGCAGCGTGTCGCGTGGCCGCTTCGAGGAGGCGCTGCGCGTGATCGGCAGCGGGCGCAGGCCCCGCGTGGCGGCGCCGGAGGGCGGCCGTGGTGGTCTCGCGGCGCGGCTGCGCGGGCTGATGACGCCACTCCTCGACGCGCGTGCGGCCGAGACGTTCGGAGAATCGGTCGAGCGGCTGGTGCGCGAGGCCGCGGCGACGCGACCCGACGTCGAGCGCTTCTTCGACACGATCGAGCCCCGGGGTCCGCGTGACGGGCCGTATGGTCTGCGTCAGCGCTACGCCGGATCGGCCGAGCTCCTGGGCAACGACCTGGCGCCGCTCGAGACTCTGCACGCGCACGGGGAGACACTCGCCCGCACGCTCCGCTCGCTGGCCGCGGCCACCGGTGCCGCGGGTGGACGCGGCGAAGCCGCCACCTCGATCGAGGCGCTCGCCACCGATCTCGAGCACGCCGCGGCGGTGTGGGAGAGCCTGGATCACGATCTGCTGGCGCTGACCGAGGCGAGTGCCCGCGGCTGGGTGCACTGGCGGACCGCCTCCGCGCATCGCGGCGTCGAGCTGCACGGCGCCCCGGTCGAGGTCGGCGACCACGCGCACCGGCTGGTGCTCGGACGCGCCCGCTCGGTGGTGCTCACCTCGGCGACGCTGTCGGCGGGTGGTGACTTCCGCTTCATGGCACAACGTCTCGGTCTCGGCGAGAGCGAGGGCGTGCCCTATCACGCGGTGTCGTACCCGTCGCCGTTCCCGCTCGAGCGCCAGATGCGGGTGTTCGTCCACGCCGGTGACGGCGACGAGGCCGACACCGTGGCGCGTCTGGTGTCGGCGCTGGCCGCCGTCGGCGAGCGCAACCAGCTGGTGCTGTTCACCGCGCACGAGCGGCTGCGACGCGCCCGCGAGCGTCTGCTCACGTGGCTTCCCACCGGCACCACGCTGCTGGCGCAGGAGTGGGACGGTCCCGCCGGTCTGGTGAGCGAGCGCTTCCGCGCCGGCCGGGGGACCGTCTTGCTCGGCGTGCAAAGCCTGTGGGAAGGTGTGGACTTCCCGGGCGAGACGCTCGAGATCCTGATCGTCACGCGGCTGCCGTTCGCGGTGCCGGACGACCCACTGGTCGAGGCGCGCGGCGAGCGGCTGGCCGAGCGCGGTCTCGATCCGTTCCGGCACGACGCGGTACCCGAGGCGGTGCTGCGTTTCCGGCAGGGAGCGGGCCGGCTCATCCGCCGCGCCGACGACCGGGGGGTGTTTGTGGTGTGCGACCCGAGGCTCACGACCGCGAGCTATCGCCGGCCGTTCCTCGCCGCGCTGCCGGTCGCACCCGAGCGTCTCGACGATCCGGAGCAGCTCGCCGCCGAGGCGGCGCGGTTCCTCGCCGGGGGACCCGCGGCCACGGCGGCGTCGATCAGCGCCAAGGAGGACCCGTGATCGAACTCGGCAACCGGCCGTTGACGGCCGAGGACGTGGCGCGGGTCGCGCGCGAGGGCGAGCGCGTGACCCTGGCCCGCGCCGCAGTCGAGCGCATGCGCGCCAGTCGCGCGGTGGTGGACGCGGCGGTGCGCGAGGGCCGTGTGGCCTACGGCATCACCACCGGTTTCGGCGAGCTCAAGGACCGGCATATCCCGGTCGAGCAGGTGCGCGAGCTGCAATTGAACCTGCTCCGCTCGCACGCCGCGGGAGTCGGGCGCTACGCGCCACACGACGTGGCGCGGGCGATGATCCTGCTGCGCGCCGCGTCGCTGGCACGCGGCTACTCGGGCTGTCGTCCCGACGTGGTCGAGGCGCTGCTCGCGCTGCTCGAGAGCGATGTGACCCCGGTGATCCCGTTGCAGGGCTCGGTGGGGGCATCCGGCGACCTGGCCCCGCTCGCGCACCTGGCGCAGGTGCTGGTCGGCGAGGGCGAGGCGTGGGTCGGACTCGGCGTGCGTCCCGGCGCGCCCCGTCTGCCGGCGGCGCTGGCGTTGCGTCACGCCGGTCTGCAGCCGCTGACCCTCGAGGCCAAGGAGGGGCTGGCGCTCATCAACGGCACCCAGCTCTCGACCGCGGTGGCGGTGCTGGCGGCCTACGATACACGCGCCCTGTGGGAGGCCGGTGTGGCGGTGGCGGCGCTCACCACCGAGGTCCTGCTCGGCTCCTTCCAGCCCGCCGACGAGCGCGTCCAGGCGCTGCGTCCGTATCCGGGGGCACTCGAGACCGCGCGTCGGCTTCGCGCCTACGCCGAGGACAGCGCCCTGGTGGCCTCGCACGCCAATTGTGGCCGGGTGCAGGATGCCTACAGCCTGCGCTGCGTGCCACAGGTGATGGGGGCGTCGTGGGACGCGCTGGCGCACGTCGAGCACCAGCTCGCGATCGAGCTGGAGGCGGTGAACGACAATCCGCTGGTGTTCGCGGGCGATGGCGCGGTGGTGTCCGCGGGTCTCTTCCACGCGCAGCCAGTGGGCGTCGCCGCCGACTACCTGAAGATCGCGGTCGCCGAGATCGCGTCGCTGAGCGAGCGTCGCATCGACCGGCTGCTCGACGCGCGGACCAACGAGGGGCTCCCGGCGGTGCTGGCGTCCAACCCCGGTCTCGAATCCGGCTACATGCTGGCCCAGTACACCGCCGCCGCGCTGGTGAGCGAGAACAAGGTGCTGGCGCATCCGGCCAGCGTGGACTCGATCCCCACCGGCGCCGGCATCGAGGACCACGTGAGCATGGCGCCGATCGCCGCGCGTCACCTGAGGACGATGGTGGACAACGCGTCGCACGTCGTGGCGCTGGAGCTGTTGTGCGCGTGCCGGGCGCTCGACCTGCGTCGCCCGCTCACCGCCGGGCTCGGCTCCGAGCGGGTGTACGGCGCGGTGCGTCGTCTGGTCCCGGCGCCCGAGGGGGATCGTCCGCTGAGCGGACCGTGTGAGACCGTGGCCCGCTGGGTGCGGTCACGGGAACCAGTCCGGCTCGCCGAGGAGGTGCTGTCGTCATGAACCCGACCGCCGTCGCGCGCACGGTGCGCGCCCCGCGTGGCGCCGTGAAGAGCTGCAAGGGCTGGGCGCAGGAGGCCGCGATGCGCATGCTGATGAACAACCTCGACCCCGAGGTGGCCGAGCGGCCCGACGACCTGGTGGTCTACGGCGGGACCGGCAAGGCGGCGCGCAACTGGGAGGCGTTCGACCGGATCGTGGCGGCGCTGCGCTCACTCGAGTCCGACGAGACGCTGCTGGTGCAGAGCGGCAAGCCGGTCGGCGTGTTCCGCACCCACGAGGGCGCACCGCGGGTACTGATCGCGAACTCGAACCTGGTGCCACACTGGGCGACCTGGGAGCATTTCTGGGAGCTCGAGAAGAAGGGTCTCATCATGTACGGGCAGATGACCGCGGGCTCGTGGATCTACATCGGCTCGCAGGGCATCGTGCAGGGCACCTTCGAGACCTTCGCCGAATGCGCGGCTCGTCATTTCGGCGGCTCGCTGGCGGGCCGGCTGGTGCTCACGGCCGGGCTCGGCGGGATGGGTGGCGCGCAGCCGCTCGCCGCCACCATGAACGGAGCGACGTGTCTGGCGGTCGAGGTGGACGAGGCCCGCGCTCGCCGCCGGGTCGAGCTGGGCTATTGCGACCGGCTCACCCACGAGGTGGACGAGGCGATCGGCTGGGTGCGGGAATCACTCGACGCCGCGCGCCCGCTGAGTGTCGCCCTGATCGGCAACGCCGCCGAGATCCATCCGCTGCTGATCAAGAAGGGGCTGCGCATCGACCTCGCCACCGATCAGACCTCGGCACACGATCCACTCAACGGCTACGTGCCCGCGGGACACACGCTCGCGGAGGCGGTGGCGCTTCGCGTCTCGCATCCCGAGGAGTACGTGCGGCAGGCGCGGGCCTCGATGGCCACCCAGGTGCGGGCCCTGCTCACCATGCGGAAGCTCGGCACGGTGCTTTTCGATTACGGCAACAACCTGCGTGGCGAGGCCGAGAAGGGCGGGCTTCCACACGACCAGGCGTTCTCGTACCCGGGTTTCGTGCCCGAATACATCCGCCCGATGTTCTGTGTGGGCAAGGGGCCGTTCCGCTGGGTCGCGCTGTCCGGCGACCCCGCCGACATCCACGCCACCGACGCGGCGGCGCTCGAGGAGTTCCCCGACGACGCGCGGCTCCATCGCTGGATCCCGCTCGCCCAGAAGCACGTGCACTTCCAGGGTCTGCCGGCGCGCATCTGCTGGCTGGGTTACGGCGAGCGACACCGGCTCGGTCTGCGCTTCAACCGCATGGTGCGCGAGGGCGTGCTCAAGGCCCCGATCGTGATCGGACGCGATCATCTGGACGCCGGCTCGGTGGCCTCGCCGTGGCGCGAGACCGAGGCGATGCGGGACGGCAGCGACGCGATCGCCGACTGGCCGATCCTGAACGCGCTACTCAACACCGCCTCCGGTGCGTCATGGGTGAGTGTCCACCACGGCGGTGGGGTGGGGATCGGCAACTCGATCCACGCCGGGCTGGTGGTGGTGTGCGACGGCAGCCGCGACGCCGATCTGCGGATCGAGCGCGTGCTCACCAACGATCCGGGCACCGGCGTCATGCGTCACGCCGACGCCGGCTACCCGGAGGCGATCGCGCACGCCCGGGCGACCGGTATGAAGCTGCCGGGTGTCACCACGTGAGCCGGGGAGCGTCGGCGTGAGCGCGATGGGTGTCGGGGATCCCTACGGCAAGACGGTCGCCGGCCGGACCGCCTACCTGATCCTGCACAACACCTCCGAGGTCGTGACCCCCGACCCGGAGGGCCGCCGGGTGTTGCGCTATCCAAAGGGCGCGGTGGTGTTCCGCGACGGTCGCGTGCTCGAGATCGGGCCCGCCACCGAGCTGTCGCGTCGTCACGGCGAGGCACGTCCGATCAACGCCTACGGACGGCTCGTCACACCCGGGCTCGTGGATTGTCACACCCACATGATCTTCGCCGGTCAGCGTGCCGCCGAGTTCCAGCGCAAGCTCGCCGGCGAGAGTTATGCCGCGATCGCCGCCGCCGGCGGCGGTATCCGCTCGACCGTGCGCGCGACCGCCGCGGAGCGCGAGGACGCGCTCGAGAAGACGCTGGCGGCGCGACTCGAGCGCTGGCGCGCGAGCGGCTGCACCACGGTCGAGGTGAAGAGCGGATACGGTCTCGCCCCGGGAGCCGAGGTGCGTCTGCTGGAGCTCATGCGCTCGGCGGTACAGCGGGTGCCGACCCGCGTCCAGCGCACCGCGCTGCTGCTCCACGCGCTCCCCGAGGACCACGCCGACCGCCGCTCCGAGTACCTGGCCACGATGTGCGACCACGTGCTCCCCGAGGTCGTGCGTCGCGACCTGGCGGTGGCGGTGGACGTGTTCTGCGATCCGGTGGGGTTCACGGTGGCGGAGTGCCGCGTGCTGCTGACCCGGGCGAAGGAGCTGGGGCTCGCGGTCAAGGTGCACGCCGAGCAGACCGCCCGCTTCGGTGGCGCGGCGCTGGCCGCCGAGATGGGCGCCCTGTCCGCCGATCATCTCGAGTGCGCGACCGCCGAGGACTGGGCGACACTCGCGCGCGCCGGTGTGGTCGGGGTGCTGCTGCCAGCCGCGGCGCTGACGCTGCGTCAGACGCTGCCCGAGGCGGCCATGCTCCGTGCCAGCGGTGCGCGGGTGGCGATCGCCACCGACTTCAATCCCGGCACCGCCCCGGCGCAGTCGCTGCTCGAGTGCGCGGCGCTCGCGTCGCGCTTCTGTGGGTTCGATGCCACCGAGACGCTGCTGGCGATCACCTGGAACGCGGCCAGGGCGCTCGGGCTCGAGAGCCAGATCGGCCACCTGAACCCCGGCGCCTCGGGTGACGCGGTGGTGTGGGAGTGCGAGTGCGTCGAGGAGCTGCCCTACTGGCTGCCGGCGGTGCGACCCGACTGCGTGTTCATGCGTGGCGCCGATCTCGCCTTCCCGGCCGTGGAGCGGCGGGTGTGGCCGTGAAACGCGGGCTGCGCTGGATCGCCTGGTACCTGTCGATCGGCGTCGCCCTGGGGATCTCCGAGGGCGCCCATCAGACGCGGCGGTTCGACCCCGGCTTCAGCCCGGCTTTCGCCGCTGCGGTGACCCTCATCGCCTGGCCGTGGGTCCTCGCCTGGGACCTGCAGGCCCTCATCGCTCACTCCAGCGGGCCACCGCGTCGGTGACCCGCTCCGATCCCACCTGCCGAGGATGACATGAGCCGAATCGTCGAATGCGTCCCGAACTTCTCGGAAGGCCGCCGTCGCGAGGTGGTGGACGAGCTGGCGCAGGTGATCGGCTCGGTGCCCGGTGTCACCCTGCTCGACGCCGAGATGGATCCCGACCACCACCGCTCGGTGCTGACCTTCGCGGGCGAGCCGGAGCCGGTGGTGGAGGCGGCGGTCCGCGTGGTGCAACGCGCCTCCGAGTTGATCGACCTCAATCACCACCAGGGCCAGCACCCGCGCATGGGGGCGACCGACGTGGTGCCGTTCGTCCCGGTCGAGGGCGTGACCCTCGAGGAGTGTGCCGAGATCGCGCGGGTGGCCGGGCGTCGTATCGGCGAACTCGGCATCCCGGTGTTCCTCTACGAGGCCGCGGCGACACGACCCGACCGCGCCAAGCTCGCCGACGTGCGACGTGGCGAGTTCGAGGGTCTGCGTGAGGTGATCGGCCGCGACCCGGCCCGCACCCCGGACTTTGGTCCCCACACCATCCATCCCACCGCTGGCGCCACCGCCGTCGGCGCACGCCGCTTCCTGGTGGCCTTCAACGCGAATCTCAACACCGGTGACGTGCGGGTGGCCAAGGCCGTGGCCAAGGCGGTTCGCGAGCAGTCGGGTGGTCTCATGCACGTGCGCGCGCTCGGCTTCTCGATCGAGGACGGCCGCCGCGCCCAGGTGAGCATGAACCTCGTGAACACCGAGGCGACCCCCATCCACCGCGTGCTCGCGTTGATCCGTGACGAGGCGGAGCGTCACGGCGCCGCGATCTCGGGGTGTGAGGTGGTGGGTCTGATCCCGGAATACGCCATGCTGGACGCGGCCGAGCACGCGTTGCAGCTCGAGGGTTTCCGCCGCGATCAGGTGCTGGAGCTGAGACTCAAGCGGCCGCCGCTCAGCGAGGCGGTCACCATCGCCGCGTTCTTTGACGACGTGGCCGGACCGTCCCCGACCCCGGGGGGTGGGACGGTGGCCGCGTTCGCGGGGGCGCTGGCCGCGTGTCTGGCCTCGATGGTCGCGGGTCTCACGATCGGCAAGAAGAAATACGCCGCGGTCGAGACCTCGATGCGTGAGCTCAAGGGCGAGGCGGAGGCGCTGCGCCGGGAGCTCCTGGCACTGGGGCGGGCCGATGCCGAGGCCTTCGACCAGGTGCTCAAGGCGGGTCGGTTGCCCCAGACGACCCCGGCCGAGGCGTCGGCCAGGGACCGGGCCATGGCCGGGGCCAACCTCGAGGCGGCCCGGGTGCCGCTGCGGACGGCGGCGGCCTGTCTCAAGGTGCTGGGGCTGGCCGCCCTGGCCGCCAAGTCTGGCAATGCCAACGCGATCACCGACGCCGGGGTGGCCGGTCTCATCGCCCGGGCCGCCGGGGAAGGGGCGCTGCTCAACGTCCAAATCAACCTGAAGTCCGTGCCGGAAGGCGCCGATAAGGAGGACGTGATGAAGGACTTGCATCGGACCCGCGACGCGCTCGTGCAGGCCGGGCGCGAGGTCGAGGGTGCGGTGCGAACCACGCTCGACGCTTCCTAGGGACTGGATCTGCCGGGTGGCGCACGCCACCGTCCGGCACCCAACGGCGAGCCGCACCTCGCCCGGGGAGAGCTGCCAACTTGGAAAAGGCCATCGAGATCAAGCGGCGTGCGCAGCGATGCATCCAGAACGGCGATCTGGATGGCGCTCTGGCCGAGTACGAGAAGCTGGTCCAGAGCGAGGACTCCGATCCCTATAATTTCGTGCTGCTCGCCGACCTGCTCTTCAAGCGCGGCGACAACGACACCGCGGTCATGCGCTATCTGTCCGCGGTCTCGGCCTACGAGACCGCCGGTCTCTACAAGAACGCGACCGCGGTCTGCAAGAAGATGATGCGGTTGTCGCTCGCACCGGCGAAGGTGCTCGAGCGGCTCGCCCACCTGCACGCGCTCGACGGTCTCGCCACCGAGGCGGCGCTCTATTTCATGCAGTACGCCGAATCGCTGGTGCGCGGCGACGAGCCGCTCAAGGCGGCCGAGGCGCTGCGCAAGGCGTTCGACGCGTCGCCCGACGAAGTCAAGGCCCTCGAGCGTCTGTCGGAGGCCTATGTGCTGGCCGGCGAGACCGAGCTGGCCGCCGGCGCGATGGCCGAGGCGGTCTATGCCCACGCGCGTCTGGGTCGTCTGGACGCCGCCGCCAAGTGCCGGCAGCGGGCCGAGCAGCTCAAGCCGGGCGCGTTCGCGGAGCTCGAGGCGCAACGCGGTCCGATCGCCGGGCTCGACGCGGCGCGACGCCGGAGCGGAACGGGTGAGAAGGAGGTGGAGCAGAAGCCTGCCAAGCTCCCGGCCTCTGAGCCCGCCACCGCGAAGGGAAAGGTCTCCGCTCGTGCGGATGCGGAGACCGAGGCCGGGGCCACCGAGGAGCTCGCGGTCGACGAGGTGGACGAGACCGAATCGGACGCCAGAGCGAAGCCCGGCGGACCGCCACGCCTGCCCGATCTCGCCGCCGTGGACGAATCGCCCGAGCCGGAGGCATTGGCCGATCCCGAGAGCATCGATGGTGTGATCGCGAACGAGGGATCGGAAGCGGTGGACGAGACACCGATGCTCGCCGAGACCGATTCCGATTTCGAGCGCTTCCCGTCCGGGATCTCGGCGCGGCCCGGTGTGCGCTTCGATTCGCCCGGGACCGGCAAGGGCTCGCGCGACGACGATCTCGGGGTCCTGCCGGTCGGGGCGATGATGGGGCCCGACGACGAGCCCGAGATCGCCGAGGAGGCGGGGAGCGAGGAGTACGTCGAGGAGCCCGCCGCCGAGGAGTACGCCGAGGAGACCGCCGCCGAGGAATACGTCGAGGAGCCCGCCGCCGAGACCGAACCGGTGGCCGAGGAGAGCGCGGAGCCCGAGCCCGAGCCGAGTCCCGCTCCGGTGCCGGCGCGCGCCGCCCCGACCGCCGCGGCTGGCGCTGCACGCCCGACGGTGTCCGACATCGAGCGGCTGTTGGCGCGCGCGCAGGAGCAGTTCCGGGCCGGCGACCGCGAAGCGGCCGGCGAGCTGCTCGTGGAGGCGGCGGTGGCCTACGAGCGCATCGGCCGGCTCGACAACGCCGCGTCCATCTTCCGCAGTCTCGCCCGCGGACCCCAGGCGACGCCACGCCTGCTGGCCTTGTGGCTCGCCAACGCCGAGCGACGCAGCGACCGGGCCGAGGCAGCCGAGGTGGCCTGCGAGCTGGGCGACCGCGCGGTGAACGACAACGACCTGCCCGCGGCGCGACGCTGGTTCGAGCGTGCCTGCGATTTCGACCCCGACAACGCGGTGGCGCGGCGCCGCCTGTCGCGGCTGGCACAGCTCACCGCCGATGTCGAGGACGCGGCCATCCCGGCCGGCGCGGCATCGGCGCCGATCGACGAGCCGGCGATGGCCGACACCCAGCCGGCGTTCGAGGAAGGCGAGAACGGCCGCGTCGAGATGGCCCTCGGTCGCGCCGAGGCGGTGACCTTCGATCTCGGCTCGCTGCTGGCCGAGTTCCAGCGTGGCATCGAGGCCCAGCTTTCCGGCGACGCCCAGAGCCATTACGATCTGGCCATGACCTACCGTGAGATGGGCCTTCACGACCAGGCGGTCGAGTCGTTCCGGCTCGCCGCGCAGGATCCGGCGTTCGTCTACCGCGCCGCCGAGATGATCGGACGGTGTCTGCTCGAGCAGGGGCGTTTCGCCGACGCGGCACGCGAGCTGGACGAGGCGTTGCGCTCGCCGCACGTCCCGCACGAGGCGGCGCTGGGGCTCCGCTACCAGCTCGGTCTCGCGCACGAGGCGGCGGGTGACCCGCGTGCGGCGCTGGCCGAGTTCGAGCGCGTGTTCTCCGCTCAGGCGAACTACTCCGACGTCGCCCTCAAGCTCCGCCTGCTCCGCCAATCCCTGGAGAGCGCGTGATCCGGCGGCCGGCGTCGCCACCCGGCGGCCGGCGCGTCGATCTGCACGCCCACACGTTCTTCAGCGACGGCCTGTTGTCGCCCGAGGACCTGGTCGCGCGCGCCCTCGACAAGCATCTGCTCGCGCTGGCGGTGACCGATCACGACACCGTGGAGGCGCTGCCACGCGCGCGCGCCGCGGCCACGGCGCAGATCGAGCTGGTGCCGGGCATCGAGCTGAGCTCGGCCACGGACGGCGTCGATCTGCACATCCTCGGGTACTACCTCGACCCGGAGCATCCACGGCTGCGCACGCGGTTGGAGCGTTTCCAGGACGAGCGCCGTCAGCGCGCGGTGCTGATGATGCAGCGTCTGAACGATCTCGGCGCGACGCTCGATCCGGACGAGGTCTTCGATCTCGCCGGCCCCGGCGTGGTCGGACGGCCGCACGTGGCCGGTGCCTTGCTGCGAGCCGGACACGTGTCCAGCATGGACGAGGCCTTCAAGCGCTATCTCGGCCCACAGGGGGCCGCCTATGTGCCGCGTCCGGCGTTCCGACCGGAGGAGGCGATCGCGCTCATCCACGAGGCCGACGGCGTGAGCGTGCTGGCGCACCCGGGCGCGTCGTTGCCGGACTCGCTGCTCGAGCGTCTGGTCGCCGCGGGGCTCCGCGGGGTGGAGGTGTGGCACCCGCAGCACAATGCCGCCACCATCCGGCGCTATCGCGCCCTGGCGTCGCGGCTCGGGTTGCTCGAGACCGGTGGCTCGGATTTCCACGGTCATCCACGGGGTGCGGATCTCGGGGATCTGGGCGTGCCGGCGGCGGTGTTGGATCCGCTCAAGGCGGCCGCCGGAGTGTCCGGGTAGGCGACGCCTCGCCCGAGACCCCGATCGTGGCGTTGCACGCGACGCGCCAACCTGATGCGTTCGGCACGGCCCCGCGCGGGGGCTTTGACGCCCCGCAAGTACGACCGTATCTTCGCCCGAAGTCTCCCCGTGCGCCCCACGCATGATCCGCACCCAGGCGGAGGGTCCCACCGATCGACCGTCCGCGTTACACCTCGCGACGCCTCTCGTACGCCGCGCTGCTGATCGCCGCCGGTTTGACCGGGGTGTACGCCGAGTCCATCCCGAACTTCGAGGTCCTCACCCTGGTCGTGTTCGGCGCCGGGGTGCTGCTCGGGGC
>JBIOKD010000064.1:0-12759 GCA_044451485.1 Candidatus Eiseniibacteriota bacterium | reverse complement strand
GCTTCTCACCCGGCTTGAGCGGCGGTCCGGGCGCCGAGGAGGCCACCAGCGCCGGGGCCGCGGATGTCGCCGGAGCCGTGGCGGGCGCCACGGACGGGGTCGCGGGGGCGGGGACCGTGGAGGTGGCGGGGACCGTGGAGGTCGTGGGTGAGGCGGCCCCCGGTGCGGCACCGGTCCGGCTCGCCGGCGTGTCGGCGGCAGGCGCGAGCGAGGACACGGCCAGCGCCAGTGACACGATCGAGACGACGAGCACGGGACGCGGCATCACGGACGACCTCCGGTGGCGGTGGTGCTGTCGGCGGTGGGCGCGCGCAGACCGGCGAGCAGCTCGGCGACGGTGACCTGGGCCAGCGCCTGCGGGTCCGATTCAAGCCCCATCCCGAACAGGGTCTCGTGGTCGTCCCCGCTGTGGAAGCGCTGACCCGCCCACATCACCTTGCCGGAATGGCCGTCGATGAGACGCAACGAGAGCCCGACCGAGGGGACTTCGCCGTCGGGTGTGCGAATCTGTCCAAACTCGAGCGCCGCGCCGGTGAGCAGCCAGCGCACGCCAAGCGTGTCGGATACGATGCGCACCTGCTCGCGGCTGAGACTCCCGGTGGAACGGATGCGCGCCGCGACGATCGCGCCGTCGACCTGGCCGGGGTCGGTCACCTCCCAGCCACCGCGCGACACCAGCTCGGTGAACACGATACGGGTGAGCTTCTCGGCGGAGCCGACCTGCCCGGAGAGGTCTTCGAGCGGCAGCACCGCCACCGGAACCGGGGGGCCGGCAACCGGTGGCGCCGCGGCGGGGGCCGGGGCGGTACCGTGCTCGCAACCGGCGATCGTCATGGTCATGGCCAACGTGAGACCGAGCGACCATCCCGACCGGAGACTCACAGGACCTTCTTCCGCAGCTCGGCCACCGCGCGCTCGCAGGCGGCCTGTGTGACCGCGCCGAAGCTGCGCCCGCTCCCGCCCCCGACCACCGGCACCCGACCCTTGCCGCTCTCGGTGACCGACACCCGCCAGATCACCGTGTTGGTGGCCACGTCCACCATTTCGGCGTCGAAGCTCACCACCGGGAAGTCGTCGGTGTTCTGGTGCCGCATCGCGTATTCGGACACCCCACCGCGGATGAACGCCGTCGCTTCGAGCCGGGTGGCGGTGTCCCGGAGCTTGCCGGCGTCGATCTGTCCCTGCGCGTCGGGGAACGCCCCGACCCTCTCGAGCTCGCCCATCAGCACCGCGGGATCCACGAGCTGGAAGCGATCCGCCATGACGAGCTCGGTGGTGAAGGCGCGGGTCACGCGCGCGCCGGCGTACGGATCACCGCTCAGATTCGCGAACGGGATGACCGCGACTTTCTTGTACATCGTCATGTCCGCCTGCGGGTTGACGTACACCCGCATCGGCGTGGAGGCGCACCCGGTGAGCGCCAGGATCGCGGCGACGAGCGACAGCCGCACCGGGGGAAGACATCCATATCGAGTCATCGGCCAAAGCTCCAAGTCATGGTCGCATCATACTGCCTGGACGACTGGGGTTGCCCGGGATCGGAGACCGACGCACCGGCCGCGGCGGTCAGCCGGTTGGTGAGCGCCGACTGGAGCCGCCCGCTCACGATCTCGCTTCCGGCCAGACCGCCGGCCACCGGGACGGCACTGACCTGCGTGCTCTTCGACCATATGCCGCTGAGCTGGAGACGCGACGACGGAGCGTACTGCGCCGTCAGCGATCGCGTCGAGTTGCGGGGGCTGTCGTTGGGCAGCAGACCAGTCGAGGAGTACGAGCCCACCAGGGTGGTCGGCGGGGTAGGGTGCCACGAGAACGACAGCGAGCGAGTGCGGGTGACGGTGGAGGCGACGGCCAGACCCGGACCGGTGCGCGCGGCACGCAGCGCCCCGGTCACGGTCAGCGTACGCAGGGGCGTGAGGTCGAGACGCACCCCCCAGTTGATGGTCACCGCCTGCGAGGTCAGGGCGGTGTCGCCGTTGGCGGTGAGCTGCCACGCCGCGTCCAGCTGGGCCCGCCGGCGCGCCTCCATGCGACTGGTGAAGCCGAGCGTCTGCACCGAGTAGTGGCCACGCTCGGGATCCCAGTTGGTGGTGGTGGTCAGGCTGCCGGTGAGCTGCCAGTCCCGCCGCGCCATGCCGTCGGCGGCGGCGGTGGCGGTGAGGTACTCGAGGAGCCCGTCCCCACCCTGCGTCAGATGCACGGTGCGCTCGCCTCCGCCACCGGTGACCCGCACACGTCGGCGGGGCAGCCAGGTCGCGAGCGCGGTGAGATCCTGGTCCTCCTGGACACCGACCTGGATCTGGTTCGTGGTCAGGCGGTGCAGGATCCAGTTGGCATCGGCGCTCCACTGCCGGGCAAACCGCCAGCTGCCGGTCAGGTTGCCCACCTGTGAGGTGGTGATGGCGGTGGACAGGCCGCCCACCTCGCTGCGCGTGTCCGAGAGGTCGTAGGTGATGCCGATCCCCGCGTTGCGACCCGGGGTGAGCCGCATGGCGCCGCCGGCGCTGGCCACCCGCTGATCGAGCGGCGCGACCGCGACGCCCTCGCGCTCCGAGTGCTGGCGCGTGACCCCGGCGTAGGCGGTCCACCACGGCCGGGCGTAGGACAGCCGCGCGGTCTGCTGATCGCTGTGCTCTTTGGTGGCGAAGCCGTTGTCGTCGCGGACGCGGCGGATCCAGTCGAGATCGAGCTGGGGCAGGTTGACCAGGGAGAGACGTCCGACCAGATGGGTCTGGCTGTAGCGGGTGTCGAAACGCGTCGTCACGGTGCTGTCCCCCACGCCGACCGGGGTGCGAAACTCGCTGTGCGTGTACACCGGCTGGTAGAACGCCAGCACCTGGAACAACGGATGCAGCAGCCGCATGCTCCCCTGTGGCGACTGGACCGAGTTCGGCCCGTGCGCGTCCGCCTGCCCCACGAAACGCAGCGTGGTCTGGAGCAGCATGTTGGGACCGGGGTAGGCGCGATGGTTGGCCTCGTAGGTCTGCAGCCACAGCTCGCTCGCGCGCTTGCTGGTGACGATGCTTCCGTCGGGGGCGAGGCGCAGCTGCGTCAGATCGCTCCGCTGGTACTGGACCTGAAGGCTCCCGAACAGGTCCTGCGCCCGGGCCGCGCGCACCCCGGCGAGACAGCCCGCCAGGACGAGTCCCGCGCAGGTCCGCACCAGACGGCCCTCAGCGCGCATAGTTCACCGTGTAGCTCTCGGGTCCGTGACACGTCGGGGTGCAGGTGCCGCCGTTCACGGTCTTCGTGTAGCCGAGCAGACCGGGGTTCCGGCCCGTCGCCATCAGGAACGGCTGCGTGGACGAGCCGTGCGTCACGTGACACGCGTAGCACGGCACCTGGTTGGTGCCCACGTGCGTGGCGTGACCCTGTGGCACCCCTGGCGGGTTGAAGCGTGACGCGGCGAGCATCGGCGCGGGAGCGATCGGATTCGCGTACACGTCGTACGAATGACAGCTGAAGCACAGCTCATCGGAGGTCGTGATCCGGGTGGCGGAGGACGCCGGGTAGGACGCCTTGAGGAGCCCCGCATAGACCGAGCCGTGTGGTCCGCGGGTGGCGGCGAAGTCGCTGCCGTGGCAGTCGCCACAGCGGGTGATCGAGGTCGGATTCCATCCGGCGCTGAACGAGAGCGGATCGATGAGCGGGTTCGCCCCCGGTGCCTCGGTCGGGTGATAGGAGGGGTTGTTCGAGTTCATGGCCCGCGCCAGGTCCGTCTGACCGGCCGGCTGCGTGGTCCAGGACGAGTGACACTTGAAGCAGAGCTGGTACTCGGCCACCGGCACGGTGAGGGTGTCGCTGCCGGGCACGAACGTGAACGCGGGCGCGCTCCCGGCCGGACCGTTGAGCACCAGCACCCGGCTCGACCCCAACGTGGTGAGCGAGGCGTCGTCGCCGAGCGGCGGGGTCCCGTCGCGTCGTCCGACGTGCGGGTTGTGACAGTCCTCGCACTCGGCGTGACGCGCGTTGATCGGCGTGATCCCGAACGCCGACGGGTCGGACTCGGTCGGACCGCTGTGCCGGCCGCTGTAGTCGGTGACCGGGTGCCGGAACGGCTTGGCGAGCTCGGTGGCGATGTTGGAGCTGGCCGGGCTGCCGTCGTGGCAGGCGAGACACAGCTTCTCCTCGCGGGCGATGGCCAGATGCGGGATGGTGCCGGTCAGATCGATCCAGCCGTGCGGATCGTGACAGTTGAGACACTTGGTGGGGGCGTCGGGCTCGATGCGCATCGGTGGATCGGGGCCCGGCCAGATCATCATCATGCTCGAGCCGTGACCGGTGCCCCTGTACAGCGGCTCGGTGGCGAAGCTACCCCCCGCCCACGCGGTGTTGTGACAGCTCACGCACATGGTGTTGTCGTTCGGGCCCTGGAGTGCGTTGGGATAGAGCACCGGCTGGTCGTTGCCGTGCGCGGTGTGACACTTGTCGCACAGACCGGTGTGCGGCCCCTCGTCGGCGAGCCGGGTGACCAGGGCGCGGTCCCGGGGCGGACGGAGCATCGGTGTGGCGGCGATCGTGCCGATCGCGGCGGCGAGCATCAGCAGCCCGACGGCGATGGGACCGGTGATGGGCGGGCCCCCGCGGCCCGCGGGCGGCGACCCGACTCTCGACAGCGGAGGCTGGCTCACGGCTTCCCTCGCTTCCAGCGACGAGGCGGTGCGGACCTGCCGGCCCGCACCGCCCGGCGCTGCATCATGCGGCGCATTCGCTGGTGATCAGGACATCAAGCACCCTCGACGTGGCACTGGCGACACAGGTCCTTGTACACGCCGCCGTCGCCCTCTTCGGTCCGGGTCCCGGTACCGTTCATGAAGATGAGACCGAACCCGTTCATGTTGCCGTGGGCCTTGTGGCAGCTGAAGCACGACGGGGTCACGGTGTTGTCGGCCGCGGTGCCGTTCCACAGACCCTGCGAGTCCATGACCTTCACCCGGTTGGTGTGACCGTTGAACTGCGTCAGGCTCGAGATGAACGTGGCCGAGGCACCGGACTCGCCGATGTTCACGTCCGCCGTGGGGTGCCGCTTCCACGGGGTCGCGTTCGTCGAGGTCACGCCGCCCGGGAGACCGCCCATGTTCGCATCGCCGCCCTGGCCGTGGAAGTCGGTGTGACAGGCCTTGCACCAGCGGGCGTAGTGGCTGTTGCGGATGTCGGGCTCGTTGAAATCGACGTCGGACTCGGCATACGACGCCGCCGAGCGCTCGAACACGTCCTTGGTGAGGTCGTTGGTGCCGACCGCGTAATTCAACGTGTCACCGGTGAAGATGCCGCGGTTCAGCAGGTTCCGGTACTGGGTCGCCGAACCGTGCTGAGCGTGGCAGTTGGTGCAGATCAGGCCCTCGGGACCCACGACGTACGCGCCACTCGACCCGGGAGGGGGCGAGATCGAATACATGGTGTGTCCGTCGATGTCGTCGTAGCCGGGGTCGTTGGTGATGCCGTGACCGCTGGCCACGTTCATACCGCCCGCCTCCCGGAGACGCGCGGTGCCGCCGTTGGCGCCGAACACGTCCGGTGCCCACGACTGGTTGTTGTGGCAGCTCAGACACAACTTGACCTCGTCGTCCCGCAGCAGGTTGTTGAACGGTCCGCCGGTGCCGAGCGGCGTGAACTGACCGCCGACGGTGGTGGCGTGCTGCTGGCTGTAGTGGGCGACATGGCAGTCCGAGCAGATGAGCGACGTTCCACTGTGGAAATCGCCCGCCATCGCGATGACAGCTGTCCCGGCAATCAGCAGCGCGGAGAACAGGACAGTCAGGCGCTTCATGGTCGAACTCCTCTGGTGGATGGTGTTGCAGGGGGATGTATCGGAACGGTACGAGACAGATTGACGACGCACCTCCTTCATGTGTCGCGGAATCATCGGATGTGCAGCAGCCGCAGCCGGCTGCCCCCCATCTCGGCCACCGCGAACCAGCCGTGGCCATCACTGGCCAGCGCGCTCGGATAGAGCCACGCGCCGGGACCTTCCCCACCACCCGTTGCCCCCACCAGAGTCCCAGCGGGATCGAACACCTGCAGATTCGCCCGAATGCTGTCCACCACCCAGATCCTCCCATCGGGCGTGACGACGACACCGGTCGGCTGGGAGAAATTCCCCGGTCCGATGTCGTGGACACCGAAGCCGCGCAGGTATCTGCCCTGCGCGTCGAACACCTGGACCGCGCGCTCGGTGCGCGCGCAGGTCACCACCACGTTGCTGTCGGGGCCGACGGCGAGCGCGGTGATCGAGTGGAGCTGCCCCGGCGCCGTTCCGGCCTCGCCCCAGCTGCGCTCGAGCCGGTGATCGGGGCCGAACACGTAGATGCGGGGGCGGTCGCGGCGCGACGCCACGTAGATCCGTCCATCGGCGGCGATGGCGATGGGGCCGGCGCCACCGGTGGTGAGCCGGTCGTCGGGCGCGGGCAGCGTAAGATGGGTCAGCGAATGGCCGCGGAAATCACACACGTCCACCCAGGGGACCGTGACGTCGGAGATGTACAGCCGGCTCTCGGCGTCGACCGCGACGTGTTTGGGTTGTCCCTCGTGGATCTCGCCGCTCGTGTCGGGCACCGGGTGGGCGAACGAGCCACGCGGACGGAGCGACATGTCGTAGATCTCGATCCGCCGTCCGCCGGTATTGGCGAGCACGATCTCGCCGGCTCGCACGTCGACCGCGACGCCGAGCGGGGCGTCGATCGCGGCACCACCGGCCCCCAGATACTGGACGAACGAGGTGTCCGGCTGCGTCCCGTCGAGTTCGGCGCGTGCCGCGGTGGGGGTGAGCGCGAGCGCGAGCGTGCCCGCCACCGGGCTCATCATCGCCCAGCGGGAGCGGCCCCTGTGGTGCATCGCGACGCGCTTCATCGGCGGACCTCCGGGCGTCATCCCGGGACCCCTCGTCCCGGGGATTCCGGAGACGTTTCTCCGGTTGCCCATGGATTCCCTAGGGCAACCACTGTGCCGCCCATGCACCAAATCGTGCAATCGGCCGCGATGTTCGATCAGCTTGTGCCACAAGTGGTTGCGGAGCCCCATCGCCCCCCCGGCCGCGGCCGTTTGTGCCAATACCGGTGGGATGCCTGACAACCTGACGCAATTGCCGCGGTTGCCCTGACATCCTGACCGGGCTGCTACGGACGCCAGTCTACGGGAAAACACTTAGGAATTGGCACCTCGTGTACCTTCCCGGCCCACCGCCGACGGAATTCGGGGGTGTCGGCCGGCTCGGCCGGCGAGGCACGGAACTCGCTGACGAGCGGTGCGGACGACGTCGCAACCCGTGATGGGAGCGCTCATGACCGAACCGTGGATCCTCGCTTCTCTCGCCACCACCACCCTTGCCGCGATCACCACGCTGCTCGCGCTCCTGCCCCACCGGAGTGGCAGCGCGTCTGCCGCTCTCGTGGGTGGCATCGCGACCGCCACCGCCGCCGCCGTGCTGCTTGGGACCGCGGCGGATGCCGGAGTGTGGGGGAGCGACGCGGTGATGTCCTCGATCGCCAACGGCTCGCATCGCGTCGATCCGCGGGTCTTCGCGTCACTCGCGCTCGCGCTGGTGACCCTGGTCGCCCTGCCCGGATTGCTGCGCGGGCTCGGCGCCGCGCGTCCCGGTCTGGTCTCCTCGCTCACCCCCGGGGCGGTCATCGCCATGCTGGTCACCGCGAGCGCCGCCTTCCTGGGTCTGCGCGCCACCGAGGTGCTCACCGTGGCTGCGCTGGGCGCGTTCTGCTGCGGCGTCGCGCTGTCGGTGGCGGTGCGCGCCACGCCGCTCGGCGGCCGGCTGCCGTGGTCGGCGCTGGTCGTCACCGGGGCGGCGCTGACCGCGGTCGCGGTCACGCTCACGGTGTACGGCGCCAAGTCCGAGCCGCTCGAGATCAACCAGGGCGAGTCCGCGGACGCGTTCGGCGCGCACGTGACCTACCACGGCGAGGTCCCGGTCACGGGCGAGCGCAAACGGCTCGCCGTCACCCTGCGTGACGGGAAGCGCGAGCGGCGGCTGGAGCCCGAGTTCTGGCACGATCCCAACGGCCTCATGCACGGGCGGGGTGCGGGAGACTGGTTCGCGGGAGCGGTGGTGGTGCCGATCGGACTGCGCGAGATCCGTCCCTCCGGACATCCGGTGGACTGGTTGAAGCAGGGCGACACGCTCGAGGTCCCGGGCGGCTCGCTGCGTTTCGACGGATTCCGGGTCGAGGGACGCGACACGATCCGGATCTTCGCCGATCTCACGGTGACGCGTGGCACCACCATCGACCACATCTCACCCGGGGTGATCGCGACCCATCACGGCGAGGAGCCGTTCGCCGCCGCGATCGGCGGTCTCGGCCAGGTGGCGGTGGCGGGGATCGACGCCGATCAGAAGCGGGTCGGGCTGGTCCTGCCGCCCCGATCCGCGGCGCCGGTGTCGAGCACCGCGGCGTTCCTGATCCGCATGCGGCCGACCCTGCCCGGAGCCTGGGCGGGGGTACTCCTCGCGCTGGTCGCGGCACTCGCGGGTCTCCGCTCCCGACGCCCGGGCCGGGGGAGCGCCGCGGTCTGAATCGTCGGGCCCGGGTGCGGCTCGCACCCGGGCCCGCGCTCACCCGCTGTGATGCGGGAACGACGTCAGGCTCCCGCCTTCACCCCGGCCGAGGACAGACGCTGCTCGAGCGAGGCCAGCTCCTCCGCCAGACCCTTCGGCAACTTGGTGCCGAAGCGATCGAAGTGCTTCCTCATCCCAGGCAACTCGGCCAGCCAGCCGTCGGTGTCCACCCGCAGCAACTCGCTGAGATTCGACTCGGGCACCTGCAGCCCGCTCATGTCGAGCGCGCCACGTGCCGGCAACCGGCCGATCGGCGTGGTCACCGCCTCGCCCTTGCCGGTCACCCGCTCGTGCACCCACTTCAGCACACGGCTGTTCTCGCCGTAGCCCGGCCACAGGAACTTGCCGTCGGCGCCCTTGCGGAACCAGTTCACGTAGTAGATCGAGGGCAGCTTGGCTCCGGCGCGCTGTCCGATCTTCAGCCAGTGTCCGAAGTAGTCGCCCATGTGGTAGCCGCAGAACGGAAGCATCGCGAACGGATCGTAACGCAGCTGGCCGACGGCGCCGGTCGCGGCGGCGGTGGTCTCGCTGCTCATGATCGCGCCGAGGAAGGTGCCGTGCTGCCACGACAGCGCCTCGTTGACGAGTGGCACCACCCCCGCCCGCCGTCCGCCGAACAGGATCGCCGAGATTGGCACGCCCGCCGGGTTCTCCCAGTCGGGCGAGATCACCGGGCACTGCCGCGCCGGGGTGGTGAACCGGGCGTTCGGATGCGCCGCCTTGCGCCCGCTCTTGGGTGTCCACGGCCGGCGCAGCCAGTCGACCAGCTCGACCGGCGCTTCGGACATCTCCTCCCACCACACGTCGCCCTCGGGGGTGATCGCACAGTTGGTGAAGATGCTGTTCTGCCGGGCGGTAAGCATGGCGTTCGGGTTGCTCTTCATGCTGGTGCCGGGCGCCACGCCGAAGAAACCCGCCTCGGGGTTGATCGCGTACAGCCGGCCGTCGGCACCGAACTTCATCCACGCGATGTCGTCGCCGATGGTCTCGATCTTCCACCCCGGCAGGGTCGGATTCATCATCGCGAGATTGGTCTTGCCGCACGCCGACGGGAACGCGGCGGCGATGTAGATCTTGACGCCCTTGGGGTCGGTGATGCCGAGGATCAGCATGTGCTCGGCGAGCCAGCCCTCGTCACGCGCCTGCACCGAGGCGATGCGCAGCGCGTGGCACTTCTTGCCAAGCAGCGCGTTGCCACCATAGCCCGAGCCGTACGACCAGATCTCCCGAGTCTCGGGGAAGTGGCAGATGTACTTCGTCTTCGCGTTGCACGGCCAGGGCGAGTCCGGCGCGTTGTCCGCGAGCGGTGAGCCCACCGAGTGCAGACCGCGGACGAATTCGCCGTCGCCGCCCAGCACCTCGAGCACCTTCGTGCCGGTGCGCGCCATGACGTGCATGTTCGCCACCACGTACGGCGAGTCGGTGATCTCGATGCCGATCTTGGCGATCGGCGAGCCGATCGGGCCCATGCTGTAAGGGATCACGTACATCGTGCGGCCCTTCATCGAGCCGGTGAACAGACCACGGAGGATGGTCTTGGTCTCCTCCGGGTCCTTCCAGTTGTTGGTGGGGCCGCCATCGTCCGCGTTCTTGGAGCAGATGAAGGTGAACTCCTCGACACGGGCCACGTCGGCCGGGTCCGAGCGCACGTACACGCTGTTGGGGCGTCGCGTGGGGTCCAGCCATTGAGCGGTGCCGCCCTGCACCATCAGTCGCAGCATGGTCTGGTACTCGCGCTCCGAACCATCGCACCACACCACCGCTTCCGGCTGGCACATGGCCGCCATCTCGTTCACCCAGTCCTGGAGTCGCTTGTGGTTGATCATGACTATCGCCTTTTGGAAGGGTCGCGTCGTCAGACGCGTGTGGGACGGGTCGATGGAGAGAGTACCGAGGCGGACCGGCGCGAGCAAACGCGCGGCGGCTGACCGCGTGGCCACGGGCGCGCGGGCGACGCGCCAAACGCGCGTCAGGGCAGGGTCTGGAGACGCTTCTCGAACCCGGCGATGCTCGACTCCGAGCGCTGTGGCGCGGGCAGGGCCCGGATGTAGGCGATCGCGGTCTCGCAGGTCTTCCGCGCCCCCTCCCAGTCCTTGAGCCCGACGTAGATGTCCACCCGCGTTCGGTAGAAGCCGATCTTGCGCGGACCGTAGGACATGGCCAGGGCCCGGTCGGATTCGGCCAGCGCCTCGGGGTATCGCTTCATCGCGTTGTAGGCGATCGCCAGTCGCGCGTGGGGATTGTAGTCGTCGGGGAAGTCGCGGGCGGTCTGCTCCAGCATCGGGACCGCACGCTCCGGCTCGCCGAGCTCGATGTAGGCCGACAGACGGTGCGCGTCGTAGACACAGCGCTGCGCCGGCGTGGTCGCCCGTCGCGCGTCGCGCTCCAACGAGCCGGCCCAGGCCTCGGCGACCTGGTGGGCGCCCAGCGAGTCACGGGCGTCCTGACGCGTGTCGAGAAGCGTGATCCACAGACCGGAGCGGTCGTCCCCGGCGATGACGAGGGTGGTGTCGGAGGCGACCGCGCGGACCACCGGCTCGAATGCCACGACGTACCCGGCGCGCTTCGGATCGGTTTCCGGCAGCGCCAGCGCGCATTCCAGACCGGCCGAGGCGACGTTGCCGAGCGGGGCGCCATGTGGCCGTCCGCGCATCTCCGTCTCGGCGAGTGCCGCGCCCTCGGCGTTGCGTCCGGCCCGCGCCGCGGCGAACAGCGCCGACTCGAGCACGCGCTGGCGATTCGGCCAGTCGGGCGGCACCCGGGCCAGCAGATCCAGGTAGGCCGTGGTGGCCGCGGAATCCGCGGCGACCGCGTACAGGCTGTCGGCCCGCACCATCGCCGCGTCGAGCGGAGTGCCACCACCGCGCACCGCGGTCTCGCCGGAGGCGAGGATGCGCTGCATCTGGTCGACGGTCATGCTGCCGACCCAGCGCAGGGCGATCCGCTCGGTGACCGGATCGAGGATGTAGAACGTCGGATAGCCGGGGATTCGCAGCCGCTGACTCACCGCCGCGTTCTTGGCCTTCTCACCGTCGAGCGCGAGCCAGACGAACCGTCCAGCGACCGGTCGCAACGCGGGGTCCGTGAACACGTAAGCCCGCATCGACCGACACGTGTGTCACCACGGCGCCCAGGACTCGATGAACAGCGGCACCTGGCGTGTCTTCGCCTCGGCGACCGCGCGCGTGTAGTCGTCCTCGATGAACGGCAGCACCCGCGCCGGCGCCTGTGCCGCGTGGGCCTCCGTCACGGGGGCGGTCGTGGTCGCGGCCGGCGCCGCCACGGGGAGCCCGCCGAGAAGGAGACCGAAGATGACCACGAGCGTGGCGGTGGTGCCGCGGATATCTTCCATGATCGGCGAGGTTAGCACAGCGTCCGGGACCACGGCCGCGCCGGTCGGTCCGGGAACCGGCGTTGGTCGCGTCTCCCGCCCCGGTCCGATTCCGGATCGCGATTCGGGGGCCGCTCCGGCGAACCATTTCCAACCCCCGGAACGGTTCGGCCGTCTCATGGTTCGACCACGCTGCGGGCAGGACACGACGCGGGCACGAACATCGGGGGGATGATGGGAAGTCGGACACACGGGTGGGCGGCAGCCGCGGTGGCGCTGCTCGCGTTGCTCCCGGTGGACCTCATGCTGGCGCGGCACCCGGTGGTACGCGCCGCGATGGCCACGGCCACGGGTGACACTCGCGCGGCGCTCAGGACCGGGGGGCTGGCGGCGCGCATCGCCCGGCGGGACGCCGGGTCCCTGGTGCGGGTGGCGGCGATCTCGTGGATCGGCCGGGTCGCCTGCGGCTCCGCGGACGCCGCTCGCGACGTGCTGACCCGTCTCGAGGTATGTCCGGCGGCGGCGACACCCTGCCCGCGAGCGTGCGCGAGGACGGTGCGTGTCTTCCGCGTCGCGGTCGGGCATACCACCATCCGCGAGGTGCGTCTCGTCACGATCCCCGCCGGACCTCCCTGCGCCGAAACGCCCCCCACGCCGCCGGCTCCGGCGAGCGACACCGGGGACGGCTCCTGACGCTTGCCGCGGTCGCGTTGCGCGCGCGACCGCGGGACCGGGCGAGCGTCCGCGTGCCGGGTCGGCCCGATGGGCCGGCCCGGTGACGCTTCCCAGTGGCGGCTCGGAGAGGTTACGGGCTAGAGTCGCGCGACCGCCCACCGCCGCGTGACGCGAGGAAGACGCCATG
>JBIOKD010000063.1:0-12809 GCA_044451485.1 Candidatus Eiseniibacteriota bacterium | reverse complement strand
GGGACCGCGGTTGGGCATGACCGCGCAGTATACGGGCTAGGCGGTGTGGCGGGTCTCAGTCGCGAACGCGCGGCGGCGGCCGGCGCGCGGCAGCGCGTGCGCCTGGCCGGCGCGACGCCGGGCGACGGCGGCCCCCGGCGGGCGGGAGCAACAGCTCGGGGGCACCGCTCGGCATGGCATCCGCGGCGCGGCGCGTGACCTCCTCGGCGGTGTGCTCGAGCAGCGACTGCGCGGCGCGATAGGTGCGCTCCACGTGACGCGCCGCGCCCTCCGCGTCGCCGCTGCGGAACAACTCGATGAGCCCGCGCGCCGCGTCGATCGCCAGCTGGCGTCCCTCCGCATCGGCGTACAGATGCCGCGCCCACCGATGCGAGTTGAGCCGCACCATGCGCACCAGATCGATCAGCTTGCGCCGCCCGGAGGGCGCGTAGAGCCCGAGCCGGAGACGGAGCGAGAGTCCGAGCCAGCGTGCGGTGTCGGCCTCGTGTGACAGCTCCTCGAAGGCGCGCTCGGCCTCGGCCAGCACCTCGGGTGTCACCAATGGCACCGCCGCGCGCACCGCGATGGTCTCGACCGCGGCCAGGATGTCGATGTAGTCGCGCAGCTCGCCGATCTCGAGCGGCGCGACCACCGCGCCGTGGAATGGGGTGAAGCGCACGAAGCCCTCGGCCTCGAGCTGGCGCATGGCCTCGCGCAACGGGGCGAAGCTCACCCGCAGCCGGCGCGACAGCTCCACCTGGCGCAGCGGCTGACAGGGCAGCAGGTCGCCGCGGATGATCGCCTCGCGGATCGCCTCTGCGATGCGATCGGAAAGGGTGCGCACCGTGCCGCGGTCCCATGCGATCGCCGGCGGCGGTGCGTGGGACTCGGGCGCCGGCAGCGTGGCCGCGCCGCCGTCACGCGGCACCTGGGACTTCATGCCAAGTGTTCCCGGCGTCCACGACTTGTCCCACGTCGTGACACGCCGGCCACACGGGGTCCTGTGTCACGCGCGAGCGCACCCGCACCGTGCTCGCGGTGCGTGCCGCTCGACCAGACCACCGTGGCGATCGGGAATGAGACGTGGATGTCGTTCATGCGCTCGCGGCCGCAGGGGAAGCGGCGATGGCCGGAGGGGCGGCCCGGTTCGTGGCGGACACCGTCTCGGCGGGGGATGCCGGGCGGCGCCTACCGACCCAAGTCTACATCAGGCTCGGCGGGCGACCGGGGGGAGAATTCCACCCACTCCGGGACGAGGGCGGCGTGAGCCCGGGGGACTCCTACGGCCTCACGGCTCGACGCGCGCCCCCCGCCCCGGGAGCCCGGTAGCCGGGAAATCCCGCGCCGGCGACACCGGGGCGATGGCGGCGGGGCCATCGAGTCGATCCAGGATGATCGCCAGGGCGCGGGTGTGAAATTCTGTCAGAAAACGCACAGTGGCCTCGGTGTCTCTCGATTCGAAGGCATCGAGGAACGCATGCGCCGCCCGCAGAGTCTCGGTATACCCCACCGGGCTCGCGTACAGGACACGGGCGTAGCGGAAGCTCGCCCGCCGCACGCGCTGGATCTCGCGCAGGAGACAGGGCCTGCCTGCCGGCCGGTAGAGCACCATGCGGATCTCGAGCGAGATCTCGGGCCACGCCAGCGTGTCGGACTGTCGGAACAACTCGTCCCGAAGGAGCCGGGCCTTGGCGAGATCGTCCGGCTGGATCCCGGGCATCGCGTCACGGATCGCGATGGTCTCGAGGGCGGTGCCGATCTCCAGCAGATCGCTGATCTCGTCCGCGCACAGAGGGGCCACCACCGCGCCGTGGTGCGGCACGTGGGTGACGTAGCCCTCGGCCACCAGCTGGCGGATGGCCTCGCGAACCGGGGCGTAGCTCACCGACAGGCGCTCGGAAAGGTCCGCGTGACGCAGCGGCGTGCCGGGGGCGAGGTCACCGCGGGTGATGGCGTCACGCAGGGCGTGGACCACGCGATCGGTGAGCGGTGCCACGGAAACCGGATCGAGCTGGATCGCCGTTTCCATTTCTGCATACTGAACTTTCGAAAATGATCGGTCAAGAACGATCGTCTTCGTGGCCGGAAGTGCATGAAGTCGGCCAGGATGCGGCCCTCAAGAACCGGAGCGAACCTGCCGATGACCCGCGTATGCGACGCCTCAGCGTGCTCGTCCTCCTCGCCTCGCTCATCGGGCTCGCACACGCCTCACGCGCCGCCGACGCCCCGGATCCCCCGAGTCTGGGGATGACCCGCACCGACTTCGAGCGCTTCGTCGAGTTCCGACACGCCAGCGTGATCTCCGAATTCGGCGGCATCGTGGCGTTGGAGAGCAGCGATCCGGACATCGAGTTCGAGCGCTACCAGTTCACCGAACCCACCACCCTCCAGCCCTCGCGGCTGTGGCAGATCCAGCTCGCCTACCGGATGCCGACCAGTCGCGCCGGCTTCATCGCCGTCGAGAAGGATCTCGCCAACCGGCTGGGTCCCCCGGTCGAGACGGTCAGTCGCGAAGCCGAGCACGGAGCCCTTCCCTACGAGCGCCGGGTGTGGCGCGAGGCGAACACGTCGGTGACGCTGGTCGCCTGTCCCGACGGGGAGACCGTGAGCGACGAGGCGCGTCTCCAGGTGGTGACGGTCGAGAGACAGCTCGAGCAGATCGCGCTCGCCCAGCGCAAGAAGGCCGTGGCGCAGAGGAAGTAGGCGCCCTGAGCCGGCGCCGCAGGGGCCGTCTCCGCCAGAGAGTCGTCGGGCGGCGTACTGCGGCGAACTGGACCGGCGCGCGCCGATCCCTCGAGACGAGTGGGGATTTCCGCCGCCATGGACGCGGTCCACGCCGGGGTCTATGCTCGCGGGGCCGAAAACGCCCAGGAGCCCGATTGCCAGGACCCGAAGTGTTCGCCGACACGCAGGGTCGCGTGGTCCGCGATCTGCGCATCTCGGTCACCGACCGATGCAATCTCCGCTGCGTCTACTGCATGCCCGCCGAAGGCATGCCGTGGCTGCCGCGTGAGGATCTGCTCACCTACGAGGAGATCACCCGGATTGCCCGGATCGCGCACGCGCACGGGGTGACGGGCATCCGGCTGACCGGCGGCGAGCCCACGGTGCGCCGGGACCTGCCGGTGCTGGTGAGACTGCTCGCCGGCATCGCGCCGGACCTCGACCTGTCGCTGACCACCAACGGCATCCTGCTCGCCGGCATGGCCGAGGCGCTGCGCGAGGCGGGGCTGCGGCGCGTGAACGTGAGTCTCGACACGCTCGACCCCCTGCGCTTCCGCCGCATGGCGCGTCGCGACCGGCTGGGCGACGTGCTCGCCGGGCTCGCGGCGGCGCGCCGCGTGGGCTTCTCCCCGATCAAGATCAACGCGGTGCTGATGCACGGCTTCAACGACGACGAGGCGGTGCCGCTGGCGCGCTGGGCGCGGGAGAACGGCTACGAGCTGCGCTTCATCGAATGGATGCCGCTCGACTTCCAGCGTGGCTGGGACCGCTCGCGGCTGGTGACGGCCGCCGAGACCCAGGCGGCCGTGCACGCCGAGTTCCCGCTCGGCCCGCCCGACAAGAGCGACCCGAGTGCTCCCGCCACCCGTCACCGCTATCGCGACGGCATCGGAAGCGTGGGCTTCATCGCCTCGGTGACGCGGCCATTCTGTGGCCACTGCGACCGCATCCGCATCACCGCCGACGGGCAGCTGCGCACGTGTCTCTTCTCGCTGCGCGAGTACGATTTCCGGCGCGCGGTGCGTGGCGGGGCGAGCGACACCGAGATCGCGGCGCTGCTGCGTGCCGCGGTGCTCCGCAAGGAGCCCGGGCATCTGATCGGGCGCGCCGGGTTCGTGCAGCCCGAGCGTGGGATGAGCGCGATCGGCGGCTGATCCGGCGACCCATGCCGGAGTCCACCGCGACGTCGGATTCCCGCCGCTCGCCGCGATCCATCCACGGGGTTACGGGCTCACCCGCGGCCTCCCGCGCCCTGCGCCGGGGGTCGCCGTCTAGCGAATCCGCACCAGCCTTCGCGTGTCGGCACCACGGGCGGTGACGAGACGCGCGAAGTAGATCCCCGCCGGCGCCGGCCGGCCCGCGACATCGGCGCCGTCCCAGCTCGCGCGTTGCGCGCCCGCGGCATACGTCCCGTCCGCCAGCACACGCACCATCCGCCCACCGGCGTCGTAGAGAGCCAGTCTCGCGTGTCCCGGCTCGGGGAGCGCGAAATCGAGCGTCACGCTCGCCCGGGCCGGTTGCGGCCACACCGAGAGGATCGCGGCGCCGCCGATTCGCGGCGTGGCGTCGCCCACCGCCAGGAGCGGATCGGTGAGGGCGCGATAGGCGTCGACACGCGGACCCAACGGCTGGTCGTACACCACCGGGTCGGCGGTGGCGATCAGACGCTGTCGCACCTGCGCCGGAGTCAGGAACGGATACTTCGCGCGTACCAGACCGGCGATCCCCGACACCAGCGGGCTCGCGAACGAGGTGCCGTCACCGTACATGTACGGCGTCACCCCGTCCCAGCCGAAGAAGAGGATGTAGAAGAGCTGGTTCAGGTCATCGATCGTGTAGTTCCGACAGATACCCGCAAAGATGCCCTCGCCGGGGGCCGAGAGATTCACCCACGCGCCGTACTGGGAGAAGCTCGAGCGCGCGCCGGTGGCGTCGATCGAGCCCACCGAGAGCACGTGATCGCAACCGGCCGGGAAGCTCAGCGTGTCGGTGCCGTCGTTGCCGGCCGCCGCCACGCACAGCACCCCGTGCGCCTCGGCGTCGTCGACCAGGGCCTGGAAGAACGCACGGGCCGTGGTGTCGGTGGTGCCGAAGCTCATGTTGAGCACTGCGGCGGGATGGGCGTCGAGGAACGCGAATGCGGCGGTGACCGCCTCGAGCGTGATCCCACCGGTGGTGGTATCGGCCACCTTCAGCGACATCAACCGGCAGCGCCACGCGGCGCCGGCGATCCCCTCGCCGTTGTCGTTGGCGGCGGCGGCGACCGTCGCCACGAAGGTGCCGTGGAATCCCTCGTCGATGCCACTCGGATCGAAGAAGGCGTGCGAGGAGGGATCGCCGTCACCGTCGCCGAAATCGTAGCCATGCACGTCGTCGATCCAGCCGTCGCCGTCGTCGTCCACACCGTTGCCGGGGATCTCACCGGTGTTGGTCCAGAGCTGCGTGGTCAGATCCGGGTGACCGATGTCGACGCCATTGTCCATCACCGCGATCACGGTGCCGACATCGCCCTTCCCGATGTCCCACGCTTCCGGAAGCCGCACGTCGGGACCGCCGTCGTTGGAGATCGCCCACTGGAGCGGCAGGTCCGGATCGTCGGGGATCACGAACGGATCCAGCAGCAGGTTCGGGGACACCGCCCGAAACGCGCCGGTGGCCGTCAGCTCGCGGGCGGCGACGCGTGGATCGAAGCCGGGCTCGGCGCTCTCGAAGCGCAGCGCGCGCAGCCCGCCGCCGCTCCGGGCGGATGCGAGCACGCGCACGGTGAGCCCGTGCCGCGCGACGATCGCGGCGAGATCGGCGTGCGCGCCGCCGAGCCGGCCACCGGCGGCGGGTGCGAGTGGCGAATCGGCGTCGATCAGCGCGAGCACCGCGCCGGGACGCACCCGAGCGGACGCTGGAACGTGCGCCGCGAGACGACGCGATGGAGCGGCGTGCGCGGACGGCACACCAAGGATCAGGAGCATGGTGACGAGGCACGCGAGTGGTCGGAGTCGCATGATTACTCCTCGGTTGGGTCCGCCCTGGGGGCGGCGGTAGGGAGTCGCGACGCGGCCTGACACCCCAGACTAGGCCCGCTCCTCCAGCGCGGCAATGCTCATGATCGCCGCGGCGCGGCGGGGCCATCGCGAGCGTGGCATCCCGCACGGAGCCGGGCGTGTCTCGTGCGCATCGCGATTCCCAGGCGACGGGCCGGGTGCACCACGCGGCCGGACGGGGGGCAGCCACGACCGTTCATCCGCGATTCCGGACCGTTCGTCCGCCCGAGCCTCGACCGGCTCGCGCTCCTCTGCCAGCATGCCGGGCATGGAACCGCTGCTTCGCATCGAGGACGCGCGCAAGCGCTTCGGCGAGACGCGCGCGCTCGAAGGCGTGTCGCTCGAGCTCCGCCCCGGCGAGCTGCTCGGTCTGCTCGGCCCCAACGGCGCCGGCAAGACCACGCTGGTGCGTGCCATCTCGGGACGTGTGGCGCTCGATGCCGGCACACTCACGCTGTTCGGGAACCGGCTGACACCGGGCACCCACCGCGAGGGTCTCGGCGTGGTGCCACAGGAGCTGGCGGTCTATCCGCTGCTCACCGCGCGTGAGAATCTCGAGGCGTTCGGGCGCTTGTACGGTCTCGGCGGCGCGGCGCTCGGCGAGCGGGTTCGATGGGCGCTCGAGTGGACCGGTCTCGCGGAGCGCTCACGGGAGCTGGTGCGCGCGTTCTCGGGCGGCATGAAGCGACGGCTCAACATCGCCTGTGGCGTGCTCGCCCACCCACGGGCGGTGCTGCTCGACGAGCCCACCGTGGGAGTCGATCCACAGAGCCGTGAGCGCATCTACGAGATGCTCGAGACGTTGCGTCGTGAGGGCGCGGCGCTGCTGCTCACCACCCACCAGCTCGAGGAGGCCGAGGTGCGATGCACCCGGCTGGTGATCGTGGATCGCGGGCATTTGATTGCCGAGGGAACACCGGCCGAGATCGTGCGCGCCACCCTGGGCGGCGGTCGCGAAGTGGTGGTGACGCTCGATCGGGCGGTCACCACGCCCGTCCCGGGGCTCGCCACCGAAGGCGATGGAACGAGGCTCCGGGGCGCGCTCGCCGACGGGGACGGCGCGCTCGAGGAGCTGCTGGCGCGGATCGGCGCCGACGGGGCGCGGGTGATCGACCTGACGGTGCATCGACCCAGCCTGCAGACGGTGTTCCTGCAGCTCACCGGACGCGAGCTGCGCGAATGACGGAGGTCCGCTTGTTGCTCACGCTGCTGCGCATCCATCTCACCAACCTGAGCCGTGACCGTGCCGCGCTCATCCTCACCTTCCTGGTGCCGATGTCATTCTTCACCGTGTTCGCGCTGGTGTTCGGTCAGCGTGGCAACGTCGCCACGGCGCGGGTGCGGGTGGCGGTGGTGGACGAGGCGCATACCGCTGTCAGCGCGCGGCTCGTCGACGCGCTCGGGCGCGAGCGCGGGCTCCGGGTGACCACGCGTGTGGCGCGCTCGGCGGTGGACACCACTCATGTCGTTCTCGACCGCGCGCGCGCGATGACGCTGGTGAAGGAGGGCGAGGTTCCGGTGGCGATCGTGATCCCGGCCGGGATCGACACGTCGCTCATGCGCTTCGACGGCGGCGGCGTGGCGCTCGAGCTGCTCACCGATCCCTCCGATCCGGTGGCGCCCCAGATCGTCAACGGGCTCATCCAGAAGGCCGTCATGACCGCCATGCCCGACCTGTTCGCGCGTCGCGGCGTGGACGAGTTCGAGCGTTACGCGGGCGGACTCACCCCACGACAGCGCACCGCCGTCGACGGCTGGATGAGCACGATCTCGTCGTCGGGCGACACGGCCGCGGCCGACTCGACGCGCTCCGCTGGCGGCGGATTGGTGAAGCTCGCCACCACGCCGGTGCTCGGCCGGCGCGAGGACACCAGCATGGTTTCGTTCTACACCGCCGGGATCGCCGTGATGTTCCTGCTGTTCGGCGCCAGCGGGGCCGCCGGCACGCTGCTCGACGAGGTGGACAGCGGCACGCTCGATCGGGTGCTGTCGAGCCGGGTCGGGATGACCGGGCTCCTCGCCGGCAAGTGGCTGTCGATCATGCTGGTGGGGGTGAGCCAGCTCGTGGTGATGTTCGTGTACGCGATGCTGGCCTTCCGGCTCGACCTGCTCTCCCACCTGCCCGGCTTCGCGGTGATGACGATGATCACCGCCGCGACCACCGCCGCGTTCGGGTTGTTCCTGGCCACCTTGTGCCGCACCCGGCAACAGCTCGGCGGGATCTCGACGCTGGTGATCCTGATCCTGTCGGCGCTCGGGGGCAGCATGTTTCCGCGCTTCCTGATGAGCGACGCCATGCAACGGCTGGGGCTCCTCACCTTCAACGCCTGGGCGCTGGACGGGTTCATCAAGGTGTTCTGGCGGAGCGAGCCGCTCACGCATCTGGCGCCACAGGTCGGCGTGCTGGCGGCGTTCCTGGTCGCCTTCCTGACGCTGGCGCGGCTTGCGGCCCGGCGGTGGGAGCGGGCGTAGCGGTCGGAACGTCCCGACGTGTCAGCCGATGTCGGCCGGCCGTTCGCCGAGGAACATCACCTCCTCCTCGAGCGTCACATCGAAGCGCTCGCGAACGCGGCGCTTCATCTCGGAGGCGAGTGTCAGCACGTCGCGGGCGCTGGCGTGCCCGACGTTCACGATGATGTTGGCGTGCTTCTCGAACACCATCGCGTCACCCACCCGGAGCCCGCGGCACTGGCACTCGTCGAGGAGCTGACCCGCCGCAACGCGATGCGTGCCGGGGGACAGCTTCCCCCCGGGCATCTGCCAGTCCGGCGGCAGATTCTTGAAGTACGAGCCGGCGGTGGGCTCGACCCGCCACTGCGGGTGCTTCACGCGCCGGATCTCGAGCTTCTCGTCGATCTCCTTCTGAATGGCGTCCCCGTCGCCGGCTTCGAGCTGGATGAGTGCCGTGAGCACCACGCGTGGGTCGCGCTTGAGACGCGAGTCGCGGTAGCCGAACTCGAACCACGCCGCCGGGCGCGTCTCCACCACCGCGCCGTCGAGGGTGGCGATGGTGCACTCCACCGTGCGGCTGCCGATGTCCTGGCCGTAACACCCGGCGTTGCCGTAGATGGCGCCACCGAGCGACCCGGGGATGCCGGCCGCGTAGGCCAGACCGGCGAGACCACGGTCACGACAGCGCCGGATGAGCTCGAGGTAGTCGTACCCGCCACCGACGTGGACCGCGGTACCGTCGAACTCGAGGGTCTCGATCGCGTTCCTCACCACGAGACCGCGCACGCCGTCGTCCGAGACCAGCAGGTTGCTGCCCCCGCCGAGCAGGAACACCGGCAGTGCCAGCTCACGCGCGGCACGAAGGGCGCCGGTGAGCTGATCGACCGTGCGCGACGCGAAGAAGAATTCGGCGGGTCCGCCGATGCGGAAGGTGGTGTGATGCCGCAGCGGCTCGCGGGTCAGCAGTCCCTCGCCCACCACCGCCCGCAAACGTTGTTCGACGCTGATGGTCCGCTCGGTCATGGCTCCGTCCGTGTGTGACACCGCACCTCGCGCCCTCGTGGCGCATCGCAATCTGACGTGTCGGCGGGTGGTGCGTCAAATCGCGTTCAGTCCCGGCGAACCGGTGACCGCGCGCGCACTGGCGTCCGCCGTCGCCGAAGCCCGGCCGTGGCCGGCGTGTCAAATCGCATTCGCCCGGAGCGCGTGCGGGTGTATGTTCGATCGTGCTGGCGCGAGACCGGCGCATGGAGGAGACATGAAGCTCGAGATCACCTATTGCGTGCAGTGAAACTATCTCCCGCGGGCTGCCGGTCTGGCGGCCGAGGTGAGGAAGCAGCGTCCCCAGGTCGAGGTGAAGCTGACTCGCGGATCCGGGGGCCAGTTCGAGCTGGTGCTGGATGGCCGGCTGGTCTATTCGAAGAAGCAGACCGGCCGCTTCCCCGAGATCGACGAGGTCATGGGGTTGATCCCCGCCGCCTGACGCGACGGAGCGCCGGGGTCGCGCGGGTGTGACGGGCGATCAGCGCCCGAGCACCCGTCGCGCCGCCGCGTGCGCCACCACGACTTCGGGGCTCCGCTGCAGGCGCTCCGCGTAGCGGCGTTGGAACTCGCCGCCCTCCGGATCGGCGGTGAGCAGCGCGCGTGCCGCGGCCAGCCACTCGGACGGCGTGCGCGACGCGCGCCCGCGATCGTCCGTCTCGGCGATCAGCGTCGAGAGCGGCCGCAGCCAGGCGAACACCGGGTGATGGATCAGGTTGTCGAGCAACGCCCCAGCCGTGAGCCGGCCGTGCACGCGCTCGTACGCGCGCCGATCCACCTCGACCAGCGCTCGGTGCAGCTCGAGAAGCCGCCCGCGCGCCGTGTCGATGCGCGCGGCCATGACATGAGTCGTCACCCGATCCTCCACCGCCACCTGAACCTCCGTCGTCACACGATCCTCCCCCGCTCACGTCGTCATCGCTCGCGGATGAACGTGCCGTTCTGCAGATCGAGCATCGCCTGCCGCAGCTCGCTCTGCGTGTTCATCACGATCGGCCCGTACCACGCCACCGGCTCCTGCAGCGGCCTGCCCGAGACCAGCAGGAAGCGGATCCCGTGCTCCCCGGCCTGTACCACCACCTCGTCGCCGCGGTCGAACAGCACCAGCGAACGGTTCCCCGTCTGCTCGCTCGGAGCGAGCACCTTCTGCGCGCCGCTGGCCAGATCCTCGGTCACCACGGACTGCGGGCCGGAGGCATCACGAAACGTGCCGCTGCCCTCGAACACGTACGCGAACGCGCTGCGCTGGATCTCCACCGGCAGCCGCTTGCGCTGGCCGGGTGGCACCCAGACGTCGAGATAGCTCGGATCGGCCGCGATGCCCTCGACCGGTCCACGCTTGCCCCAGAACTCACCCGCCACGACACGCACCCGCGTGCCGTCGTCGTCGGTCACCTCGGTGATGTCACGCGCGGCGATGTCCTGGTAGCGCGGCCGTGTCATCTTGTGCTCGGCCGGAAGATTGGCCCACAGCTGGAAGCCGTGCATGCGTCCCTTCGGATCGCCATTGGGCATCTCCTGGTGCAGGATCCCGCTCCCGGCGGTCATCCACTGCACGTCACCGGCCCCGAGCGAGCCCTGATTGCCGAGACTGTCCTGGTGATCGACGGTGCCGGCGAGCACGTAGGTGATGGTCTCGATGCCGCGATGGGGATGCCAGGGGAAGCCCTTGCGATAAGCGGCCGGATCGTCGTTTCGGAAATCGTCGAGCAGCAGGAACGGGTCGTACTCCTCGGTATCGCCGAACCCGAAGGCGCGCCGCAGGCTCACGCCCGCACCCTCGACGGTGGGCTGGGACTGGACGATTCGCTTGACCGGTCGGATGGACACCTGGGCCTCCTGCTCGGGGGTTCGACGTGCGGGACGAGTGTGAAGCGATGCTCCATCGAGATGCGGCGTGGCGGCCCACGGTGGGTCAGGAGGTTGTCACGGGTCGATGGCGCGCATTCAAACGCTTCAGCCGCCGGGTCGCAGCGCATGACGACGGCGCGTCAGCCGCCCGGTCGGACGGCATCACGGCGGTGACGCTGCGGCCTTCTCGAGACGCAGCGCGTAGCGGCGCTCCTCGAGCCGCTCCAACACGATCGTGTCGCCGGCCTCGAGCCAGCGCTCGCGGCACCATTTCATCATCCCTGGCCGGCTCGGTGCCACCGGGCGGAACACCCAGGTCCCATACTGGATGTCGGTCTCGAACGACCAGCCGAGATCGGTCTCGATGGTGATCGGCTTCACCTCGTAGGGCCGTGGCGGATCCTTGGGTCCACGCGGGCCGATCGCGTCGCGTGGGAACAGCTCGAGGATGTCCCAGAGCGGCACGTTGCGCTCGGTGAAGGTCCACACGTCCTCGGCGCGCACCGGGATGCGACCGACGCCGATCACGCGACGGTCCCCGCGGGATCGGCCACGGGGAGCGGCGTACGTCCGAGCGCCGTGTCGTAGAAGCGCTCGATGGCGAGCGTCTGGTGATCCTCGTCGAAGCGCTCCAGCACCCGCCGTCGCCCGGCGCGCCCCATGCGCGCGCGGGCCAGCGGATCGGCGATCAGCCGCGCCAGCCCGGCCGCCAGCGCGGCGCCGTCACGCGGCGGCACGAACAGACCGGTCTCTCCGTCCACCACGATGTCGAGCACCCCGTCGCAATTCGTGCTCACCACCGGCAGCTCCATCGCCATCGCCTCGATGAGCACCACGCCAAAGGCCTCGGCGTGCGACGGGAACGCCAGGATGTCGAGCGCGCGCATCACCTCCGGCACGTCGGGTCTGAAGCCGGCGAAGCGGACCGTGTCGTCGAGCGACAGCTCCGCGGCGCGGGCGCGGATATCACGCTCGTACCCCGCCTCGCCGTGGCTCGCCTCACCCACGATGGCGAAACGCACCGTGGGATCGGTGCGTTTGAGACGCGCCGCCGCTTCGAGGAACTCCTCGTGGCCCTTGCCCGGCGAGAAGCGCCCGACCATCCCCACCCACAGCTCGTCCCCGGTCGCGCCGAGCGCGCGGCGGGCGGCGGCGCGGTCCACGGCGGCCGGTGAGAAGCGCCGCGCGTCCACGGCGTCGTGCAGCGTGGCTACCCGCGCCGGTGGCACGGGGGTGGTGTCGATCACGTTGCGACGGATCACTTCGGAGATCGCGAGCACCATGGCGACCCGCGCGTAGAGCATCTGATGATAGGGATCCTTCTTGGCGACGTAGGAGCCCATGCGCTTGCTGAGCAGAAGGGGCGCGCGGCTCCCGGCCATGGCGAGCGCCGGCACCACGGTGGCGAGATCGCGCGAGTGCTGGCTGTGCACGATCTGAACGCCACCGGTGCGGATCCGGCCGGCCAGCCGCCAGGCGGCACCCAGGTGCAGGTAGCCGTGCACGTCCAGCTCGAGGCGCTCGAGCCCGGCCCCTGCCGCCTCGGCCGCCAGACGCGTGCCCGAGGCACACGCCAGCGTCAGACGATGTCCGCGCGCGACCAGACGACGTGACACATCCAGCGCCTGCATCTCGAGACCGCCCCACGACGGCGAAAAGCAGGTCTGGAGCACGGTGACCGGACGCTGCGCCCGACCCGGTGTCACGGCCCGCCTCCCGGATGCG
>JBIOKD010000062.1:0-12870 GCA_044451485.1 Candidatus Eiseniibacteriota bacterium | reverse complement strand
CGTCCGAGGGATCGGGGCGCGGAGCGGTGACCTCATTCGCGGTGCATCGCGTTCGCGCGTCAGAGGCAGGGATGCCGGGCGCGAACGCGGCTGCAGTGGAGCCGAGCAGGATGCGAGGCGGAGCGTGCCGCGAAGGAGGGTCACCGCGTAGCGACCCGAGCCGGACGACAGCGCGCGATCGGGCATCTCCGACAGGACCGTCTACCGGTAGAGCGTCTTCAGCTCTCCCCACGTGTGCCCGGTGGTCACGGTGCCGCCGTCGCAGAACTCCACACGGAACGTGAGGTGCGTCCCGGTGAGGCGCTCCCCCAGCGTGGTGAGCGGTCCGCCACAACGGCGCTGACCCATCTCCCACAGATCGCCGTCCGAGAAGCTGTCGCTTCCGTCGGTCAGCACCGGGATCGCGCTGCAGCGATCCGGCACCAGCACCAGCGCGTAGCGCCCGGGGGCGGGAAGCATCGCGGGCGGATCGAAGACGTAGGTGAAGCGCGCCGCCTGTGAGCCGTCGGCATCGCCGCCGTCGAGACTGCCGCCGTCCAGAACCGCGCTGTCGGGCTGCGGGCGCCCGTCCCCGTCGGTCGCGAAGACGTAGAGGTGCAGCGGGGTGGTGAGCAGGCGGCGGGTGGCCGGCAGCCACAGTGTGACCGTGCGCACCAGCGTGTCCGAGGCCACGAACACCTGGGCCAGCCCACGCGACAGCCGGATGAACTGCACCCCGTCGCTGCGCGTGCCGTCCAGACCCACGACCTTGGTGGCGAGACATCCGCCGACCGCGGGATTGCCGATCTCGGCTCGCGCGTCGCGGGTGGCCGGCGCGAGCGCGAACAGTGTGGCGAGCAGTATGAGGGTGGCCACACGACGCGCGTGAGGCATCCCGGCGCGGATCCCGTCCGTGGGGGTCATGGATGTCTTCCCTGGTCCTGGGGTGGGCGTCCCCCGGGTCTCCGTTGTGGAAGCGAGTGGCATGGTCTCTCGAGACCCGGTCACGCGAGCACGCGAGCCTTGCGGCCCGCACCCGCGCCCCGCGCCCTGCGCCCGTCCCCGTCATTCTGCCGCAAGCCGGCCGGGACCGCCAGAGGCGGATTCGGGGCCCGTGCCAGCCCCCGGCCTCGCCGGGACGGCCGCTGAAGCCACGGGCCGAGCCCGTCGGCCGAGTCCCTCCGGGATCGCGCGGCTAGGTCCTGCGCGCCTGCACGAACAGACGGGGACTCTGGGCGGTGAACGGCTCCCGCCGGTGGCCGCCTTCGAGGGACGCCATGGAGAGTCCAGCCGTTTCGAGCATGAGCTGGAGCTCGTGACGCGCGATCGGACGCCACGTGACGGCGTAGTGGCGGCGCGACACGTGGCCGTTCTCGTCCAGTTGATCGTACCAACCGTGCAACCGCTGACGACCTTCCGCATCGAAGCCGCTCATCGCCGCGAACCGCGTGTAGGAGAGACCGGTGCGCGGATGACGGCGTGTGAAGAACGGCTTGGGAGTCGGGTCACCCTCGACCGGGAGACGCCAGGGATTGACGGTGTCGATGACCAGACGCCCTTCGGGGGCGAGGGCGTCCGCCAGAGAGCGAATCGCCTCGCGTTGGCCGGCGAAGTCGGCGATGCAGGTGAGGCTGTTGAACGCGATGATGATGAGCGAATAGGGGCCGCCCGGGATCGGGCCCCGGACGTCGCTCTCGACGATGTGAAGATGCGGGCGGGCCTCCGGGATCAGCTCGAGGCGCTCGTCGAGTTGCCCCAACAACGGGCGCGAGAGATCGAGCGCCGTGACGTCGAAGCCTGCCCGGGCGAGCGGAATCGCGACCCGCCCGGTGCCGCAAAAGGGCTCGAGTACGGGGCCTCCGGTCTCGTGTGCCAGTTCGAGATAGCGGGGCACGTCATGCGCGAGACCCTGATATTCGACGACCGCGTCGAAGTTCTCGGGAAAGCGACCGAGATCGCGGGACGGGAAATCGGAATCGTAGTACTCGAGTATCGGGTTTCGCCCGTCGGTCCATTCGTGCATGTGCCGACCCTACCGCCGGGGTCAGCGAGGCGCTTGGACGATATTGCTCGATCGCCATGAAGAGGGCGACAGACCCACCTCGCGGCGGAAGACCCTGCAGAAGTGGCTGTGGTCGTAGAACCCGAGATCGAGTGCCAACCGGGTGAGATCACGCTCGCCGGCGGAGAGGCGCTCGAGGCTGGCCCGGATCCGCAGCCGTGATTGGTAACGACCAAGGGTCTCGCCCGTCCCTCTGCGGAACGCCCGGCACAGATGAAACTCCGAGCAATGCAGCTCTCTCGCGATCGCGTCGAGGCGTAGGTGCTGGTCGAAGCGGGCGGCCATCAACGCGCGGGCGTCGTCGACGATTCGCCGGCGGGAGTGACCCGTTTCCACGGGGGCGTGGAGCGCGTGGGCCACGATGCGCCGCGTGAGATCGAGCACGGCCTCGTCGGCTTCGAGCGGCGACATCTCACGTCTCACCAATGACGACACCAGACGCCGATGGGCGAGATCGTCCGCCGGAGTGGTGGGCGCGCTCGAGGGTAGCGGCTCCTGCGTCTCCGTTCCGACCGAGATCGAGGTGCACCGATCGCCGCCGCCCGTGGGGTGCGAGGTCCGGTAGGTCTCGCCACGCCGGAAGAACAGCGCCCGCGTCGTATCCGCCACCACCGGGTGACGAGCCACGCTGCACACGAACACACCGCTCCGCACCAGCACGATCTGGTCGACCGGCGACTCCTCCTCGGGGCCAGGCAGGGGCGATCCGCCGTCGCAGCGCACGTCGACGACGGTGATGGCCGCACTTCGATGGAGGAGACGCGATCGCATGGGTGCTCCCTACAGATACCCCAGCCACCACTCATGCCTTCGTGTCTTGAGCCCCGCGAACCAGCGGCATGCCGGGTACAGCATCACCAGAGCCACCGCCCAGACCACATAGAGCAGCGGCAGGCTCCAGGTGTATCCCTCGGGTGCCGGCGGATTCCCCATCGGGTGGTTCGTGAAGAGCCACGCACTCACCACCCCGAGACGCAGCTTCGACACCACCAATGCCAGCGTGTGGATCAGCGGGATGTGCAGCATGTAATAGAAGAAAGGCACTCGACCGAATGTCGTGATCCAGGTCGCCACGCGGCCGCGCGCCCCCTCGACGAGTGGGATCATGGCGAGCATGGGGCCCAGCGTCATGAGCAGGAAGTCGAGCGAGGCCGGGTACTTGTTCGTGTTCAGGAACGCCAGCAGCGCCGGCATCGGCGTCTCGCCGCCCGCGGCGTGCCCCGCGTGCCAGGGCCGCGGATCGCCATAGAGATTGAACCCCCGGAGCAGCAGGAACAGCGCGGTGGCCCCGATACCGACGGCGAGACACACCCGACTCCGGCGCGGCGGATCGAGCGCCATCACGTGGCCGAACGCGAAGCCGAGCGCCATGACCCCGACCCACGGGATGATCGAATAGAGGACGAACAGGTCCGGTCCACTCGGTCCAACGCGGATCGGACCGGCGAAGAATCCCAGGTACAGGATCTTCCAGAGTGCGCTGAGGGGACTGCCGGCGAGCGCCGGAATCAGGGTGTCGAGATGCGGATCGACCAGATCGTGGCCCGCGACGATGACCAACCCAATCGTCGCGACCGCGCGCGTCGGCAACATCGTCAGGGGTGCCAACAAGATCATGCACCAGCCGATGCACCAGATGACACCGGCCATCTCGTAGTGCGCGAAGTCGAAGTTGAACGTCCAGCCGAGTCGCAGCACGGTGAGCTCGAGGAGCACCAGCCAAGCGCCTCGAATCACCAGGCGCCTGGCACCGTCTGTGTGCGTGCGTGCGTAGAACCATGCGCTCGTGCCGGCGAGGAAGACGAACGCCGGAGCGCAGAAGTGGGTGATCCAGCGGGTCAGGAAGATCGCGGGCGTTGGTCCGCCGGCTGGCAGGCCGGAGTAGACCCGGGCGTGATCCAGCGCCATCAGGATCATCACGCCGCCGCGGATCAAGTCGATCGCCGCGACACGTGCGGAGGGGGTCTGAGTCGCGGACATCGTCGGATCGTCGCACGGACCTCCCCCGCCAGTCGAGCCCTGTTGATCGATCGCATCACGCGTCGCGGAGGCGCATGACGGCCGCCACGCCGGCGGCGGGGGGCGGCTCGGTCAAGCCGTGGACTTCGTCTAGCGGCGGGGGAGGCCCCCCTCGGCACCCCTGCTCCACACCGCCAGACGCTCCCGCCAGACCAGCTCGAGATGACGCTGGCGCTGCGCGGTGCGGACCACGCGCCATGCCGTCCACGTCGCGACGGTCGCCACCAGCATCCCCGAGAGCACGGTCACCACCAGATCATCGGCGTTCATCGATCCCCCCTACACGCGTGGGCCGTCCGGGCCGGCCGCCGGTCGGACGATCATCGCGGAGAGCAGCAGACCGAGCCCCACCGCCATCGGAATGATCCCGACCGCCCACACGTAGCGCTCGCCGTCGGGACGGAGGATCCACAGGAACATGGCGATCCCGATGCCGGTGAACAGGGTGACGATCCCGCCGATCAGCAGACCCTCGTGGCGGCGGCGATCGCTCTCCTGTGGCGAGAACGGCGAGTCGCCGAACAGGTCGGGGTGGATCGGTGGCAGCTGCGCCGGGTCGACCCCACGCTGGATGGCGGCGATCCGCTCCTGCTGCGCCAGCTCCACCAGACGCTGCCGACCCATCGTGCGGATGATCCCCGTGGCGATGCCGCCGACGATGGCGATGATCGGAATGGTGAAGATCAGGAACGGGACCACGAAGTCCGGATCGAAGATGTGCATGACCAGGCTCCTTCCGATGAGGGGCCGGCCCGCTCGGGCCGGAACGACCGCGGCGCGCTCGCCGCCGACATCCGATGAGACCGCCGGACCCCGCCCGGTGGTTTCAGGGCCCCGGGCCGGGGGGGTAGCCTCCGGCCATGAAACCCGAAGGGCCGCCGGACCCGTCCAAGGAGACGATGGGTCCCGAGTTCGCGCGGGCGGCGCCACCGGCCGTCACACCGCGCAACGCTGATCGCGACGAGCTCGATTGGATCGGGCGCGCCCGCGGCGGCGATCGTGCCGCTTTCGCACGTCTGGTGGAGCGTCATCACGACCGGGCCTACACGCTGGCGTTGCGCATCGTGCGGGTGCCGGCCGAGGCCGAGGAGGTGGCCCAGGATGCCTTCGTGCGTGTCTGGCGCGCGCTGCCGGGATTCCGCGGCGACGCCGCGTTCTCGACCTGGCTCCATCGCATCGTGGTGCGGCGATCACTCGATCGTCTCGCGCTGCTGCGTCACCGGCAGGGGCGCGAGACGCCGCTCGAGTCGGCGCCGGAACCGGTCGATCCGGCCGACACCGTGTCCGATCTCGAGACCCGAGCGCGCCGGGTTCAAGTGGAGCGCATGATGGCGACCTTGTCCGCGGCGCAGCGCACGGTGGTGACGCTGTACTATCTGGCCGACCGCTCGGTGGACGAGGTGGCGGCGGTGCTCGGCATGCCGCCCAACACCGTGAAGACACATCTGGCACGGGCGCGTGCCGCGATGCGCGCGGTCTGGGACGAGGCGGAGACGCGATGAGCGACGATCGTTGTCGGGACGTCCGGAGCTGGCTCGACGGGAGCGATCCACGCGTGGCGCCGGAGTGGGTGACCGGCCACGCTCGGGATTGCGCGGCGTGCGCCACCGCGCTCGAGCGCGCCCGCTCGCTCGACGCCTGTCTCGCGGACGTGACGCCGGCCATCGCGCCGGCCGGATTCACCGAGTCGGTGCTGGCGCGGCTCGGCCCCGGCCCGTCGTCCCTGGCGCGACCCGCTCTGCCGTCGTGGTCCGACCCGATGCCGGTGTGGGTGCGGATGGCGATGGAGCCGGCGGTGGTGCTGGCCCTGGTGCTGGCGGCGCTCTTCGGGTGGAAGGGCGCGTGGCTCCAGACGACGGCGATGGCGGTGACACGGCTGTCCGGTGGCGCCTGGGTCCACGTCGCGCTGCCGGCACCGGCCTGGGTCCTGGCGTTGGGGCTGCTGCCGGTCGTGCTCGTGGTGACGGTCGCACTCTACGGTTGGAGCAACCGGCTGGTGTCGCGGGGCGCGACGCCCCATCCGCGGATCCCCTGACCATGGGGTGACACGCCCCCCGCGTGTCTCCTGCTAGGCTAGGTTCGGTCACTCGCCGGAGGCTGCGTGCACATCCGCACACCGGCACGCCTCACACCACCACACCGGATCCCCGATGCCCGATGCTCCCGCCGGGCGCGCGCCCAACCGGCTCGCGCGCGAGAAGAGTCCGTACCTGCTCCAGCACGCCCGTAACCCGGTGGACTGGTATCCGTGGGGCGACGAGGCGTTCGAGCGCGCGCGTCGCGAGGATCGGCCCATCTTCCTCTCGATCGGCTACTCGACCTGTCACTGGTGCCACGTGATGGAGCGGGAATCGTTCGAGGACGAGGGGGTCGCGACGCTGCTCAACGACGGGTTCGTGTGCATCAAGGTTGATCGCGAGGAGCGCCCGGACGTGGATCGCGTCTACATGGGCGCCATGCAGGCGCTGGGCGCCGGTGGCGGCTGGCCGCTCAACGTGTTCCTCACCCCCGACCGCACGCCGTTCTTCGGCGGCACGTACTTCCCGCCACGGGCAAGCTCCGGTCGCGCCGGGCTGGTCGAGCTGCTGCCGCGGGTGCTGGCGGCGTGGCGCGAGGAGCGGGCCGCGCTGGCCGACACCGGCCGGCGGGTGTTCGAGGCGCTGGCCGCGTTCGATCGACCGGCCACTCCGGTGGTGGCGCGCGAGCGGTTGTTCGCCGACGCCGCGGCCGCGCTGACCCGCGCCGGGGACCACACGCACGGTGGCTTTGGCCGCGCCCCCAAGTTCCCGTCGGTGGTGAACCTCAATTTTCTGTTGCGCTGGTGGGCGCGTGATCGCGACGCGCACGGAGCGGCGCTGGAGATGGTCACCGGGCAGCTCGACGCGATGGCCGCGGGGGGGATCCACGACCATCTCGGTGGGGGGTTCCATCGTTACGCCACCGACCGGGCGTGGCGCATCCCGCACTTCGAGAAGATGCTCTACGACCAGGCCCAGCTCGCGTGGGCCTACCTCGAGGGCTTTCAGGCCACCGGAAATCCGCGTTACGCCGAGGTGGCGCGTGGGATCTTCGACTACGTGCTTCGCGATCTCGCGCTGCCCGGGGGCGCCTTCGCGAGCGCCGAGGATGCCGACAGCGAGGGCGAGGAGGGCCGCTTCTACGTGTGGACCCCGGCCTCGCTCGCCGCGGCGCTGTCGCCGGCCGAGGCGGCGCTGTTCGCCGCGCGCTACGGGGTGGACGAGACGGGCAACTTCGAGCACGGCGCCACCGTGCTCCACGAGGCGATCACGCTCGAGGCGGCGGCGGCCGCGCACGGCGTCGATCCCGCCACCACCGGCGAACGACTCGCGCGGTCGCGTGCCACACTGCTCGAGGTCCGGGCCCGGCGCCCGCGTCCGTACCGCGACGACAAGGTGCTCGCGGCATGGAACGGGCTCATGATCTCCGCGCTCGCGCGTGGCGCGTGGGTGCTGGGCGATGCGTCGCTGGCGCGACATGCGAGCCACGCCGCGACGTTCGTGTGGACGAACCTGGTCCGCGAGGGCGGCGACGGTCTCGCGCTCGCGCGTCGCTGGCGCGACGGCGACGTGGCCGGTACCGGACAGCTCGACGACCATGCCAACCTGGCGCTCGGTCTCACCGACCTGGCGCTGGCGGCGCACGAGCCGGTGTGGCTCGAGCGAGCCGGCCGGCTCGCGGCGGAGATGCTGGCGCGTTTCGACGACCCCGACCACGGCGGTCTGTTCGAGAGCCCCGCCGGCGACCCCACCGTGGCGCTGCGTCTCAAGGACGGCTTCGACGGCGCCGAGATGGCCGGCAATTCGGTGGCCGCCCTGGTGCTGTGGCGTCTGGGCACGCTGCTCGATCGCGCCGACTTCCGGTCGGCGGCGGAGCGCTCGTTCCGCTACCATGCCGGGGGTCTCGTCGCCCAGCCGCTGGCGATGCCACAGATGCTGGTGGCGATGGAGCGCGCCGGACACGCGCCACGGCACGTGGTGGTGACCGGGGTGCCCGGCGCCGACTCCACACGCGCGCTGCTCGACGAGGCCGCGCGGCGCTTCCTGCCGCATGACGACGTGTTGCTCAAACCAGAGGGCGAAGACGGCCGGCGGCTCGCGATCGCGGTGCCATTCACGGCCCCGCTGGAGCCCATCGATGGACACGCCGCGGCGTATGTGTGCGTCGATCGGGTCTGCCGGCTGCCCGTGACCGACCCACGCGCGTTCGGTGAACGGCTCGAGGAGCCGGTGCCGACGGTATCCGAGACGGAAGGACGATGATGAGACGATCCCCTGCCGGCCGTTTCGCATCGTGTCTGCTCGCGCTGGTGGTGTCGATGCCGCTCGTGTGGGTCGGGCGGGCACGCGCCCAGGGGGCCGAGCCGCCACCGGCCGAGACCCTGATCCGGGTGCATGCGGCCCGGGCCCACGTCACCGCCGGCTCGGCGGTCGAGGTGCCGATCGGGTTGACGATCCGCGGCGGATGGCACGTGAACGCCAACCCACCGGCCTCCGAGGAGATGATTCCGACCACCGTGGAGATCGTCGCCGCGCCCGGGTTCACGACGGGGGCGACGCGTTATCCACCCGGGGAACGCCGCAAGCTGTCGTTCGCCGACGAGGAGCTGCTGGTGTACGACGGCGCGGTCACCGCGCGCGTGCCGGTCACGGTCGCCCCCGGGGTCGCGACGGGGGCCCACACGCTCGCGGGCAGGCTGCGATTCCAGGCGTGCAACGACGAGCTGTGTCTGGCGCCGGTGACGGTGCCGTTCGAGGTCGTACTCGAGGTGACGGCGGGTGTTCCCGTCACCCCGGGCCCCGGGGCGGCCACGGGTGGGACCGCCATCCCGGCGCCATCGCCGGCGGGCGCGGACAGCGGCTTCGTCACCGCACCCCCGGCGGGTGCGGGCACTTCGTCCGGCCCGGGCGGCGCGATGATCGACAATCCCATCGCCCGGTTGTTCGCGCGCGGCTCGTTCCTGGCGTTCCTGTCGCTGTTCCTGATCGGACTGGCGCTCAACCTCACGCCCTGCGTGTACCCGATGCTGGGCGTGACGGTCGGGATCTTCGGCGCGCGGCGTGGGGCTTCACCGCTGCGCGCGTTCGGTCTCGCGAGCGTGTACGTGCTCGGCATGGCCACCATGTACAGCGCGCTGGGGGTCGCGGCGGCACTGACCGGCACGCTGTTCGGCGCGTGGATGCAGAGTCCCTGGGTGCTGTTCGCATTCAGCGCGATGATGGTGGTGCTCGCGCTCAGCATGTTCGGTGTGTACGAGCTCAACCCGCCGTACTGGCTGATGTCGCGTCTGGGGGGAGGCGGCGCCACCGGTGCCATGGGCATCTTCCTCTCGGGGCTCGCCGTGGGGGTGATCGCGGCCCCGTGCACCGGCCCGCCGGTGCTCGCGCTGCTGGCGCTGGTCGGCGCCAAGGCCGACCCCGTCTTTGGATTCATGGCCTTCTTCGTGCTGGCGCTCGGTCTCGGCGCGCCGTACCTGCTGCTGGGCACGTTCTCGAACATGCTGCAACGGCTCCCGCGGTCGGGCATGTGGATGGAGTACGTGAAGAAGGGCTTCGGCACGATGATGTTGCTGATTGGCGTGTACTTCGCCACCCTCGCCCTCAAGCCCGATGCGCTGCTGACGGTGGTGACCGTGGGCGCGATCGTCGGCACGATCTATCTCGCGTTCTTCGAGCGGAGTGTCCCGTACGCCTGGTTCCGGCGTGTGCAGTGGGTGGCCGGCGTGCTGGGCATCCTGGTCGCGGTCATGCTGCTGTTGACGATGGCGAGGACGTCCGAGCGCAGGCACCAGCTGGCGTTCGAGCCCTACTCCCCGGCGGCGCTCGAGCAGGCCGCGGCGGCCGGCCGGCCGGTGATGCTCGATTTCTCGGCCGACTGGTGTCTTCCCTGTCACGAGCTCGAGCTCAAGACCTTCACCGACCCGGTGGTGGTGACACGCGCGCAGCGGTTCCGCCGTCTGCGCGTGGATCTCACCCACTACGATTCGGACGAGAGCCACCGGGCACGCGAGCGATTCGAGGTTCGCGGCGTGCCGACGGTCGTGTTCATCGGCGCCGACGGACGCGAGGTGCGGGCCTCGCGGGTGGAGCGCTTCCTGACGCCGGAGCGCTTCCTCGAGCGCATGAACGCGGCGCTCGCGGCGACCGGCACCGCCTCGCGCTGAGCGCCGGACGGGCGACCCGGGTCCCGGTCCGCGTGGACCTGGGCGGAACCCGGGGCCCGATCCGTCACGGTCGGGATCACATCTTGAAGTTCCAGCCCGCCATGATCTTGAACGAGGGCACGTCGCCGAGCCCGAACTTCATCTCGGCGAAGAACCGGTTGCCGCTCGGGGTCGGCGCGCCGGCACCCACGATCAGACTGCCGCCGCCTTCGGTGCGGTTGTTGTCGCTGCCGGGAGCATTGTTGTCGTAGCTGTAGTTCACGATCGACGCCCCCGCTCCCGCGTACGGCATCCAGTTCGAGTTCTTGATGTGGAAGTGGTAGTGGAGATCGAAATTCCCCTGCACCGTCGTGGTGTTGTCCCCGAATCCGAACTCGAGACTGGGATCGAACGTGAGGTCCTGCACGATCGGTCCGAACGTGCCCTGACCACCGAACACGAATTGATCCGGATCCGTGCTGAACCCCACCCGCGGGCCGATGCCCTGGTCGATCGGACCGGCGGTGGCGGCGAAAGATGCGGCTGGGACGAACGCGATCGCGGCCAGTGCGACCAGCGCGGACATCAGGCGACGGGACACCTTCGCACCTCCTTGGGAGAGTGTGGTCGTCGATGAGGGGAGTCGTCGGCGAGAATACGGACGGTGTCGGGCGGATGCAACCGCGTCGCTCCGCACGTATCATGTCGGGCGTGACGGATCCACACCCGATGTCACTCGAACCACGGAAGACCCGATGATCCTCCCATCCACATCCCACGTCCGCGTGGCGCGTGCCGCGCTCGTGGTGCTCCTCCTCGCGACGGGTGCCCAGGGCGTGATCGCGCCGGCGCATGCCGCCATCACCGCCGACGCCCAACCGGTCGTGGATCGCTACGTGCGCGCGACCGGAGGCGCGGCGGCACTCGCCGCCGAGCACAGCTCGCACGCGCATTTCACGCTCGCGGCGTTCGGGCTGACCGGTCACGTCGAGGGCTGGACCCGTCTGCCCGACCACGGAGCCAGTCTCACCTCGATCGGGCCATTCACGCTTCGCGAGGGCGACGACGGACAGGTGGCATGGCGCATCGACCAGAATGGCCGCTACGCGGTGCTGGGAGGTCCGGATCTCGACAACACCCGCGCCGCCACCTGGTACGACAACGAGATGTGGGCGCGTCCGGGGCAGGGGGGCGGCGAGGTGAGCCGGGTGGGCACCGAGCACGACTCGCTCGGGAGCTACACCGTGCTGGAGGTCAAGGCGCCGAACGGACATCCGCGACGGTTGTGGTTCGACGATCGGACCGGGCTGCTGGTGCGCAGCACGCAGCGCGACGACACCCGCGACATCACCGACCTGCTGTCCGACTATCGCACCGTCGAGGGCCGGCTGCGTCCGACCCGCACCGTGATCCGGGTCGGGAACATGCCACTCAACGACGCGATCCTGACCCTGGACTCGACACGGGTGAACGAGACGCTGTCCGACACGCTGTTCGCCGCCCGCGAGGCCGGTCCCACCGGCGTGCACTTCCAGGGCGGCGGCCACAGCGCCACCATCCCCTTCGACTACAGCGCCCGGCACGTCTGGGTGAAGGTCTCGGTGGAGGGCGGACCGTTCGTCGACTTCCTGCTCGACACCGGCGCGAGCATCACCGTGCTCGACAGCGCGTACGCCGTCTCGCGTGGCATCGCGGTCCAGGGGCGGGTGCAGGTGAGCGGCGCCGGCTCGGATCAGGGGGGCGCGTCGCTGTCCGAGATCAAGGGGCTGTTCGTGCCCGGACCCGACGGCGAGGGGATCGAGCTCGGTCCCGAGAAGGTCGCGGTGCTGTCTCTGGCCCCGCATCTCGAGCCGTTCTTCTGGCGGCCGATCGCCGGCGTGCTCGGGTACGACGTCATCAGCCGGTTCGCGCTCACGCTGGACTACGACGCCGCCACGCTGACGCTCGCGGATCCGACGGGGTTCCAGCCGCCGAAGGGGGGCACCGCGATGCCGTTCGAGCTGGCGGCCAACATCCCGGTGATCGACGCGACGCTCGACAGCACGCTGGGCGGGCGCTTCCGGATCGACGTCGGCAGCGGCTCCACCGTGGATCTGCACGGCCCGTTCGTGCGCGCGCACGACCTGCGCGAGCACACCGGCACCAAGCTCACCGCGCTCGGCGGCGGGTTCGGTGGCACCTTCTCCGGCGACATCGCGCGGATGAAGCGCATGCAGATCGGCCCGTTCGGCTGGGACGACCCGATCGTCATCCTGTCCGGCGCCACCGAGGGCGGTCTCGCCAGCGAGGATTACGCGGGCAACATCGGCAATCAGGTGCTGGAGCGATTCCGGGTCACGTTCGACTACACCCGCAAGACGGTGTGGTTCGAGCCCGGGGCGCGCTATGGCAAACGCGACGAGTTCTCGCTCGCCGGCATGCAGCTGGCGCGGTTCGACGGCGCGGTCCGGGCGATGAACGTCCTGACCGGCTCACCGGCCGAGAAGGCCGGGCTGCGCGAGGGCGACGAAGTGCTGGCGGTGGACGGGAAGTCGATGAAGAGTTGGACCCTCGACGCGCTCAACGCGCTGTTCGAGACCGGCACTCCCGGTGCGCGGCACTCCATCGCCTACCGGCACGAGGGGAAGAAGCGGAACGCGAAGCTGACGCT
>JBIOKD010000061.1:0-12925 GCA_044451485.1 Candidatus Eiseniibacteriota bacterium | reverse complement strand
TCGCTTCGCCGCAACCGCCCGCACACGTCCGGGCCGCCGCTCGAAGCGAGCCCGCTGCATTCCGGCCGACGTGCGCCGAAGGGTGTGGCAGCGCGACCAAGGCCAGTGCACGTTCGTGGCGGAGAACGGACGTCGGTGCGAGGCGCGCACGCGGCTCGAGTTCGATCACGTGGATCCGGTAGCGCGCGGGGGAGATCCCACGTCCGACAATTTGCGGCTGCGTTGTCGGGCGCACAACCAGTACGCCGCCGAGCGTGCGTTTGGAGAAGCCTTCATGCGCGGCAAGCGGGAGAACGGCAGAGCCAGGGCTGCCGAGAGACGCGCACCCCGCACCGCCATGGTGAATGCGGGCCCGAACCTCGCACGAGCCTCCTGTACGAACACAGACGCGCCGGCGAACGTGGGCGCGAACGCGGCCCGAGGCACCGAGAAGGGCGCGCGTCGAGCCACCGCGGAGCCACTGCCGCGCGCCACCCAAGCCGCGACGGATCCCGAGCACGACGTGACGCCGTGGCTCCGCGCGCTCGGGTTCCGCGCCGACGAGGCACGCCGGGCCGCGGCGCGGTGCGAGGCCATTCCCGATGCCTCGCTCGAAGAGCGTGTGCGCGTCGCTCTCTCGAGCCTGGCACCGGCGCGCGCGAAACGGCCGGCGCCGATCCCGAGCCTCCGGAGCTCGTCGCCGCCACTTCATGAACACAAGTTGCCAGCCGCGCCAGCGCGGATGCATGCCCAGGCACCCTGAGCCAGCGTCACACCCATCTTGCGGCAGAGTGCCGGCGCCACTGCGCGAGACCGAGACACGGCGCGCTCGAGTGTGGATGGAAGTGCGAGTGCCCCGAACGGGCGTGCCCGCCGCGCGTCACCCGCGGCGGTAGACCTCGGGATCCCACCGCTCCATGTAGCGATCGGGCGCCGCGATCGCGTTCCAGCCGTGCTGCCGGTAGAGCTCGTGCGCGTCGCGGGTGAGCAGCACCCAGCGACGGAAGCCCTGCAGGTCGGGATGGGCGTGGACGCACTCCATGAGCCATTTGGAGAGCCCGCGGCCGCGATGGCTCTCGAGCACGAAGACGTCGCCGAGGTAGCCGAAGGTGGCGCGATCGGTGATGACCCGCGCGAACCCCACGATCGCCGCGCCGTCGTAGACGCCGAACGGGATCGAATTCGCGATCGAGCGCTCGACCACCGGACGTGGGATTCCAGTTGCCCAGTACGACGTGGCGAGGAAACGGTGGATCACGTCCAGGTCGAGCCGGGCGGGATCCGTGCTGACGGTGAAGCCGTCGCGATGCCACTCGTGAAACGCGGCGGCGGAAGCGTTGGAAGCCGGGCCTGGCATCGTGACCTCCGGTGGAGGTGATATCGTATCCGCCCCCGGCCGGGCGCGCCACGCCGGACGCGTCTTCGTTGCCGTGACGGACGCGACCGCCGTGTGCTCCCGGTGAGGTCCCGATGATCGAGTCCAGCTCCGGAATACCCGACCCGCCCGTTCCACTCGCCGACACCGCGCGTCAGTTCGGCGCGCACGCGCGTGGGTACGCGGTGAGCCGCTTCCACGCCGAGGGGCACACCCGGTTGCTGCTGCTCGAGCATCTCGAACCGGTCGCCGACGAGACGCTGCTCGACCTGGGCAGTGGCCCCGGACACACGGCGCTCGCGTTCGCGCCCTATGTCCGGCGCGTGATCGTCTGCGATCTGGCGCCGGAGATGCTCCACGCGGCGACGCTCGGCGCGCGGCGTCGGGCCGATACCATGGAAGACGGGGAGACCCTGGCTCCACTCGAACGGGTCGTCGCCGACGCGCACGGCCTGCCATTCCGCGATCGCTCCCTCGACCTGGTCGCGATCCGCGCCGCGGCGCACCATTTCGTCGACCTCGACACCGCGTTGTCCGAGACCCGCCGGGTGCTCCGTCGCGGCGGGCGGACCGGGATCGCCGACCCCACCGTCGACGACGACGATCCCGAGCTCGACGCGTTCGTCAACGCCCTGGAGCGGCTCCGCGACCCCACCACGGTTCGGGTGCGGGCGCCGCGGGAGTGGCGGGCCGCGCTCGAGCGCGCCGGGCTGCGCGTGGACTTCGTGGAGCCCGCCACCCACGAGCTTGCCGAGGGGCGTTCCCTGATCGAGTGGATCGCGACGAGCGGAGGCTCGAGCGTGGTGCTCGCGGAGGCGAAGCGAATGCTGCTCACGCTCCCGCGACGCATGAAGGATGCCCTGCGGGTGCGCACCACCGGCGACGACGTGGTGTTCGACATGCCGCGGGTGGTGATCACCGCGAAGCGAATTGACTAGCCGGCGTTCGAGAACTAGTCCGGCCTCACCACGTAGCGTCCACCCAGCACCTCGACCGCGTGCGCCACGTTCTCGTCCTTCACCAGCACGTAGTCGGTGTCGTAGGTGCTCTGCACGAACACCGGGATCCCGGCGGCGGACAGCGCGGCGGTGATGCCGGCGATGACACCGGTCACCGAGAAGCCGATCGGGCCGTGCAGCTTGAACGCGCGCCACCCGCGCTCGACCGCATCGCAGGCCGGCGGGACGGAGTCCTGATCGCACACGATGCTCCATTCCTCCGGCGTGTGCGTGATCGACCAGAACGTGGCCTCGGAGTGATTCACCCATGCCGGGAAGAAGCTGTCGGCCGGCAGCCGCACCACCGCGAAGTGCTCGGCGAGGAGCGAGAGCGTCAGCGGCACGCTCATCGGACGGAGGCACCGCAACGGGTGGCGCGGATCGGGGTCACGGGAACACCACCTCACCCTCGTCGTCGAGGATCTCGATGGCCTGGCATGGGCACGCCTGCGCGGCCTCGAGCACGATCTCGGGCGACGCGGCCTCGGGATCGAGCACTTTGGACTTGTGGCCCGTATCGAGCGCGAACACATCGGGCGCGATCTCGACGCACTGGCCGTGTCCACAACACTCGTGTCGGATGATGCGTATCTGCATGGCGGGTCGGTCCTCGGAGGCGTTCGCATCCTGCGTGATGGTGCGCCTCCCGTCAACGGCGCGGGGCCCGCGTCCACCGGCGGCACGCGGACCCGTGTGCTAGGCTCCGCCGGAAACACCCTCGTGCACGCCACTCTCTCCGGAGTCCCTCCATGGATGCCCTGACCGCCTATCTGGAGCAGCACCGGGACAAGTTCGTCGAGGATCTGAAGGCTTGTCTTCGCATTCCGAGCGTCAGCGCCAAGTCGGAGCACCGGGACGACTGCCGCCGCTGTGCGGACTTCCTCGCCGGCGAGCTGCGTGCCCTGGGTATGACGCGGGCCGAGGCGCTCCCGACTGCCGGTCATCCGGTGGTCTACGCCGAGTGGCTGGAGGCCAAGGGCAAGCCCACCGTGCTGCTCTATGGACACTACGACGTGCAACCGCCCGAGCCGCTCGAGCTGTGGCGCACCCCGCCATTCGAGCCGGTCGTGAAGGACGGCAAGCTGTTCGCGCGGGGCGCGGTGGACGACAAGGGCCAGGTGTACATGCACCTCAAGGCCATCGAGGCGCACATGAAGGTGAACGGCGCCCTCCCGGTCAACCTCAAGGTGGTGCTCGAGGGGGAGGAGGAGGTCGGCAGCGACAACCTCGCGTTGTTCCTGCGTGATCAGCGGGGCCGTCTCGACGCCGACGTCATCGTGGTGAGCGACACCGCCATGCTCGGTCCGGACCAACCGGCGCTCACCTACGGTCTGCGCGGCATTCTCTATACCCAGGTCGAAGTGACCGGCCCCCGGCAGGACCTGCATTCCGGGCACTTCGGTGGCGCGGTGCAGAATCCGGCCAACGCGCTGTCGGCGATCATCGCCGGTCTCAAGGACACCGACGGCCGGATCACGGTGCCCGGCTTCTACGAGGCGGTGCGTCCGATCACCGACGGCGAGCGCGCGATGATGAGATCGCTGCCGTTCGACGAGGCCGCCTACCTGGCGGAGGCGGGTGCGCCGGTGCCCTTCGGCGAGAAGGGATACAGCACCTACGAGCGCATGACCTCGCGCCCGACCCTCGACGTGAACGGAATGTGGTCCGGCTACACCGGGGAGGGGAGCAAGACCGTGCTGCCGTCGTTCGCCGCCGCCAAGGTGAGCATGCGACTGGTGCCCGACCAGGACCCCGCGGCGCTGTTCGCACGCTTCACGAGCCACATTCGCGCCCTCGCGCCGCCAGGGGTGACGGTGAAGATCACCGACATGCACAGCGCGCCGCCGTGGCTGTGCGATCCGACGCAGCCGATGCTGCAGGCCGCCCGCCGCGCGCTCGGCCGCGCGTGGACCAAGCCGGTGGCGCTCATCAAGGAAGGCGGCTCGATCCCGGTGATGGCGACGTTCGCCGGCACGCATCCCGGACTGCCGGCGATCATGATGGGATTCGGTCTCGACGACGACAACGTGCACGCTCCGAACGAGAAGTTCTCACTCAGTTCGTATCACGGTGGCACCCGCAGCGTCGCCTATCTCTACGAGGAGCTGGCGCGGGGGTAGCCGGGCGTGACCATGCGTCCCCTCATCGCCCTGGCGCTCGGCGTGATGCTGGCGGGCCCCGACGTCGTGTCGGCGTCTTCACGGGGACCGGTGCTCGCGGTTCGCGGCGTGGCCCGGCTCCCCTCGGGCGAGCCGGTGGTCAAGACCCGTGTCACCGCGCTCCTCCATGGCCATGGTCGATTCACCGCCACCAGCGACGATTCGGGTCGTTTCGCGCTCGACCTGCCACTCCCGGACCGTGCAGCGTTGAGCCGTGACAGCACCCAGTTGCAGTTATGGGTCACGGGGCGCGACCTCCACTTCGCCGCGCCCGACGGGCAGGCGTCGCTGGGGCTGGTGCTGAAGCTCGAACGCGCGCCCGACGGCGGCGAGCGGGTGATGGCGCTCGCGAACGACCTGCGGCTCGCGACGATGGCGGCGAACGCGGTGGCCTCCGGCACGAGGGTGGAACTGAACGACGTGTGTTTCACCGGTGCCCTCGGTGTGGCCACCCATGATCCATATCCGCCGGCGCGCACCCAGACGGCCACGGTGACGATCGGCGGGACCGGTTCACGCATGGTCACGGCACCCGCGTCGGCCGCCGACTCGTTCCGCATCACGCGCTCGCCGGAGGAGCTCGCGGCGGCGGGCGGTGTGGCGAGCGCCACGTCGAAGAGCCCGAGCGCGACCCAGGCCCCGAACAAGAGCACGACCAAGCCGGGCTCCACGGGGGCGACCGGCGCCAACTCAGCCGGCTCGGGCGGCGGAGCCGGGAGTGCGTCCGCGGGCTCGAGTCCGGCCACCGGCGCATCCAAGACAGGCCCTCCGGCCGCGTCATCCGCAAGCGCGAATGCGGGCAAGGGTGCGAGTCCGGCCACCGGCGCATCCAAGACAGGCGCTCCGGCCGCGTCATCCGTGTCGGCGGACACCGTGGTGTGCGCGTGCCGGATCGCCGGGACGGTCGAGACGACTTCGGGCCCCCTCCCCGCGCCGCTCCGTCTGGTGGTGTCGGTGCAGGGGCTCGCCGCTCCGGTCGACACGGTCACGCTCGACATGGGCTCGCCACGCTCGTTCGATCTACGTGGCGTGCCGTGCGGGCCACACCGTCTGGTGGTGCGCCCGTTGACCGGGAAACACCGCTACGACGTGCTCGATCCCGAGCACCTTTCGGTATCGTGCGAGCAGGGCCGACGGGTGCAGCCGCAGATCCTCCTCGTCCCGCACTGAGCCGCGACCGCTGGCGGCCGTCCCGCGGCAACCGCGGGATCCCTTCGACGCGGTCCAGGCGCACGGTTATGCTGTCGTTTGCGCGGATCCGCCGCTTCCTTGATCGGAGAGACCCATGCAACCGAGCGAAACCCTCCACGCCACCATGGCCACACCCGATGCCGAGACCGCCACACGCGCCCGTCGTCCGATGCGGGAGGATGATCTGTTGGTGTTCGTCTGGATCGCCGACCCGCAGATGTCTCCCGATGGAAGACGGGTGGCGTTCACACGCGTGCACATCGAGCGCGACGCCGACGAGTATCGCACCGCGGTGTGGATGGTGGAGGTCGAGGGCGGTGTCGCCCGCCCGCTCACCAGCGGCAAGTGGGACGCCCAGCCACGCTGGTCACCCGATGGCCGGCGGCTCGCGTTCGTGCGCAAGAGCGCGCCCGACGAGCCGGCGCAGCTGTGCGTGCTGCCGATGGAGGGTGGCGAGGCACGGGTCCTCACCACGCTCGCCAAGAGTGTCTCTTCGCCCGCCTGGTCACCCGACGGCCGGCGGATCGCGTTCCTGAGCGGCACCGACCCGGCGCTCGACGAGCCCCGGAGGGAGAAGCCGAAGAACGCACCGGCGCGGGTGATCACCCGGCCGGTGTTCCGCTGGAACAACGAGGGCTTCATCGATCCCGAGCATCTCGATCACGTGTGGGTGGTCGACGCCGACGGCGGGGTTCCGCGCCCGCTCACCCGCGGCCGTTTCGTCGAGCAGGCGCCGCGCTGGTCGCGTGACGGGAAGCGTGTGCTGTTCATGTCCGACCGCCGCGAGGAGCCGTGGTTCGGCAACGAGGAGAGCGGCGTGTACGCGGTCCCGGCAGCGCTCGAGACCCCCACCGACGGGGACCGGCTCGAGCGACTGGTGGCATTCGGCGGTCCGGTGCGCGCGTACGTCGAGACGCCGGACGGGAGCATCGCCACGATCGGCAAGGTGACCGGCGGAAACATGCAGACCTACGACCAGATGGACGTGTTGCTGTGTGGCGGGGCCGAAGCGGCACCCCGGCGTCTCAACGCCACGCGTGATCACGCCTTTGGTGAGACGGTGGCGGCCGACCAGCACGCGCCACGCGGCGGCGGCGAGCTGCCGCTCGGTCTGGACACCGCCGGGGCGGTGGTGACGCTGGCGTCACATCAGGGCGGCGGCATGCTGGTGCGGGTGGATCCGACGAGCGGCGCGATGAAGACGCTCACCCCGCGTGACCGCGACCTGGTGTGTGGCACCGCCACCCAGGACGGACGCTGGTGGGCCTGCGTGATGGGCAGCGTGCACACACCCGGCGACCTGGTGCTGGTGGACGCGGCGAACGGGGCCATGCGCACGCTGGTCGCCCCCAACGACGCGTTCCTCGCCGGTATCGCGCTCGGCGGTGTCGAGGAGTTGTGGGTGGACGCGCGTGACGGGAGACGGCTGCACGGCTGGGTGGTCACGCCGCCCGACTTCGATCCGGTGAAGCGTCACCCGATGGTGCTCGAGATCCACGGTGGACCGCACACCGCGTACGGCTTCGGATTCTTCCACGAGTTCCACGTCCTGGCCGGCGCCGGTTACGTGGTGCTCTGCACCAACCCGCGGGGCAGCACCAGCTACGGCGAGGACTTCGCCACGCTGATCCAGTACGCCTACCCGGGCGAGGACGCCGACGACCTGATGACCTGCGTGGACGCGCTGGTCGCGCGTGGCGGCGTGGACCCGGCGCGGATGGGGATCACCGGCGGCAGCGGCGGTGGGTTGCTCACCAACTGGATCATCACCCGCACCGACCGGTTCGCGGCGGCGATCTCGCAGCGCTGCGTGGCGGACTGGGCCTCGATGTCGTGGAGCAGCGATTTCACCCTGTTCGCCCCGTTCTGGTTCCGGAAGCAGCCACACGTGGATCCGCAGGAATACATCGACCGCTCGCCGGTGTACGGCGCCGACCGCATCACGACGCCGCTGATGGTGATCCACAGCGAGGAGGACTGGCGCACGCCGATCGGGCAGGGTGAGGCGATGTTCCGGGCCCTCAAGTTCCAGCGCAAGCCGGTGGTGATGGTGCGCTTCCCGGGTGAGAATCACGAGTTGTCGCGCAGCGGCGCACCGTCGCGGCGGGTCCAGAACCAGCAGCACATCCGCGCCTGGTTCGACCACTGGCTACAGGGGAAGCCCGCGCCACAATACGGTCTGTGACCGCCCCCGCTCTGTTCCCGGCCCCGATCGCGCCATGGGCAGTCGGCCCGCAGGCATGGTTCTACGCGCTGTTCATCGGCGCGTTCATCCCCTGGGCCGCGTGGCGCTCGCGTGGGCGGGTGCTGGCGCTCGAGGCGTGGCCGTCACGCATCCGCCGCTTCCAGAGCGGTCTGTTCGTGCAGCTCTGGATGGTCACGATCGCACTGCTCGTGGCGTGGCGGCTGGACATCCGGCTCTTCCCGGCGCGGGTGCCGTCGCCCCTCCAGATCGCGGCCGGCATCGTGATCGTGGCCGGGCTGACCGCGCTCATGCGGCCGCGCTGGCGACAGGCGGTGGAGCGTCGCTCGTGGCGGGTCCATTTCTTCATGCCACGCACCGCTCCCGAGCGTGGATGGTGGGTGGTCAACTCGGTGGCGGCGGGAGTGTGCGAGGAGATCGTCTACCGGGGCGTGCTCACCTCGGTGCTGGCCGGGCTGCTGCACGGCGCGTGGACCGGCGTGGTGGTCTCGGCACTGGCGTTCGGGCTCGCCCACTCGTTCCAGACCCGCTTCTCGATGACGGTCATCGTGCTCATCGCGGCGGCCCTGCAGATGGTGACCTGGTGGACCGGCGCGTTGTGGCTGGCGATGGGGATCCACGCCGTGTACGACGTCATCGCCGGATTCAGCTACGGGCGTCTGGGCGAGCGGCTCGGGTACCCGGCCGAGGGGATCCCGATCGAGGAGGCGCGCCTCCAGAGCGCGGGTGTCACGCGGGGCTGAGCCCGCGGGCCGGACCGGTCGTCGTCGCTCCACGCCGCCCGCACCCGGCTCGCCGAGCGTTTTCAAACGGAGCCTAGTTCGAGCGGAAGTTGCCGAACTTCAGTTCGACACCGAAGTCGTGCTGTTTGAGCAGCGCGATCACCCCCTGCAGCTCGTCCTTGCTCGGGCTCGACACGCGCACGGTGTCGCCCTGGATCGCGGCCTGCACCTTCTTGAGCTTGGCGTCCTTGATCGCGCGTGCCACCTCGCGGGCCATGTCGGCCGTGAGTCCGTCCTGGATCGCGATCACCTGTCGAACGCTGGCCATCGCGGCCGGCTCGACCTTGCCCGTCTTCAGATTCTTGAGCGGCACCTGACGACGCACCATCTTGCCCTGGAGCACGTCCCACATGGCCTTGAGCTTGAAATCGTCCGGGGCGGCGAGGGTGATGCTCTTGTCCTTCTCGCTCAGCTCGAGCGTGGTCTTGACGCCCTTGAAATCGTAACGCTGGGTGATCTCCTTGGTCGCCTGGTCCACGGCGTTGCGGACCTCCATGAAGTCCACACCGGTGGTGACGTCGAAGCTGCTGGTTCCGGCCATCAGGTGCGTCTCCGTTTGGGGGTGAGGGTCCGGCGTCGCCCGTGCCGCGTCATGCGTGGGCGCGCCGCGGCGCGGAACGTGGCGGGGGCCGGGCGGACCTGCGCGCCACGCACCAGGGCGGTGATGTCGCGGGCCCGCGCTCCGGCGCGCCCGGAGAGGATCTCGCGCACCACCGCGTCGATCGCCTGACGTTGCGCGTCCCACAGCACACGCCGGCGGGCGCTTGCGGCGCTCACGAACATCCACGCGTCGTGCTCGTCGGACAACCGCGGCCGTGAACCCCCGGCCAGCTCGGCCGCGAACACCGGCAGCACCACGCACGCGTCGGTGTCCGGCTCGTAATAGAAGGAGAGGTGTTCGAGCGCCCACCAGCGGACCGGCTCGAGCCCGGTCTCCTCGCGAACCTCGCGCGCCGCCGCCTGCCACGCCGTCTCGCCGCGCTCGATCCCGCCGGTCACCGGCTGCCAGACGCCCCCGAGGGTGCGCCGATCCGGGGACCGGCGCAGGATCAGGAATCGGCTGTTGCGCAGCGAGCTCGGCGGCGCGCGGCGCCCACCCGGACGGACCAGGTGCACCTCGACCTTGTCGGAAGCGATCAGGCGCATCGGCGGGCAGGATAGGCCACCTGCTCACCGCCGCCAAGATCCGCCGCGGCTCGCGCGTCACCACGAGATCCTCGCGCGTCACCACGGGATCCTCGCGCGTCGCCGGGCCACGCTCCGTCTTGCCCGCCCGGACGCGCTCGGCGGTCAGCGCTGCTGGAGGAACGCTCCGACATCGGACGCGAGCTGCGCGCGCGACGACTTGGCGAGATACATCATGTGCCCGCCGTCGTAATTGCGGACCGTGAGGCGCTTGGGATCGATGCCGCTGTGGCGGAATTCGTATTCGGTGCCGAAGAACGTGGTGGTGAGATCGTGGTAGCCACTCGCGACGAAGACGCGGAACCCCGAGTTGATCTTCGCGGCCTCGGCCAGGTAGGGCAGCGTGTAGAGGTAGCCTCCCACCCAGGGTTCGCCGTGCGGCCGTTTCCAGCCCTGAGCGGCGGCGGGTTGGAAGACCTGGTACTGGCGGTCGATCTGGAAGCCGAGGTCTCCGGCCAGGTACGCGTTCATGGCGGACACGAACGGCGCGCCGATCGACTCCAGGAACGGGTCGATCTCCACGCCCTCTCCTGCGGCGTCCGGGTCCTCGCCCAGGACACGCGTGTCGTGGGCTCCGATGGTCTGCCCGCGCTGACGCAGCAGCTCCTTGCAGAATCGGGCGTCGTTCACGCGGAAGTGGCAGCGTCGGAGAAAGTCGACCGAGAGTCCCGTGAAGTCGTGCATCTTCTGCGCGATCCGATCCGCGGTCGCGTCGGGGACCGGTTCGCCCTGGAACAACGCCTCGAGGTACTCGGTCGAGGCGAAGTCGCGCGCGTCCTTCAGGAACTGCTCGCGATCCGCGGGCGGATGGTCGAGCGCGTGATGGTAGAAGGCGGTGGCGGCGAAGGTGGGGAGGCTGGCCACGTAGGCCAGATCGTTGCCGGGGAAGCCGCTCAGGAAGGTCCGGACATCGAGTGCCGCCGAGATCAGGACCACTCCGTTCAATGCGACGTTGTTGAGTGCCGGGAGCTGCAGATCACGCACCAGGAGACTGGCGCGCGTGGTGCCGTAGCTCTCGCCGATCAGGTACCTGGGGGAGGCCCAGCGCCTGTGCCGGGTGAGGTACTCGCGGATGAAGGCCGCCATGCACCCGGTGTCCTCGTCCACACCCCAATAGTCGCCGTCCTTCTTGTCACCCATCGCGTGGCTGTAGCCGGTACCGACCGGGTCGACGAACACCAGGTCCCCGTACGGCAGGAGGGTCTCCTGGTTGGGGACCAGCCGATAGGGCGGCGGTCCCGGATTGACGGGATCGGACGGGACATCCACCCGCATCGGGCCGAACGCCCCCAGGTGCAGCCACACCGACGACGACCCGGGACCACCGTTGAACAGGAACACGAGCGGACGCTGCGCCACGTCGCCGGACCGGTCGAGCGTGTAGCTGATCGAGAAGATGCTGGCCTGGGGCTTCCCTTGATCGTCCTTGAGGACCGTCTCCTCGGCGAGCGCCTGGTAGTTGAACGCGGTCTTGCCGATCGTGGTCGAATGCTTCGTGGAGACGGACTTGGGCTCCTGCGCTTCCGTCTTGGCTGCCGGGGTGTCCGACTTGGGCGACGGTGTCGACTCCGCTCGCACCGCCGGGACACCGGCGAGTCCAGCCGTGAGCAGCGCGACGACGAGCGAGTGGATCCGCATCGGGGTCTCCCAGTTGAGCGCGTGGAGTGGTGGTGGATCGACGAGGCTCGCGCACTCTAGGAGGGGCATGCGGCCGGCGTCGAGGGGTCGGGCCCGGGTCCGGCCGGACTTGCCGACGAGTGACGAGATTCCCCCGACCGGCGATCCCCCGGGATCCCGCGAGGTCCCCACGCCTTGTCCACTTCCGCGCCGCGGTTCCGCCTTGACGCCATGCACCACTTTCACTAGCCTCCGCGATCCTAGGCTGACCCGTTGGGAAGACGCAGGTTGGTCGGGACTTTGTGAAAGTTTTCACCGGGGTGGCCACCGTGACTCCGACCCGCAAGCGGGATCCCGATCGACCTGACTTGCGCTCGGCGGGGCTACTGCTCACGATTCCGACCCTGCTCATCGCCGCGCCCCTCGTCGGGTTCTTCCTGGGCAGGTTCGCCGACGGAAAGCTCCATACCACCCCATGGCTGACGCTCACCGGCGTGGCGCTGGGATTCGCCGCCGCCGGCCGGGAGATCGCAGCCATCGTTCGCCGGGTCCAGAGGGATGAGGAGAAGGACGACCGGCGCCCCTGAGGCACCGCTCGGTCGAAAACGCATGGGTCTCGAGTTCCTCGCACGCGTCCGCCATACATCGTCGATCGCCGGCTTCGTCGCCGCGCTGTTCGCCGCGGCCTACTTCCGTACCGCGAGCGGCATCGCCATCGCGGCGGGAGTGGCATGGTCGATCGCCAACCTCTCGCTGCTCGAGACCATCGTCGTCGCGATGACCGGCCCGCGGCGGCGCGAGCGTGACGCGATGACGCGCGCGGCACTCGGCGCGGCGGGCACACTGGCGTTGCTCGGCGCCGCGGCCTGGCTGCTGCCGCGGCTCCCGCTCGTGGCGGTGGCGATCGGATTCACGATTCCGTTCGCGGTGATGGTGCTCAAGGCCGGCTCGATGCTGCTCATCGAAAGCGGCGCATGGCGCCGCCTGACCGAGAGCCGCTGGCGTCCGGCCCTGTTGGTCGGTCTCGGACTCGCGGTGGCGCTCGTGGTCGTGAACCTGGTGACCGGTCCGTCGCGAGCCGCGACCGCGGTGCCCGACACCGTGGCCCACGCCGGAGCCGTGGCGGGAGCGCCCGACTCGCACGCCGGTGGGAACGCCGGCGCAGCGCACCAGGAGGCGGAGAGCGGACCGTCCGAGTTCCCGACCCTGGTCGGGGTGCTGGCCAAGGCCGGACAGGGTACGGCGTGGGGCGAGTTCCTCCATCACTACGAGGCGATCGTGTACTCGCTGCTGGTCGCGGTGCTCGTCTCGATCGTGCTCATCGCCGCCGCGCGACGCACCCGGAAGGTGCCGGGCGGGGTCACGAACGCGATCGAATACCTGGTCGAGAAGCTCCACTCGATGGTCCTGGACACGTTGGGCCCGCGTTACGGCCC
>JBIOKD010000060.1:0-13137 GCA_044451485.1 Candidatus Eiseniibacteriota bacterium | reverse complement strand
CCAGCACGGCGTGGCCCACCGCGCCGGCGCGCGCCGCCGCCACCGGCTTCTGGCGGACCCCGCGCAGCCCCGCCACCGGTCCGCCGCTCGCGCGCGGCGACAGGGTGAGCGCGAGCAGGGCCGCGTCGGCGGTCGCGGCCCCGGGTGCGAGCACCCGTGTCACCAGCGCCCCGGCGGTCACGGTGAAGGTCCAGGCGAGCAACACCGCCGCGAGCGCGGGCGGAAGTGCGAGACCCGACGCCACCAGCGCCGCGGCGAGCGCCGACGCGAACCACACGACACGTGCGTTCAGCGCCATCGGAACCTCCCGGTGGCCGGAGCGGGCGAGGTTGTGACACGATGCGGCGTGATGATCCAACGGACCCGGGCATGAGCGGTCGTCACGCCAGCGCGACGCCGGTGCGCGCCCCGGCATGGCTGCCGCTGGTCGCGCTGGCGCTCGCCGGCGCGGTGCTGGTGGTGCAGCTGGCCCTGACCGTGGCGGGCACCGGGCGCGCCCTGCTCACCTTCGACAGCGCCGAATACGCGGTCGCGGGCCGGACCACCGCGCGTCTCGGACGCCTCGCGACCACGTTCGTGCTCCCCCACGAGTCGACCCGTCCCAGCCAGCCCCCGTTCCCGCTGATCCTGGGGCATCCGCTGGTGCCACTCGCCAACGCGTTGATGTTCCGTCTCGGTGGCGAGCGGGTCGTACTCACCCTGGTGCCTCCGGCGCTCGCGATGCTCGCGCTGGCGGTCGCCGTGGCCTTCCTCGCCGTGGGGCTCGGTGCGGGACCGGCAATGGCGGTGTGCGCGGTCGCCACCCTGGTGTTGCATCCACGTCTGCTGTACGTCGCGAGCGAGGGACTCACCGAGATCCCGTTCGCCGCCGCCCTCACCATGGCCGCGGTCGCACTGACCCGGCCGGTCGGGCGGACCCGCGCGCTGGGGTTCGGAGTCGCGCTCGGCATCGCGCACCTCGCTCGACCGGTCATGGCGCCGCTCCTGCCCGCGTGGCTGGCCGGTCTGGCGCTGGTCTCGCCGCCGGGGGCGCGATGGCGCCGGGTGGGCTGGGCGCTCGCCGGGTTCGTGCCCTGTGCCGCGGCGCTGGCGCTCTACAAGACGCTCGCCGCCGGCGACCCACTCGCCGACGTGGCGCGCGACAACCTGCTCGTCGGGCTCGATCCGCGCTTCACCCCGCTGGCGATCCAGTGCGCGGTGGCGCCACCGACGCCGCTCGAGTGGCTCACGCGGCATCCCGCTGCGATGCCCGCCAAGCTGGCCCGCGAGCTGCCCGGTCTCCTCGTCGGGGCCTGGGGTCAGGCGGGATGGCTGTGGCCGCCGGCGCTGGCCGGCGCCCTGATCGGCTTCACGCGCCGCGAGCGTCGCGGCGCGGCCATGGCCCTGGTGGGATCCACGGTCCTGCTCGCCGTGCTGGTCGCGGCGTCGCTGCCGAGCCGTCGGTATCTCCTGCCACTGCTGCCGTTCGAGATCGCGTTCGCGTTCGCTGGTCTCGCGGGTCTGGGCCGGCGGCTCGGTGGGGCCGCGCCGATCGCGACGCTCGGCGCGATCGCTTTGGTGATCACCACCGCGGCGATCCCCACCGCGCGTGACTGGCGCTGGGCGCTCACCGCCCGGGTGCGCGATCGGGGCGTCTTCGACGAGCGCACCTGGCGCGACGCGGGCGTCCGGATCGCCCTCGGTGTCCCGCCCGGAAGCCTGATCGCCAGCGACGCCGGCGCCTTCGTGGCCTGGTACGCCGACCGGCCCGCGGTGCTGCTCCCGGCGCGACCCGAGGATCTGCCGGCGCTCGAGACCCGCTTGCCGCTGGAGGCGCTGGTGCTCACCAACGAGTGGCTGCTCGACCAGCCCGGCTTCGAAGCATGGGCGCGGGTGGCGCATGGCGACGACACCCCGCCCGGGTGGCGGCGGGTCCACGACGTGGCGAGCGGACGTCTCCACGCGGCGGTGTTGCTGCGTGTCCGCTGAGAGGGGTTCGAGCATGCGCCGCGCCGCGACCCGGGCGTGATCGGAGTGCGGGCGTTCGAACACCCGTCGCGGGTCCGACGTCGCGGGCAGGCGACTCACAACCCCAGCATCCCGCGCAGACGCGCCAGACCCGGCAGCCGGAACTCGAGCGCCAGCTGCTTGACCCCGATGCCTCGTCCGAGCGGCGCGGCGCACGCGAGATACAACCCCACGAACAACGCGAGACCGAGCGCCAGCCGCGCCGCCGCCAGCACCCCGGTGTCGTTCCCCCACGGCAGGAAGCTGTTGCAGCCATACGCGATCAGGATCGCGAGCGCGAGCGGGGTGAAGAGCCGCGTCAGATTGAGCAGCCGCCGCCACGGGCCCTCGTGGAGACCGCCGAACGCGAACCACAGCATGACGGCGCTGTGCACCGCGTAGGTGGCCAGGGTCGCCCACGCCACGCCGCGGATCCCGAAACCGGAGCGCGCCGCGGTGACCATGGCCAGCGCGCCCAGCAGCGTGGTGCCGATCGCGACCGGGACCAGCACCACCTGCCGTCGCAGGGTCATGAGCACCACCGAGGACAGACTGCCGAGCCCGAGTGCGGCGGCGCCGAAACACAGGATGCGCAACGACGGCACCCCGGCCCGGTACTTGGGCAGCAGCCACAACACCGCGTCGTCCGCGGCGAGGTAGGCCAGCCCGCAGAACAGGGGCAACAGGAGCGATACGAAGCGGAATGCGCGCTCGACCGGGTCCCGCACCGCCTCGGGATCCTGACCCGCCTCGTGGTGCCGGGCCAGGATGCGCGGATACATGACGTAGGCCAGCGAATCGGGGAGATAGAGCAGCATGTTGATGGCCATCACCGCGAGCTGGTAGAAGCCGAGCGACTCGATGCCGAGGAAGCGGAGGATGACCAGACGGTCGAGACTGCGCATCACGAAGTTCAACAGCACGTACACGAACATCGGGAACCCGACCGTGAGCAGCAGCCGGGAATCCTCCGACCACGCGGGAGTGATCGGCACCCGGCGTCCTCCACGCACGCGCACGTACCCGAGTGCCAGCACGGTGCCGGCGATCCAGCCGAGGAGCAGACCCCAGGCCCCGAAACGCGGGATCAGCGCCACCCCCAGCACGGCGCCGATCAACCCCTGCAGCATGGTCCAGGCGCTGACGCTCCCGACATCGCCGTGTGAGCGCAGCAGCGTGTTGTGGTAGTTCGAGACGTTGATGAGCAGCGCGGTGAGACCGGCGAGGACGAGACCGGTCTCGCCCCAGAAGACGCGGATCGCGCCGGGAGAGCGCAGGAAGTAGATCCCACACAGGGCGGTGAACCCGAGACCGAACACCAGCAGGTTGAACAGCCCGGCGCGCTTGATCCGGACCAACGCCCGCGGGTCGCCCTCGACGATGCGGGGTGGCACCGCCTGGTCGAGCCCTTGCAGGGTGCCGAGCTGGGACTGCATGCCGTACTCGATGACCAGGCTGAGGCCGTTCCACAACCCGAACGCGGCCGGACCGAGCATGCGGGCGGCGATCACGCCGCGTGCCATGAGCACCAGCCGCACCAGGTACTGGCTGCCGGCGATGCCGACGAAATCCCGGATGATCTTGCGAGGGTGCACGGGGGGCCTCGCCGCTCAGTGACCGGCCGGCGCCGGCTCGCGCCATCGACACGCGTGGGGGCCATCGGTTAGCATCGACGGTCCGATGCTTGCGATCCGCCCCGTCGCGCGCCCGCGCCGATGAGCACCCGGCGCGCGGTCGCCCCTCTGGCCTCCGCCGGCGGCACGCCGGTACGCTCCGAGTACCTGCCGCTGGTGCTGCCGTGGATCGGCGAGCTCGAGAAGCGGCTGGTGCTCGAGACGCTCGACTCGGGCTGGATCACCACCGGTCGTCACGCGCAGGATCTGGGCCGCCGGGTCGCGGCGATGAGCGGCGCTCGTCACGGTCTGGCGGTGAATTCGGCGACCGGCGCGTTGCATCTGGCGCTGGCGGCGCTCGGAGTCGGGCGTGGCGACGAGGTGATCACCTCGACGTACACGTTCGCGGCGTGTGTCAACGTGATCGAGCACGTCGGCGCCACCCCGGTGCTGGCCGACATCGAGCCCGACACCCTCAATCTCGATCCCGATTCGGTGGCGGCCGCCATCACCCCGCGCACCCGCGCGCTGCTCACCGTCGACTACGCCGGTCACCCGGCCGACTACGCGCGTCTGCTGCCGCTCGCGGCCCGACACGGACTGCCGGTGGTGGAGGACGCCGCGCATGCGCTCGGCGCGCGCTGGCAGGACCACCCGGTGGGCTCCTTCGCGACCATCACCGCGTTCTCGTTCTACGCCACCAAGAACCTCACCACCGGGGAGGGCGGCGCCGCGGTGACCGACGACGACGGACTCGCCGAGCGGATCGGCATCCTGTCGCTGCACGGCATGAATCGCGACGCCTGGAAGCGCTATACCGCCGCCGGCTCGTGGTACTACGAGGTCACGATGCCCGGTTACAAGTACAACCTGAGCGATGTGCTGGCGGCGATCGGGATTGGACAGCTCGAGCGCTTCGAGGAGTTCCAACTTCTCCGGCACGCGCGCGCCGCGCGCTATCACGAGCGGCTGGCCGCGATCCCGGAGGTGCGTCGTCCGGTGACGCGTCCGGGGATCGGCCACGCCTGGCACCTGTATCCGATCGCGCTCGAGCTCGAGCGTCTGACCGTCGATCGGGCGCGCGTCATCCAGGAGCTGCGCGCCGAGAACATCGGCACCTCGGTGCATTTCATCCCGATCCACCGTCATCCCCACTTCCGCGACAGCCTGGGGCTCGACGCGGCCCGTTTCCCGGTGGCGGAGGACGCCTACCAGCGCGCGATCACGCTGCCGCTGTTCCCACGCATGAGCGAGCGTGACGTGGACGACGTTTGTGACGCGGTGGAGAAGGTGGTCGGGCACTTCCGGCGCTGAGCGACGGGTCATCCGGCGGGGCTCTCCTGGGCCTGACCGAGCGACGCCAGCGACAATCCCTCGCGATTGAGATAGAACAATCCGACGGTGGTGATCGGGAGCCACTGGCTCGCGAAGTAGAACCACGAGAACGGCACCGCCAGCCCCTTGCCGACCCCGAACAGCGCGAGACCCGCGATGCACGCGAGATTCAGCGTCCCGATGTAGCCGGGCGCCGCCGGGACCATGATGCCGATCGAGACGATCACCAGCATGACCAGACCGCCGTACCACGGCACGGCGATCCGCAGCGAAGCCATGCTCACCGCAAGCGCCAGGGCGTAGACCGCGAACATCGAGAACGACAGCGCGAACACGACGGTGAGTCGCGGGACGTCGCGGAAGAGACCGAGTCCCTGCAGAAAGTGGGTCACGATGGTCTGCGCCCGCCCGCGCAGGGCCACGGGTAGCGGCCCGGTGAGCCAGCCGATCACCGACGCGGTGAGCGCCGGCCGTGATTCGAGCACCACGACGAACGCGGTGAGCCCGACGCACAGCACGAGCATCAGCCCCGCCCCGGCCCGCACCATTCGCCCGCCCTCGGTGGCGGTCGAGAACGGGTGCACGATCAGGGAGATGCCGAGGATCGCCAGCAGGGTGAGCATGTCCACGACGCGCTCGACCACGATGGTCGCGAACAGCGTGGTCTTGGAGAGTCCTTCGCGGCGGGACAGCGCCCACGGCCGCACGAACTCGCCGAGCCGGAACGGGAGCACGTTGTTGGCCATGAAGCCGATCATGGTGGCGCTGAACAGGCTGTCGTTGCTGATCCGCCGCGGCGCCGCGATGAGCGATCGCCAGCGCACCGCGCGCACCCAGAAGCCGAGGATGGTCAGCAGCATGACCGCCACGAACCCGGCGTAGTTGGCGTGACGCAGGGCCTTGAGGACCTCGTCGAGCTGGACGTCCTTCATCGAGACCCAAACGCACACCGCCGAGATCGCCAGCGCGATGGCCAGCTTGAGGAAGCGGTTCACGCGCCCCCCTGACCGGTGTCGCGGGGCCCGGGTCCACGCAGCTCCTCCAGCTCGTGCCGCAGGAACGCGACCTCGCGGGTGAGCCAGTGGTTCTCCTGGCCGAGCCGTGACAGCTTGACGGACAGATAGAGCAGCGTGGCGGTGGCGAAGGCGAGCCCGAGGAAGAACACCGTCGAACCCTCGTAGAGGATCCCGAGCGCGTGGGTGATGGCGCGGAGCAACGGTGTGGAGAACCCGAGCACCGCCACCACCACGCTGGCGATGACCCACAGGAACGAATATTCCTCCGACAGCTTGCGTCGCCGAACCAGATCGAGCACGTAGAACGCGAGACCCACCGCGGCGAACGCGGTGATGACCTGGGCGCGGGACAGGAACACCATGGGGACCTCCGGTCTCAGGCGGGTTTACGCAGCAGCGCCATCAGCGACGCCACGAGATTCTTGTACGGGTAGTACAGCTTCTTCCCGAGCGTGTAGAACGAGCGTCCGGCCTCGCGATCACGCATCTCGACCGGAACCTCCTCGAGACGGAAGCCCCGCCGGTGAAGCGCGATCAGTAGCGGCGCGTCCGGGAAGTCCTTGGGGAAATCGTGCTGGCACACCTCCATGACCGCGCGTCCATAGGCGCGAAAGCCCGAGGTGGTGTCGGAGATGCGGCGGCCGAGCGCGAGTTGTACGACACCCGAGAACAGCATCATGCCGAGGCGTCGCGACAACGGCGAGCGGTAGCCGGTGCGCTCCACCCAGCGGGAGCCGATGCTCACGTCACAACGGCCGGCTCGCACCGGAGCCAGCAACGCCTCCAGGTAGGCCGGGTCGTGCTGGCCGTCGGCGTCGAGCTGCACGCCGATGGCGTACCCACGCTCGACCGCGTAGCGGAAGCCGGTCTGCAGTGCGCCACCGACCCCGAGATTCACGGCGTGACGCAGCACCGGCACCCCGGAGGCACGCGCCGCGTCGAAGGTCCCGTCCCGCGAGCCGTCGTCCACCACGACGACGTCCACGTCGGGGGCCGTGGCGCGAACTTCCGCCAGGGTCCTCGGCAGACTCTCCTCCTCGTCGTGTGCCGGGATGATGACCAGCACGTCGTGGCGTGTCATCTAGATCCCCCGTGGCTCCAGCACCCGCGCCAGCCGGTCGGCGGCCCCCACCACCCGGTCGCGCATCACGCGCAACCACGTGGCCCGGAGCGGCAACGTGGAGAGCTTCTCCAGATCGTATCGGGTGACGAGACCGAGCGCGAACACCGACAGGAGCACGAACGGCATCAGCGTGGCGCGTCCGGCGAGCGCCCATGGCCACGACAGGATCCGGTCCAGCGCCAGCGTCACCGCCACGACAGGAAGGGCGAGCAGCAGGGCCCGCGTTACCGCGGCCAGACGCTCCCCGGCGCCCTCGGGGAGGAGTTCCTGCCCCGCCCGCAACGCGAGCGTGAAGGACACCGCCGCCCCGGCCAGGGTGGCCACCCCGCCACCCAGGATGCCGAGCCACGGCACGATGGTGAAATAGCTCCCGAACTCGACCCCGAACTTGATCAGCGCCAGACGCAGCACCACGCCGGGCTGACGCATGGCCTGGAACAGCATGGTGAGCGGCTGTTGCGCGGTGCGCGCGATCGGGACCAGGGCCAGCACACGCAGCAGCGACACCGCCGGCAGGAACATCCGGCTGCCGACCACGCGGGTGATCTCGGGCGCGAACACGAACAATCCGAGCGACAGCAGCAGACCCGCCACCTGGATGAGCCGGAAGGCCTGATCGAACACCCAGCGCAGCCGCTCGCGCTCGGCGCGCGCCACCAGCTTGGTGAGCGAGGGCAAGAGCGCGGAGGGCAGCACGAACAGCACGTCCACGAACCGGTCCACGGTCTGGAACGCGAACGCGAACAGACCCAGCTGCTCCGCGTCGAACAGCTTCCCGAGCACCAGCTTGCCCAGGTTCTGCCCGGACATGAACGCGGCCCGGGCGCCCAGGAGCGGCACGCAGTAGCGGGTCATGGTGCCGAGCAGCGCACCCCAGGGCTCCGGCTCCCCACCGGTGTCCCGGCGGCCCCACAGCATCAGCATCGGGACCAGCGACGACACCACCCCCTGCAGGACGGTGAGCGCGGTGAATCCGATCGCGAACTCGCGGAGCCCGCCGTGAAGCGCCCACAACAACGCCACCATCACCGTCTTGGAGACGTGGAAGAAGATCGCGAACAGGCTGTTCCAGCCAAACCGCTGCATCCCGTAGAGGGTCGAGCGGGCGGTGGCCGAGAGCCCATCCACCGCCACGGTGAGCGCCAGCACGGGCAGCATGTAGTCGAGCTCGGGCATGGCGTAGAAGCGCTCGAGCCACGGCACGAGCGCCATCAGGACCGACATCGCGATCACACCGAGCCCGAGCTTGATCGCGGTCGCCAGGAGGTGGGCGCGACGCAACGTGGCCCAGCGCCCGTGCGCCTCGTACTCGGCCGCGTAGCGCTCCAGGAACACCTCGAAGTTGCCGTTGGCGAGGGTCGCGAAGCCGGTGAGCGCGGTGGCGAGGGTCAGGATCCCGTACTTGGTACGACCCATCCAGCGCAGGAGAAGGGCGAAGTACAGAGTGCCCGACACCAACGCGACCACCTTCTCGAGCGCGAGGAAGAAGGCGCCCCGGGACACGTTGAGCGCGATCTCGCCGCGTTTCACGCCGCCTCCCGTCCGAGCGCGTCGAGCTCGGACTCGAACCAGGTCCGCACGTCCGCGAGCCGTTTCAGGTGATCGGGCACCGGTCGGTTGCTGAGCAGCAGCGCGGCCATGTCGGGATGGGATGGGTCGTAGCCGTGCATCGCCGCCACCGGTGCCGAGCCCATGAACGACGGCACCAGCAGCACACCCGCCTCGAGCAGGAACACGTCGTCGCCGTAGGCGCGGTCCGCGAATCCGCAGCCCATGCCGGTCAGGGTCTCGGTGTCGAGCCAGCGCCCGGGGACGCCGCTCAGCGTCTCACGGATCTTCTCGCGGGCCCGCGTGTCCGCCCACCAGAATCGGGCCATGGTCGAGTCGTAGAACGCGAGGTAGTCGCGCGGCATGCGTGGGGCGATCGGCGCGAGACGTCCCATGACGTCGACGTGCCGGGTCACGTCCACCATGCCGTGGTCGGAGATCACGTAGAGCCACAGGGTGTCGCCCCGGGCCCGGGCGAGCGCATCCAGGCGCTCGAGCCACGCCGAGTAGCGGGCCAGCCGCTCGCGCACCCCGGTGCCACCCGACCCTTCGCGGTGGAGCAGCGCGTCGAGATCGGCGGTGTAGAGCACCAGGAGTCGCTCGTCGCCCTCGGAAAGCCGGCGCTCCAGGGCGGCCATGGCCACCGGCTCGGGGGTGCGCCAGTCCCAGTGCGACCAGGGCAGACCCCGGCGCGTGATCGAGTCCCAGAGCGAATCCACCGGCAGCCCCCCGGGCGAGAAGATGTCGTCACGCTCGCCGAGGTCGAAGCGCTCGAGCAGCGAACGGGGCACCTCGTAGAGCTGGAAGTACCCACGCACGCCGCGACGCTCGACCACCCGATGCAGCATCCGCGACAGCCGCCAGCTGTCGCGCACCCGTGGTGGCAACCAGCGCAATGCTCCGAACCCGCGAAAGCAGGTGTCCGATCCGGCGCGCCGGTACATCACCCAGCGTCCGTGTTCGCTCGGCATGCGTCCGGTGAACAGCGTGGGAAGCGCGCCGGTGCTGAACCCGAGCACCGTATCGAGACGCCGGCGGCTGGCCAGCCCACGCGCGAACCCGGGCGCGCCGCACGCCAGCTCCCAACCGAGTGCGTCCACCACCAGCAGCACCGCGCGTGTGCTCACGCGAGCCCCGCGCCGCGCCGGCCGTCGAGCACCCACGCGTCCCAGCGCCGGGTCAGCGCCACGGCGGTCGGGCCCCAGCCGGCGCAGACGGGTGTGACCGCCAGCCGGCGCAGCGCGCGCGCGGCGGTGTCGCCGAGCGCCGGCTCGGGCCCGGTCTCGGCCGCCGCGGCGAGCATCACCGCCGCCGCCGCGCCCAGCCGGTGCTGCGGGGTCCCGCGTGGCGCCGCCGCGAGACGCGCGGCGAACCCGGGCGGATCGAGACGCGGACGAAACGCGATCGAGCGTCTCAGCCGTCGTGGCCACGACGCACGCGCCGCCATCGTCATGGCCAGCGCGACGGGATCCCGGAGTCCCGCGTCCCCTACGTGTCGCCACACCGCCACCCACGCGCTCACCGCGCGTCGCCACTCGTCGGTCCACCCGGTGGCGTTCGTCGCCGGCTCGCCGGAGCGCCACGCCATCGCCGCATCCCACAACGCCTCCAGACCGACCCCGGCGAGCGGCGCCAGCGCCGGATCCCGCACCAGCCGCTCGCGCGCCCACGCCACCCGCGACGCGGCGCCGATCGGCAGCTCGCGCTGCGTCAGGGCCAGGACGGCCGCCAGGTCGAGTGCCGTCTTCAGCACCGCGTGACGCGCGCGCCATCCGTCGAGCGGGGCACCGGTCGTCGCGGCCGACCAGGCCCACAGCAGCTCGAAGCCCCGGTTCTCGAGCAGCAGCAGGATCTCCTCCCGCGGGACGTCGGCGGCCTCGTGTCGCGGCACCCGCATGAGCCACGAGTCCCCGCCCACCAGCACCTTCCCACGCGCCGCCAGCTCGAGTGTCGCCGGTCGCGCCGGGAGCGCTTCCAGGGTGGCCGGGGTGAGGAGCGTCACCTCGATCGGGGCGAGGAATCCAGCCACGCGCGCCTGCCGGCTCAAGACCGGTCCGGCGGTCTCGAGCCGCACCGCCGCCACGCGTCGCTCGCGCTCGTCGGGCAGCACCGCCCAGAGATCGAGGTCCGAGAGCGAGACCCGGCGTCCCTCGTGTGTGACCCAGACCGCTTCGGAGACGGCGTGACTGCCACCCAGGATCAGGGCGAGCGGCGAGCGGCCGAGCGCCACGACCACCGCGTCCGCGAGACGCGTCAGACTGGTCTCGACATCAGGAGAGACGCCCGCGGCGGGGGACGCGGGCTCGGCGGAGGACGGCGGTGGCGGGCTCACCGAGGGGGACGGTCAGATGCGCCGGTAGATGAACTCCGGGATCTCGTGCCGGCGGCGATTGAGCACCGTGCCCAGGACGCGTGCCCCGCCGGAGCGCAACAGTCCTGCCGCGCGTGAGACCACCGGTCGTTTGGCGGAGCCGGATTGGACCACCAGCACCACCCCGTCGACGAGAGCGGCGAGCTCGACGCATTCCGGGGCGGCGAGCACCGGTGGGCCGTCGAGCAGCACCCATTCGAACGCACCCGCCAGTGCGGCGAGCAGGGGTCGCGCCGCGGTCACCGACATCGCGCCGCGCGAACGCACATCGGCAGACAACGGCAACACCGAGATCTCCACCGCGCCGGGCGCCGGGTGCGCGACCTCCCGGTCCATCCAGATCGACAGCGACGGGCGACGGGCGTGCAGATCCACGAGCAGCACCCGCCGGCCGCTCTCGGCGGCGAGCAGGGCCGCGAAGCGGCGGGTCACCGTGCTGGTCCCCTCGCCACCCTGACTGGAGGCGAACATGACGGTGCGCGTGCCACCGGCGAGCGCGGAATCGAGCCCGACGCGGAGACTCGCCAGCTCGCGCGCGTCGTTCTCGTCGAGTGTCGGCACCCGCACCACCTCGATCCGGGGGAGCGCGGTGAGCGCATGCGACGTCCGCGGACCGGGTGCCGGCAGACCCGCGCCCGGCGTAGCCACCGGCAGCGGTGGCACCACCGGTGCCGGCATCGGGTTCACCGGGGAGGTGATCGGTGTGTGCGCCTTGCGAAGCGCGTCGAAGATCCGGGTCATCGGGTCGCCGCCTCCCTTCCGGCTTCAGTCTCGTCGCGGCGGCGCCGGCGATGCTCGCCGATCGAGGCGAGGACCGGCAAGTCGGCCGCGGTCTCGGCGTCAACGGGGGTGTGGACACGGGTGTCGAGACCGTCGATGAAGAACGCCAGACCGAGACCCACGACCAGACTGAAGGCCGGGGCCAGGCCGAGCCGTACGTAGTCACGGGTGTTGGTCGGACGGGCCTTGGCCGCGGGAGCGAGCACCAGGACCGTGACGGTCTTGCTCATCTCCTGCGTGATCCGCGCCTGGTCGCCGAACGTGACGAGCTGAGTGTAGCGATCGTGCAGCACCTGGATCTGACGATCCATCTCGGAGAGCGACATCTGCTTCTGCGGTGTCAAGGCAATCTCACCACGCACCCGCGCGATCTCGGCGTCGATCGGCTTCAGCTTGGCCTGGAGTGTCTGGACCCTTCCCTTCGCCAGATCCACCCGCGCGGCGACCTCCTGACGCACCATCTCATGGAGCGCATCCAGGGTGGCCTGCGCGTTCACCACGTCGGGGGAGTCGTCGCGGTACTTCTCACGCAGCTGGGCGACCCGCGCCTCCTGCTTCATGACCTGGACCTTGATTTCGGTGAGCACCTGCTCCCCGAATTCGCCCGTGGTGGGCGGATCGTGGTTGGGATCGCTCGCGAAGCGCTCGAGCTGCTCGTACTGGGCTTGGGCTGTGGCGAGATCGGTGAGCACGTCGTTGCGCTGCTGGTCGAGCCGGATGACGTACGCCACCTGCTCGCGCTGCTGCTCCTCGAGCGCCACCGCGTGGTTGCCCTCGGTGTAGTCGCGGCGGGCCCGTTCGAGCCGCGTCATCTCGTCGGTCACCTCGCGCATCTCGCGGTCGAAGAACGCCACCGGGTAGGGCAGGTCGTAGGTTTCGTTGCGGGTCGCCACGTAAGCCCGCATCACGGCGTCGCACGCGGTCCTGGCCACCGCCGGGTCGAGGTCGACGTAGGCGATGAGCACGGCGTTGCTCTGACCCACCACCTCGGCGTCCACCTGCGCGGGATTGAGCACCAGCTTGCGACCGCCGTGCGCCGCGGCCTCATCGAGCATCCGCTGCGCCCGTGCGGCGACCGGCTCGCTCTCGATGAACTGCACCTCGCTGGCGAGTTCCTCCTCCCAGTTGGTGATGCGGCGCTGGGGGATCATCAGGCTCTCCTTCTCGCCGCGGTTGACGAGCACCTTGCCGATCGATCGGTAGCGGGTCGGACTGGTGAGGGTGATGATCCCGACCGTGAGGGTCTCAATCACGTACAGGCCGGCGATGACCCACTTCCGCCGGAACACGACGGCCAGGAACTCACGCGCCGAGGCCTGCCGCTCGGGGCGGTGTGGGGCGATGGAGGGGATCTCGGAGGTCTTG
>JBIOKD010000059.1:0-13265 GCA_044451485.1 Candidatus Eiseniibacteriota bacterium | reverse complement strand
GTGGACGAACGCCTCGATGATGCTCTTGTAGCCGACGCGCACGTGCGAGTATTTGCCCACCACCCCGATCGTGCACTCCCGGGTCGGCGACACCACCCGGCTCACGAATTCCTTCCACTGCTTGAGATCGGGATCGCCGGTCTCGAGCCCCAGCTCCCGCACCACCAGGTTGTCGAGACCACCCTCGTGGAACACCCCCGGCACCTCGTAAATGCTCGAAACGTCGGTGGCGCCGATCACCGCCTCGGTGGGGACGTTGCAGAACAGCGCGATCTTCTCACGCACGTCGCTGGCCAGCGGCGCCTCGGACCGGCACAGCAGCATGTCGGGCTGGATGCCGATCTCGCGCAGCTCCTTGACCGAGTGCTGGGTGGGCTTGGTCTTGAACTCGCCCGCGGCCTTGATGTACGGCACCAGCGTGACGTGCACGAACAGCACGTCGCGACGATGCTCGAGCTTGAGCTGACGCACGGCCTCGAGGAAGGGCAGCGACTCGATGTCGCCTACCGTCCCGCCGATCTCGATGATGTGCACGTCGGCCTGGGTAGCGAGACCGAGTGACACGATGCGGCGTTTGATCTCGTCGGTGACGTGCGGAATGACCTGGACGGTGCGACCCAGGTAGTCGCCGCGCCGCTCCTTGTTGAGGATCGCGTCGTACACCTGCCCGGCGGTGACGTTGTGGCTGCGCGTGACCGAGACCCCGGTGAAGCGCTCGTAGTGACCGAGGTCGAGATCGGTCTCGGCGCCGTCGTCCGTGACGTACACCTCGCCGTGCTGGAACGGGCTCATGGTGCCGGGATCGATGTTCAGATAGGGATCGAGCTTCTGAAGCGTCACCCGCAGCCCGCGTGTCTTGAGCAGCAGACCGAGCGAGGCCGCGGCGATCCCCTTGCCGAGCGACGACACCACGCCACCGGTCACCACTACCATCCTGGCCATGGTCGCGATCCCCCTTCGCCCCTCAGCGGGGCCATCCGCGCCGGCCCCGGCCACCCGGGTCCGGCACGCTCCGCCGACGACCGTCCCACCCGAGCCGCCCGAAAAGCGACGCGCCGCCCCGGGCAGGCAGGCCCGGAACGGCAGCGGGGTTCCCATGCGGACTCGGCACGGGCTCACAAGCTAGCACACGCCCCGCGGGATTGCGAACGGGCTGGAGCGGTGCGGATCGGGTGCCGAAAACCGCGGTATTCCCGATCGACCGTGCCCCCCCGGTCGTTCGCGACACGTCGCCGCGTCCACCCCGAAGGATCGAACCGGCCCCGGAGGACGTCTTGAGACACATCCGACCGATCGCGCTCGGCGCCGTGGCGCTCGCGCTGCTCGCCGACCTGCTGCTGCTGCGGGGCATGCCGGCCCGCCCGGCCGGCCTCGACCACGATCCGGTGGTGGTGCGCGAGTCGGATCGGGCGCGGGTGTTCGGCATGCTCGAGCGGCGGCGTCTCAACGTGCGTCACTACGACACACTCGACGCGCTCGCCGACTCGCTGCGCGCGAACCCGGAGACGTTTCCCGACGGCTCCCCCGTGCTGGGCGCCCTGTACGAGCAGGGCTTCGGAACCGTCGACCAACCCGACGATCCGGCGCAGTGGGAGCGTCATCTCGACCGACTGCGCGAGTGGATGGACACCCGGCCCCAGTCGAACACCGCTCGTGTGGCGCTGGCCGAGGCGCTCATCGGTCGCGGCTGGGCGGCGCGTGGCGGTGGCTGGGCGTCGAGCGTGTCGGAGTCGCAGGAGCGGCGCTTCGAGACCGACCTCGGCGACGCCATGCTGCTGCTGTCGCAGTGCTCGCCCGAGGCGCGCTCCGATCCCCAGTGGTATCGGGCGATGATGCGGGCCCTGCACGGACTCGGCGAGGAGCAGGACTCGGCCTACCGCGCCACCTTCTACGAGGCGATCGCCCGCTTCCCCGACGACCCCCGCTTCTACGTCGGCATGGCCGGTCATCTGCTGCCCCGCTGGTACGGTGTGCCCGGACAGTGGGAGAAGTTCACCGGTGAGACCGTGACGGTGTTGCCGGAGAGTCTCGGGGTCGAGATCTACGCCCGTATCGTCACCGACGAGAGCCGCTACACCGACACCCTCTTCCGGGACAGCCCGACGTTGTCGTGGGAGCTCACCGCGCGTGGTCTCGACGCGTGGGAGCGGCACCATCCGCTCTCCCGTCATCCGCGCAGCGCGCGGGCGCTGCTGGCGTGGCAGGCCGGTCGGCGCGAGGACGCGCGGCGCGCGTTCGCGGCCGTAGGCGACACCGTGGACCTCGACGTATGGCATTCGGTCGGGCGCTATCGCACGGCGCGCCACTGGGCCGACGGGGGCTCGGGGCTCACCGCGGCGAGCTGGGGGCGGTAGACCGGGTTCGACCGCTGTCGCCGTCCGGATCTGCCTCTTCCCGCGACCTTCGATCGCGCGAATGTCGAGATTGCGTCGCTGCTGTCGAGCATCTCGCCCGCTTCCCGCCGTGGCTCAATCCTGCGTGTCGCTCGATCGATCCCTGCCCTCGCCTGCTTCCCGCCGTGGCTCTATCCTGCGCGTCGCTCGATCGATCCCAGCCCTGCCCGCTCGCGCTTGCCTCGCATGAAGCGCTCGCCGAACACGCGCTCGGCTTCGTACTGATTGTGTGCCCGGCATCGAAGCCGGATGTTGTCGGCGGTCGCCTCGCCTCCCCGCGCCGCCGGCGTCACATGGTCGAACTCGAGTCTCGTGCGGGACTCGCAGCGGTGCCCGCTGTCGGAAACGAACGTGCACCTGCCTTGATCGCGATGCCAGACTTCGCGGCGCACGTGAGCGGAGATATGCCTCGCGCTCTTGGTACGGCGACTGGGGCGGGGCACCGAAGCCTTGGCGAAGCGACGCTTCTCGAGCGCGAGCTTCGCCAGGCGCAGGCTCTCGCGGAGCACGACGGCGAGGTCTCCCGACGGGACCGTGTGCCCGAGAAGGGCCTGTACGTCACGCAGGAGTTCGCGGGTCTCGGCATCGATCGTGAGCTGCATGGCGAAGCGCTGCGGCGCGAGCGGGGTGACCCGGGCCGGTGGTGGCTCGGTCACTCGCTCCGGGGCGGGTTGAGCCGGCTCATGCGGCTCATGAACTGGCCCCGGGGCCAGTTGTGCCCTTGTATCACAAGCAAGTCCTGAACATTCCGGAGCGCTCGAAGGAGCCGGCACCGGCGCGATGTTCGTGACCAGATCCGGCTGCGGGAATCGCTGCGCCAGCAGGAGCTCGATCTGGGCCTTGGTCCGGTGGGTGGCCGCCGCGATCAGCTCCGCGGCATTCTCACGCCTCAGATGCGGTGCGAGCATCACCACAGCGGCCAGGTGCAGTCGCCCCTTCTCCAGCGCCACGAAGAGCGCCGGGCATCGCCGTGCCGCACGAGCCGCCCGGATGCGCTTGTAGGCCACGTCCTCCGACATGTGCCAGTGACCGACCGAGTAGGCATACATCGAGGGATAGCCAGCGGGCAGATAGAGCTTGCGGACGTCGATCTCGGCCATGGTGGCAAGGAGCTCGGCCGTGTTGCTCTGATCGAGCGAGAGCCGGGAGCCGAAATCCTGGAGCAGTGCGGCGTCCGACAGGTACGAACGGGAAAAGCTCTTCATGAACAACTCCGCGACGGGGGCGGATGTCGCGGGGGCAGAGCCATTTCTAGCACGAGCATCTCGGACGCTCGTGGACGCCCCGAGAGCGCACCGCAAGAGGCCAGACGCGTTTCGGGGATTCCGCCCCGCGATGCGCTGCGTACGCCAGACCATCGACGGGTGGCAGCGTCCTGCGAAATCGGGTGGTACGGTGCGAGAGAAGTCGCGCGCGAACGCGTCAAGTGAAATCGATGTCCATGGCTCGGCTCGAGATACAGGAGCCCGCGCCGTCGTGCCGCGCGACACGAAGACTCATGGGCGTCGCGGCCTCGACCCGACGATCGTGAATTAGGCGATCGCGAAGCATGTCGTGCCGGCGCGCGGTGGACTGCTCGGTCCATCATCGTCCGCGCCACGTCGCGAAACTCTCTTTAGCGTCGTAGGCCGTCGCAACGAAACGCCGCTCCGTGTCAGACTCTCGGCCCCCGCGCCTCGAGTGCCGCGAGCTGCTCCGGCGTATCCACCCCGGAGAATGGCCGGGTCCCGGTGAACACCCGGATGCGCACGCCACGCTCGACCGCGCGGAGCTGCTCGAGACGCTCCGCCTTCTCGAGCTCGCCGGGGGGCCACGACGCGAACTCGAGCAGGAACTCACGACGGAATCCGTACACCCCGACGTGACGCAGCGCGGGACCGCCGCGCGAGCCGGCCGCGAGATCGGCGCGGCTGAAGTACAGGGCGTCGCCATGCGTGTCGAGCACCACTTTCACCACGTCCGTCGACGCCAGCACGGACGAGTCCGCCTCGACGTGCGCGAGAGTCGCCATCGACACCCCGGGTGCCGCGCGCATGCCCGCCACCAGCCGCCCCACCGCCTCGCTGTCCAGCTCCGGCTCGTCGCCCTGCAGATTGAGCACGATCGCGGCCCGCGGCCGGCGCCGCGCCACCTCCGCGACACGATCGGTCCCGCTCGCGCACTCGGGCGAGGTCATCTCGACCGCCGCGCCCCAGCCACGCGCCGCCTCGGCGATGCGCGCATCATCGGTGGCGATCAGCAGCTCGTCGAGTCCCGGTACCGCGCGCGCGCGCTCCCAGACATGGCGCAGCATCGGCCTGCCCCACAAGGGCGCCAGCGGCTTGCCCGGGAAGCGTTGCGCCGCGTAGCGCGACGGGATGACGCCCAGCACCAGCTCGTTCATCTACCGCTCCGCGGCCCGCTCGAGCAGCACGTAGCCCGAGAAGCGACGCATGACGGCGCGCATCTTGGGCGGCTGGAACACGGCCATCAGCCGATAGACCCAGGCGCCGGGCATCTCGCGATTCAGACGCCGGGCCTCGTCCAGGGCGCTGCGGAACTCGCGCTCCCGCCAGCCGTGCGGCTCGAAGAAGGCGGTGCCCTGCTCGGGGGCGAAACGGAAAGGCGCCCCGCCCTCCGCCACCACCTTGCCCCAGCGCTTGGACATCCACAACAGCAGACGCGAGCTGGCCAGGTCGATGAGCCACTCGCGCACGCCGCGCACCGCCGCGAGGTCATCGGCGAGTGCCGCGACCTGCGCCGGCTCGAGATAGATGAGCAGCCCCTCGCACACCACCAGCGCCCGCGTGGCGTCGCCGACCGCGCGACGTAGCGCGTCGCGGCGCTCCCCCGTCTGGCTAAGATCGGCGGCGATCCGCTCCAGACGACAACGCGCCGGCTCCCCGCCCACGAGCCCGATCTTCTCGTCGAGGATCTCGGGGAGATCGACCTCGACCCAGCGCAGCGACGACGGCAGATCGAGACGGAACGGACGCATGTCCATCCCGGCGGCGAGATTCACCACCGTGTCCACGCCGCCTTCCACCTCGCGCTGGATGATCTCGTCCATCACCGCGGTACGCACGATCATCGGCCAGCCCCAGCGCCGGCCCTCCGGGATCCCATCCAGGATGCGGCGGCCGACCTCGCCGCCCAGCCGGTCGGCATAGGGGTCGCGGAACAGCGCGTCCGGGCGGGCGCTCTCGATGGCGCGGTACATCGCGACCCAGCGTGCGGTGTCCGAGACTCCGCGGATCAACGGCATGGCACCTCCGGCGCGAACGCGCCGCGCCGTGTGACCGGCGCGGCGCGTCGTGCCCGCACGTCGCTCACACCGGCTGTTTGAGCTCGGCGATCATGTCCGACACGTCCTTGGCCGACTTGGCCAGCGCGGCCTGGTCGGTGGCGGACAGCTTGAGCTGCACGATCTTCTCGACACCATGCGCGCCGATCACCACCGGCACACCGATGAACAAACCGCTGAGACCGTACTCGCCCTCGAGCATCACCGAGCACGGCACCACCCGCCGCTGGTCGGTGAGGATGGCTTCGACCATCTCCACCGCCGACATCGCCGGTGCATAGTAGGCCGATCCGGTCTTGAGCAGCTTCACGATCTCGGCGCCGCCGTCCCGCGTGCGCTGGACGATCTGCGCCAGCCGGTCGGCCGGGATCAGCTCCTCCACCGGGATGCCGCCCGCGGTGGTGTAACGGGTGACCGGCACCATCGAATCGCCGTGTCCGCCCAGCACCATCGCCTGGATGTCGGCCCCCGAGATGCCGAGCTCGATCGCCAGGAAGGCGCGGAAGCGCGCCGAGTCGAGGATCCCCGCCATGCCCAGCACCCGCTGCTTGGGGAAGCCGGTGGTGTTCCAGAAGAGCCAGGTCATGACGTCGAGCGGGTTGGTGACCACCACCACGATCGCGTTCGGGGCGTGCTGTTTCACCGCCTCGGCGGCGGGGCGGATGATGTCGGCGTTGGCCTTGAGCAGATCGCTTCGCGACATGCCCGGCTTGCGGGGGAATCCCGCGGTCATGACGATCACGTCCGAGCCCTTGACCGCGGCGAGGTCGGCGGCGCCATCGACCCGGCCGCCCTTGTGCCACAGCGGCGCCGCCTGCTGCATGTCGAGCGCCTTGCCCTGGGGCATGCCATCCATCTCGGGACGGTCGATCAGCACCACGTCGGCCAGCCCGCGCTCGGCGATGTAGAGCGCGGCGCTCGCGCCCACGTTGCCGGCACCGATGACGGCGACCTTGTTCTTCACACGAACCTCCTCATGAGGGGTCGGAAGGGGTCTCGGTTGCGGCGTCGCGACGCGTGGCGTGCGCGCGTGGCGCCCGTTGAAAGCCGGAACGCCACACCGCCCGGGCCCGTGGGCCGCCGGCGGCGTGGCGCCGTGTTCGGACTCGCTCGTCGCGTCGCGGGCGTGCCCGCGTCGCTCGCCGCGCGCCTACCGTGTCGTCGCCACCAGCGGGGTCACGTGCACGCGCTTGCGGGTGCGGCCGTAACGGGTGAACTTCACGTGCCCATCGACCAGGGCGAATAGCGTGTCGTCCTGACCCACGCCGACGTTCGTCCCCGGGTGCACCTTATAGCCACGCTGGCGCACGATGATGGTCCCGGCGTTCACACGCTCACCGCCGTAGCGCTTGACCCCGAGGCGTTGTGCGTTCGACTCGCGGTTGTTCTTGGAGGAAGATTGACCCTTCTTGTGTGCCACGACGACTCCTATTCGAAGCTGGGACTACGCAAACCCCGGTGCGTGTCAGCGCGTCGCGGGGACCGAGACGCGACGCGACACGGGCCGCTTCATGCCTGGATGGCCGACACCTTGATGCGCGTCAGCTCGTCGCGGTGACCGCGACGACGACGATATTCGCGGCGGCGCTTGAACTTGAAGATGCGGAGCTTCTCGCCGCGCAGATGCTCGACCACCTCCGCGGTGACCTTCGCGCCCTGGACCGTCGGCTGGCCGACGGCGATGCGGTCGCCATCCGAGAACACCAGCACCTGATCGAAGACCAGCTTCGCACCCGGTTCGCCGGTGAGCCGCGGCACGTCCAGCACCTCGGACGGGGTCACCTTGGTCTGGATGCCGTTGATGTTGACGATGGCGTACATCGTTTCTCCTTGATGCACTTGGGATTGCGCCATCCGCTTCAGGCGATACGACAACCCCGCGGAGCAGCTCGCGGCGGGTTTCGGCGGGGGCGCGGAACGCAGTTTTCTACCATGCCCTTGGCACCGCGGTCAAGACGGGCGGGCCGGGGGCTCGTCATCGTGCGGCCGACCCCGGGGCCCACCACAGGCCGGTCGGCCCGTTCGCACCGCCTTCAGGTCAGATCATCGCCCCGTCTTCGAACGGGGCGCCGCGGTCGAAGCGATCCGGCGCCAGCATGCTCACGTCGGTCAGCTCGGCGCGGCCCAGACGCACGATCTCCGACATCACCTTGCCGACCGCCGGCGACATCATGAGTCCGTGACCGCTGAACCCGGCCGCGACGTGGAGTCCGCCGAGCGCGGGATGCGCGCCGAGCAACGGATTGTGATCGGGGGTCACCTCGTAGAATCCGGCCCAGCCCTCGAGCAACTCGACCGACGCGAGCCCCGGCGCCCGCCGCGCCATCGGCGGCAGGAACTCGCTCGCCCACCGCGACAGATCGGGCTCCATGCACTCACCCACCGGCTCGTCGGCGCGTGTCCTCGCCACGATGACCACATCGCGGTCGCTGCCCCGATCGTCGTCCTCGTGACGCCAGTGGACGCCGGTTGGATCCACGGTCATCGGGAAGCGGTAGGGCCACGGCTCGGCGAGCGCGGCGCGGAACAGGTGCTGGCGCTGGGGCGCGATCGGCAGCTCGATCCCCACGCTGCGCGCGATCGCCGCCGACCACGCGCCGGCGGCGATCACCACCACCGCGCTGTCGATGACCGCGTCGGCGGCGAGTCGCACGCCGGACACCTGTCCACCGCGGCGCTCGATCGCCGTCGCCTCGGCGGTCACGAACTCGACGCCCCGCGCCCGCGCCGCGGCGCGGAAGCCACGCAGCACCTCGCGTGGATTGGCGTAGCCGTCCTCGGGGCCAAATAGAGCGAAGCGCAGGTCGGTGGTGGCGATACCGGGCCAGCGTCGCGCCACCTCGGCGGGCTCCAGACGCTCGACCCGGGCGCGCGCGTCACGCATCCTCGCCAGACGCGCCTCCAGCGACGCGGCGTTGCCGTCGTCGGCCAGGAACAGGTAGCCACGCGGGCGGAAGTTCGCGCGCGCGACATGACCTGCGTCACTCATCCGCTCGTCGAAGGCCCGCCAGAAGCGGACGCTGTAACGCACCAGGGCCACGTTCACCGCCGAGGCGAACTGCTGGCGGATGCCGCCCATCGCACGCATCGAGGACGAGCGCCCGTCGTCGGGATCGCGCTCGATCACCACGATGCGCCCGGTCACACCGTCCTCGCGGAGATGCCAGGCGGTGGAGCAGCCCATCACGCCACCACCGATGACGATCACGTCCGCGTCGCGCATGACTTGGACGCTAGTCCCGCCTCCGCCCCGTCTCAAGGATGAAGTAAGGTGGGTCGGTGCGCGTGGTGGCTGCCGGCTCGCGATCCGGAGCCCCCGCTTCGAGCCACGTTCTCGCCTACGTGACGGACCAGGGGGACACGATGAGAGCCGGACAGGTGTTCGCGGTATTCACGCTCGGGGTGCTGGCCGGCTGTATGAGCGGAGCGCCGCGTCCCGCGGCCGAGACCCCGCCCGAGACGCACTCGCCGCTCGGCAGCCCCTTCGACGTCAACCGGGTCACCGGCCCTGAGGGGTTCGGCACGCCGCTGGTGATCGACCGCACCGACATGCGACTCGGCACCACCGTGCAGTTCACGCGGGTCCCCACCCGCGCCGAGCTGGCCGACTTGAACCAGCTCCCGGACGTCGTCCACGTGGTGCTGGCGCTGCCGCAGTGGCCGGCGGAGTACGCCAATCTCCAGGAACTGGATCGTCTGCCCAACGACTGCGACCTGATCGTGATCCTTCCCGGTTACCCGCCGACGCGTGGCGCGTGCCAGGCGTGGAACATGGTGTCGATCCCGGCCCGGATCCTGGTCGTGGTGAACGAGCCGCCACCCTCCAACGTCGTGGTGCAGGACCTCAACGGCATGCGGGGGCTGGAGCGGGTGATCGCGCAGGTCGATCCGATCTCGCGCAGCGGCTTCGAGTCGCTGCAACGTCCGATCAACTTCCGCAAGGTGGTGCCGTAGCCGATCTACGTCGCCGGCACGGCCCCGACCACCTGCTTGGTCAGATCCTGCTTCTTGTCGGTGAGGATCTTCATCTCACCGCGTTTGAGCGCCGGATCGTCCTTGAGATCCACCGACAGCTTGAAGCGCTTCTCCAGTTCGTTGAACCGGCGCGCCTCCCGCTCCACGAAGTAGAGCGCCACCTCGGGCGCCACCTTGAGGATGATGCGCTTCTCGGTGCCCATCGCCGAGACCCGCCGCATGGCGCGCTCGAGCTTCACCAGCATGGTCTCGTGACTCGGCACCTTGCCGAGACCACCGCAGCTCGGGCAGTCCTCGCTGTAGTAATGGAGCAGACTCGGCCGCTCGCGCTGACGCGTCATCTCGATCAAGCCCAGGTCCGACACCGCGAACGCCTTGGTGCGGGCCCGGTCCTTGCGCAGCTCCGTGCGCAGCTCGTCCAGCACCGCGCGCTTGTTGGCCTCGCTCTCCATGTCGATGAAGTCGACCACGATGATGCCGCCGATGTCGCGCAATCGGAGCTGGCGCGGCACCTCGCGCGCCGCCTCCATGTTGGTGCGGAAGATGGTCTCTTCCTGGTTCTTCTTGCCGGTGAACCGGCCGGTGTTGACGTCGATCGCGACCAGCGCCTCGGCATGGTCGACACAGATGTAGCCGCCCTTCTTGAGCCACACCTTGCGCTCGAACGTCTTCTCGATCTGCGATTCGATGTTGAACGCGTCGAAGATCGGCTCGCGTCCCTTGTAGAGCTGGACCCGGTCACAGAGCTCCGGGGACACGGTCTTGAGATAGCGCTGAATCTCGGCGAACGACTCCTTGTCGTCGATGATGACTTCGTCCACGTCCTCGGTGAACAGGTCGCGGATGAGCCCCGCGGTCATCTCCAGCTCGCGGTGCACCAGCGCCGGCGCGCGTGAAGCGGTGGCCTTGCGCTCGATCTTCCGCCACAGGTTGGTCAGGTACTTGACGTCGGCCGCGAAGTCGGCGTCGCCCTTGCCCTCGCCCGCGGTGCGGGCGATCAGACCGAGCCCCTTGGGCTTGAGATCGGCGATGATCGCCTTGATGCGCTGCCGCTCGGCGCGATCCTCGATGCGGCGTGACACGCCGACGTGGTCCACCCCGGGCATGAGCACACAGAAGCGACCGGGCAGGCTGATCTGCTGGGTCACCCGCGGCCCCTTGGTGCCGATCGACTCCTTGGTGATCTGCACCAGGATCTCCTGGCCCTTGACCAGATGATCCTCGATCTTGGGAACCGGTCCGCGGCGTCGCCGGCCCTTGTCGCCACCGTCCTCGACGTCCGACAGGTCCTCGAGCTCGCTCAGGTTGTCGGCGAGGTCGGAGGCGTGCAGGAAGCCGGTCTTCGCCAGACCCATCTCGACGAAGGCCGCCTGCATGCCGGGCAACACGGCATTGACCCGCGCCTTGTAGACGTCGCCGACGCTGCGGCGGTGCTCGGAGCGCTCGACGAGCAGCTCGGCCAGCTCGTCGTCCTCGAGGATCGCGATGCGGGTTTCGTATGCATCGGCGTTGATGATGATCGTTTGTCTCACGGTCCCACCGTGGCGGCGCGTGGCCGCCGGCAGTGGCTCGCGACTCTAACCCGACGTCCGCAACGCCAGCAGCGCGAGCGGGTCGAGCCGGCGGCCGTCGTGCTCGGTCCAGAGGGCGGTGCGCTCCACATCGAGCGCGCGTGCGTCCCCGGCCGGCAACAACAGCGCCACCAGCTCCTCCGGGCGGACCACGGCGCGCGGCACGAATCGGATGTGCGCGTCGAGGACCGCCGGAGCCTCGGCATCGTCCGCCTCGAGGGCGGCGATGGAGGGTCGGGCATCGAATTCACGGGCCTTGTCCTCGCCCTGCCGGCGGACCACGACGTGGTCCCGGTCGAGCAGACCGGCGATGCCGTTCTCGAGCGTCGCGAGCAGCGTCGCGGGATCGAGACCGGCCTCCGCCAAGTAGCTGCCCGGGAAGCGGACGCGATAACTCGCGCCGCCCAGCTGGCTCATGAGCGAGGGAGTCTTGAAGAGAATGGGCCGGCACGCGACGACCCGCAGCCCCTCCGGCAGCACCGCGTCGAGCCGATCCTTCAGGTCGACGCCGGGCGGCCGGGTGAGCTCGAGGTCGAACACCTCCGACCGGGAACGATGGCCCAGGGGCAACGGCGGACCGAACGACATCCGAAGATGCGGGTGATGCCCCTGGGTGAAAGCGAGCGGCAGCGCGGAGCGGCGCAGCGCGCGCTCCCACGTCCGCATGAGATCGAGGTGCGAGGTGAACCGCATCCCCGCCCCCTTCTCGAACACGATCCTGAACCGCGTGCTGGTCGAGATGCCCGACGGTCCGGTGCCGTTGGACGAGCGTGACGCCGGCATCACCACCGGCGCGCGGCCGTCCACGCCGCGTTTGCGTCGCCCGAAGCTGGGGGCGACCACGGCGGTCGCGGCCGCGAGGTCCACCGGGGCGTGGGGCTGCTTGACCCACGGCCGCTGCGGGCACTCCGCCACACCGCACGAGAAACAGATGTCCTCGAGACGACAGTCGTCGGTGATACCGGCGCGATCGGCCTTGAGCTTCTCGCGCACCAGGAACTTCCTGGTGACCGGGGACTGGACGTGGTCCCACGGCTGCTCGACCTCGGTCGAGCGCTCGAGCAGATAGCGCTCCGGGTCCATCCCGAGATCGGCGAACACCTGCATCCAGGTCCCGAATTTCAGGTGCTCGCTCCATGCGTCGAAGCGGCATCCCCGCCGCCACGCCTGCTCCACCGCCTCGCCCAGACGGCGATCGCCGCGGGTGAACACGCCCTCGAGCAGTGAGGTCTCCGCGTCCCGGTACTTGAGCGTCACACGCTTGCCACGCGCCGCCTCGCGCAGCACCCCGAGACGGCGGTTCAGCTCGGCGGTGGACACCTGCTCCGCCCACGCGAACGGGGTGTGTGGCTTGGGCACATGCGGCGACACGCTGACCGTGACCCGGAAATCGTGACGGCCCTCGGCACGCGCGCGCTCCCAGGCCTTGTGTCCCAGGTCGAGGATCGCCCGCAGGTCGTCGTCGGTCTCGGTCGGCAACCCGCACATGAAGTACAGCTTGGCGCCGGTGTAGCCCTCACGCGCGGCGGTTCCCACCGAGGTGAGCAGCTCCTCCTCGGTGTGGTTCTTGTTGATCACGTCACGCATGCGCTGGCTGCCGGCCTCCGGCGCCAGCGTGATCGAGCCACGCTTCTGCGCCGCGATCCGTTTGGCCACCTCGGTCGGCACGTTGTCGGGCCGCGTGGAGGGCAGCGACAGCTGCACCCGCGACGAGCACAACGCGTCGGCGAGTGCCGCCACCTGCTCGACGATCTGGGTGTGGTCGGTGGTGCTGAGCGAGATCAGCGACACCTCTTCGAGACCGGTCGCCGCCAGACCCCGCAACACCTCCTCCACCACCTGCTGCCCCGGCTTCTCGCGCACCGGGCGATTGATCATGCCGGCCTGGCAGAACCGACAACCCCGCGTGCAGCCACGCATGATCTCGACCGACAGCCGGTCGTGCGTGATCTCGCCGACCGGGAGCATCGGCGTGTCGGGGTAGTACTCGCTCTTGAGCTCGGCCACCCACACCGTGTCGACCCGGCTCGGGTAGCCGGGCCG
>JBIOKD010000058.1:0-13454 GCA_044451485.1 Candidatus Eiseniibacteriota bacterium | reverse complement strand
GTCGCTACGCGGTGACCCTCCTTCGCGGCACGCTCCGCCTCGCATCCTGCTCGGCTCCACTGCAGCCGCGTTCGCGCCCGGCATCCCTGCCTCTGACGCGCGAACGCGATGCACCGCGATGAGGTCACCGCTCCGCGCCCCGGTGCATGGGGCAATGGCCCGAGGAGGCCACCCCAGTCTTGCCGCAGATCGGGCATCTCCGGCAAGACCAGGCTCCCGATCGGGCATCTCCGACAGGACCGGAATGGGCGTTGACTACGCCTGGCGCGCTCCCTAACCTATTTGGACGCCGGAGCTTCGCCCCAGACCCCGCCCCGGCGTCGCGGCCACCGCCCGGGTGCTGCCACCGGACATCTCGCCACGCTCATCGCATCCCGGAGCCGAGACCCCCCATGCGCCTCATCCAGGGGCCCGCGCGTCACCACCCGCGCCGCTGGCTCGCCGCGCTCACGGCGCTCGCGATCGCCACCCGCGCCCATGCCGACCTGGACCCGGTGGTCGAGCCCACCGGGCTCGCCGCGCCGGCCCGGGCTGCCGCCACGAGGGCGGGGCACTTCTCGACCACGCTCATCGGGGTGGATCCGGACACGGTCTACATCGGCCACGTGGTGGGCGCCACGTCGCTGCCCGGCACCCCTGGTGGGGACGGCCCGTGGCACGTCGGACGTGGAAACAATCGGGTGATGGGACGCTTTGGTCCCCACGACGCCAACAACAACGGGTACTGGGACTGGGATCGCTTCAATCCCGGCGAGATCGACTCGCTGCAGGGGTGGTGGCCTCTCAATCGTGGCATCGGCACCACCGGCGGGGTCACGGTGAGCGATCTGCAGCGCTCCTCGCACGGTCTCGACTACGGGAATCTCGGTTGCTACGCGATCAACCAGGGCTCGCCCAAACGCACGTTCGGCGTGGTCGGCTACTGGCATCGCGACCCCGGAGCCAACGTCCCGGGACTTCCCGACACCGGCACCGTCGTGCCCGGACCGGGCGTGGAGTGGGTGCCGCTGGACGGCGGCTACTCCGCCTGGTGCGGGCTGCGCGCCCCGGGCGATCTCACCGTGACCGATCCGGTCACCGGCAATCCCGTGAACGCGGACGTCGTCGAGCGGGCCAGCTCGATGACACCGGGTGTGCTCACCGGTGCTCTGAGCCCGGAGGGCACGGACCGGAACTTTCCGGGCTACGGCAGCCAGTGGGACCAGATGCTGTACCGCGACATCGAGGTGCCGAACGGTAGCGGGCTCGATCTGAGCTTCCGCTGGAGCACCCACATGGACACCCGCGCCGTCACGGCCCCCGACGTGCGCATCGGCTGGTTCGACCGGGATCCCCTCAAGGCCCCGACTCCGTTCGACGGCAATTTCATCAGCAGCACCGACGCGGGTGCCACGGCGCCGGTCGACTCGTTCATGGTGTACATCGGGGCGCCGGTGGTGGAGTACTCGTGTGTCTATTCCGACGGCAACCCGCGAGGGGTGTACGACCCGTTGCGGCGCTGGTTCTCGGAGGTGATCGCGATCGACCACCCCTACGCCGAGCTGCTCAGCGTCGCGGGGGTGCACGAGAACCAGGGGTTCTCGGTGAGTCTTCCCGGCGGTCCGGGCACGCTGGTGCAGGACATCATCGATTCGCAGGGGATCGGCGACCTCGGATACGTGCGGCTGGTCTTCCGCGTCAAGACCAACCGCGGGTTCGACGACGGCGACTACGGCGTGCGCCGCGACTTCAGCTCGGGCACCGCCGGGGCGGCGATCGTCGATGACGTGATCGCGAACGGCTGGGATCCGTCCTTTGGCGACTTCGAGGCGCCCGACGCGATCGACGACCTGGCGCCCACGTCGAGCGCGTGGCACGCGACCGGCAAGCCGCCGGGCATCTACTTCCACGTGCACGACGTCTCGACGCTGCCGTTCGCCGACCCGTGCGGCGCGACCACCTCGCCGTCCCGAACCTGCGACCTGGTCGGTCATGTCGTCACGCCCGGTGACCACGACCACCAGGAGCGACCGGGCGGGACCACGGGCACCGCGTTCCAGGACCGGCACGACCTGTTGGGATCGCCCACCGTCAACCTGTGCTCGAACGGTCCCGGCGACTACAACGGCCAGGGGATCGACCGCGACATCGCCGACGCCGCCGACATCCAGCTGGTGCTCGATCTCTTCACCGGCGGTCTCAAGGGGAGCGTCGACGGCAACTACTGGCAGGTGGGGTGGCAGAGCTGGCCCGCCCGGCAGGCCAACGGTGCCTCGGGATGGGGCGAGATCCGCTTCCCGTCGGTGGTGTCGAGCTACACCGGCACCCAGTGTCTCACCGTGATCTCGCGTGGAGCGCGCTTCGACGACGGCATCGTCACCACCAACGCGAGCGGTGTGCCCGACTCGATGCGCGTGTACCTGCAGCACGTGACCCGTTGCTTCGCGCTGCCGCTCTCGGCGGGCGATTGCTCGCCGGCCGGTGGGCGCGACGCGGGCATCCATTTCGACAACCTGTCGCTGGCGTTCATCCATGCCGCGACACCACCGGCGTTGTCGGTGGTGCCCTGGGACCTGTTCACGGACGCGTTCCCGTCGACCGCCGACACCACGCTGTTCAACGCGCTCCTCCCCTATGGCGGGCTCGCGTTCGACACCTGCGCCGCACAGGTGCGAACGGCGCGCAACACCGCCCCGAGCGACGGGCTCGCGCGGCTCGCGGTGCCGGGTGACACCGCGGTCGTGTCGGCCCCCGGTTCCGGGATCCGGGTCGACCTGGTGTTCCGCATCCTGCCCGGCCCCGGCGACTACGTGGTGATCGGCGACCGCGGGAGCGGGGTGGCCCAGAGCCCCGACGTATTCCCGAGGGTGGCCGCGTCGCCCGGGGATGGCTCGTTCTGGGGCACCTACATGGCCGACGACGGGGTGTTCGGCACCGGCGCCCCGATGGACGGTGTCACCCCGGGCGTTCCACATCCCGACGACTCGTGGGATCCGAACGTCTGGAACAGCGCCCGCTGCGACACCGCCGAGCTCAACCTGTTCCCCGAGAGTGGTCACGGCAACGTCGCCGCACTCACCCCGGGACGCTGGGCGAGCATGCTGCACGAGCAGGACCCCAAGATCGCCACGCTCGGGATCCCGAAGCCGCGCTGCTTCCTGATCTCGCCGACCCCGGGAACGCCGGTCGACGCGAGCAACATCACCTGTGGTGGAGGCGCGTACCCACCCGCGTGGGCGCTGGCGCCGGGCTCGGGTCTCGATCCGGCCGAGCTGCCCGGTCTGCCGGGCTGGACCCGCGAGTACACCAAGATCATCCCCGACGGGCTGCTCACCGCCGGGTCGCACGTCGAGTACTTCTTCCGCCGCTCCGATCTCGCCACCCCGAGCGTGGGCTGGCTCGCGCCCGACACCATGCGCATCGTGCCCCAGCCGTGGATGGACGATCTCGACGGTCACCGCTGGCAGGAGTTCTCGGTGCTGCCCGACCGCTGGAAGGATCCGGCGTATGGCGGCGCGGGGATGGCCTGCATGCTGTTCGTGGACTGGAGCGATCGTCGCGGCGACGAGATGGACTGGGTGGCGGCGATGGACACGGTGGGTGGCACCCGCCCCGAGCGCTGGGGCGCGCACAATGGCTGGCACGCGCGTGGCGACCAGGATCCGCGACGCGGCGTGGACCCGATGAACGGCGGCGACCCCGACATGGCGGTGCGCGCGCATCTCGGTCAGCCGGGCACGATGTGGGACATGTTCCAGGTGCGTGGCGCCGAGTCGGGCGGCACCTCGGTGTCGTTGGGGGACCGGCTCGCCGCCTCGGGGGGTGCCGGGCTCGACGCCGGCCGGCTGGCCACCAACGGTCCGATCGGCGCGGTTCTGCGCGCGTTCTATCGCACCCTGGTGCTCGACACCGGCGACCTGGGCGCCGGTGGCGCAGCGCTGCTCGGACCGTACGCCGAGCACACCGACGGCGACATCGCGTTGCTGGAGGACTTCGTCACCGCTCCGGCCGGCACCGCGCTCCCACGGTCGGTCTGGGCGCTCGGTCGCAACCTCGCCGAGTCGCTCGAGGGGACGCACGGCCACCCGGGATTCCTGGGCTCGTACTTCGGGGCGACGCTGCGGAGCGGGGACTTCCGCGCCCTGACCGGCAGCGCCACCCCGGTGGTGGACCTGGTGCCCGATCCGCTGCTCGACGTCTCCGGCAGGGTCTACGGTCTGGGCAACTCGTGCACGCTCGACAACGACGTGCTGGACCTGGCCCCCGGCACGCCGGGAGCGGCGATCGCGAGCCGGCTCCAGGATCCCGGCGCCGCCGGTTCGCCGCCGCCGTGGATCAACGGCGTGTGGGCCCCGGCGTCGGCCACCCATCCGCACCGCTCGCTGTTCGAGGCCTGGCGTCTGCGCAACCAGGGGAGCCGGTACACCCAGAGCCGGGGCGGACTGATGCTGCTCATGCTGGCCTCGTTGTCCCAGCTCTTCGCCGACGTGAACTGCGTGGCGTTGTCGGCGCCGGTCGGGGTCGGTGACCAACCGGGTGGCGGCCATCCGTGGGGTGACCACCTGGCGCTCGGCTCCGCGAATCCGATGCGGGGCGGCGAGGCGCGCATCGTGTTCGGGCTGGTCCACACCGAGCAGGCCCGGGTGGAGGTGTACGACGTGTCGGGGCGGCGGATCCGGACCCTTGCCGACCGTCTCTTCGCGGGTGGGGTGGAGCACCGGCTCGTCTGGGATGGCACCGATTCGGCCGGGCGGTCGGTCAATCCGGGGGTGTACTTCTACCGGATCGTGACCCCGAGCTTCCACAGCGAGCGGAAGCTCACCCTGCTCCGCCCCTGAGGCTCGCGGCGAGACGGCAAGCCGCTGTTGAATCGAAGGTTGGGCAGCCCTCGATGACCGCCCGGACACCTGACGAAAGTGGCGTTCCCGCTTGACGCCCATCGGACCGATTGCTAGGGTCCATGTACTTTCCCTTCCAAACGACTGGGCGTGCTGGGGGGCGCGAATGCGCTTTCGTGTCGGGGTCGTTCTTTGCCTTTTGGCTGCATATATGGGCGCCGGTTGCCGCCAGGCGCTCACACCACCTACTGAGGACAACAAACCACCCGAGACCTGGATCACCGCGGCGCCGTTCGACACCATCACCCTCGACAAGAACGGCAACCAGCCTTCGCCGTCCTTCATCCCGGTGCGATTCCACGTCTACTGGGCCGGGTCCGATGAGGACGGGGCGGTGGCCGGCTTCTACTGGGCGGTGACCGAGACCGTCCCCACGCCTCCCGAGGGTCTCACGCAGCCGCCACAGCTGCCGGGTCCGAAGCCGCAGGACTATCACTACATCACCCGCACCGACAGCACGTTCATCTTCAACGTGGCCGAGGACATTCCCGACCGCGAGCATGTGTTCTACATCTACGCGGTCGACAACAAGGGCAAGCCCGACCCGACCCCGGCGCGCTTCGTGTTCACCGCCCTCGACCAGTTTCCTCCGATCCCGCTCATCCAGGGTCCCAACGGGATTCGCAAGTACGGGTCCTACGGCGTCGGAACGACCTACTTCCTCGACGCGGGCGGCAACCTGGCGGCCCGACAGGACACCTTCTTCGTCCAGGACGTGGACCTGGGATCGCAGAACAAGCTGCCGCGCGATACCGTTGCCTCGAACTCGACGATGCACTTCAACTGGAGTAGCCGGCCGGCCATTCCAGGCGGCGTCATCACCGGATACGCCTACAAGCTCGACGAGCCGGATTTCGTGCGGGTTCCGAGCACGGTGACGCACGCCGACTACCACACCGGGGTGGGTGCGGACGTCGTTCCACTCGCATCCGGGACCAAGATCTTCAAGCTCAAGGCCATCGACCAGGCGGGCGGCACCAACGACAGCACCCGGCGCTTCGAGCTCAATTTCAGCCCCGACACGTGGTGGGCGGGGCCGGATCCGTCGAGCCCGAGCTGGCGGATCAACGGTCGTGGCGAGAAGTACGTGTACGTCCCGTCGCTCGGCCCGGCCGGGATCGTGGGCACCCTGATGAGCCCCGACTCGGTGAACATCCTGCCGGCGCGCCGCGCCGTACACCGCTCGTTCCTCGAGTTCTGGAACGACACGCTGTTCTATCGCGCGGAGTTCGACACCGTGCACATGAACTCGTACGCCATTTTCTTCAACGGCGGTTTCGACCGCGATTCACCGTATCTGGTCCGGGTCAGCGCGCTCGCCGAGGGTCTGCCCGGCTTCCCGGGCGGTGTCGTGCTCACGCCGGACAAGTCGCCGAACGGCTCGCCGATCGGATTCCGCTCCCGGGTCATGGTGCTGCTCGATCCCACCCAGGATGGATACGTGTCGAGCTACGCACAAACCGGTCTCTTCCCGCTCTTCGATCCCAACGACGTGTTCGATCTGCCCAAGATCGCCGTCTACCACCCGATGACGTTCTCGGGCAAGGCCTACGTGCTGTCCAAGGCGGAGGACGGCGACGGATCGCGGGACCAGCGGGTGGACGATCCGCACCAGCTGGTCGAGGACTGTGGCAACCAGCAATCGGGGCACCGCGGCCAGTCGGACTGTTCGCTGCGGCCGCTGGTGATGACGTTCTACGTCAACCGGCCTCCATACTTCCTGACCAACCTCCCGACCTTCACGCCGCTTCCCGGACACGTCTTCACCGACCTCAACTGGACCCTCGACCTGCCGGCCTTCGACGAGGACCCGGTCGATCCCTCGACGCCACGTGGGAATTCCAGCAACGTCCTCACGCTGCGCCGCCGGATCACCCTCCGCGGCAAGGACACCAGCGGCAACGACCTGGTGGTTCACGACGCTTCCTGGCCGGTCGGCAGTCCGAACACCGAGAACATCAACTTCATCATCACCGCCCCGCTCGCGCCCGGACCGGCGACGCTCGACGTGGAGGTGTGTGACTGTCTGCTGTGCGAGGAGTTCCGCGGCACGGGTCGATGCGTCACCTTGAGCATCCCCGTCGTCTACGCGCCACCCTCGCCCACGAGCGCTGTATTGGACCGACCGGGTCCCAAGTAGGGGAGATGCCGACATGATCACCTCCATCCATCGCCCGTCCCCGGTTCGCGCCGTCCTGGCCACGCTCGCGGTCGTGGCCGCCGCGACGACGCTGGGCGGCTGCAGCAAGAGCCTGTCCAAGGAATTCCTGCCCGACCAGGCACCGACGGTGCGACTCACCCACGCGCCGGTGTCGAGCACGAGCCGCGAGGTGTATGCCTACCGCATGGACTGGGTGGGCTACGATCCCGACGGCCGTGTCGACCATTTCCTGTACGCGATCGATCCGAAGGACGAGGACCTCCCGGACACCTCGTGGATCACCACGACCAAGAACGAGGAGGTCATCTACTTCAAGGCGCCGGTGCCGGACGAGCCGGTGCCCACCGGGAACGCCTACGCCTCCGAGTTCCACGTGTTCTCGATCCGCGCGGTCGACAACCAGGGGATGCAGTCGAAGACGGTCTCACGCGCGTTCTTCGCGTACACCGCCGCGCCGGTGATCTCGATCCAGACCCCGACGCCGAACCAGGACGGCCAGATCGTCACGCCCTCGGTGCGCATCACCTGGGCCGGCACCGACCCCGACGGTCTGACCGGCAAGCCGATCCAGTACAAGTTCCGTCTGTTCCCGTCGCACAACCCGGACTTCCCGGCGATCCCCGACTTCATCCAATTCGCCACCGCGAATCGGGACTCGTTCCGGAGGCTCTACGCGCCGCTCTTCGACAAGAGCGATCACTGTCCGTCGTGCACGGCATGGGATTCGCTGCCCCCCGACACGACCGACATCCAGTTCACGGATCTGGTGCCCAAGCAGCAGTACCTGTTCGTGGTCACCGGGTTCGACGACGCCGGCGCCTACGATCCGATCTGGCGCACGGACAAGAACATGCTGCTCCTCAAGGTGAGCTATGCCGGCACACTGGGGCCGATCATCACCATGTTCAACGAGTTCTTCAACTACCGCTATCCGACCGGTGGCTCGCCGACCGATCCGTCGCGCTATGTCAACGTGGAGTTCCCGGCCGACCGGCTGATCACCATCAACTGGTTCGCCGACCCGCCACCGGGAGCGGCGATGCGGCGGTATCGCTGGGTGATGGATCTGCTCGAGCTGGACGACGAGACGCCCCGTTCCGGGCCCGACGACTGGTACCACTGGAGTGCGTGGGGGCTGACCAACACCTCGGCGACCGTCGGCCCATTCGATCCGACCGTGAAGCCGGACCATCTGTTCTTCATCGAGGCCGAGGACAACAACGGTCTGCTCAGCATCGGGATCATCCACTTCACCGTGGTGCGCCCGTCGTTCAACAACGAGCTGCTGGTGGTGCGCGACCTCCGTGCGTTCGCGAAGGACCAGTTCACGAAGGGGCCCGGTGGCGTGCTGCAGCTCAATCCGCCGACCGGGGCGTGGCCATCGCGCGCCGAACTCGACACGTTCATGTTCGCGCATGGCGGAGCCCCGTGGCGGGGCTACCCGGCCGGCACCGTCACCATGCCGGGGGTGTTCGCCGGCTACCACTACGACACCCTGAGCACCTACCAGTACATCACCGGCGTGACGCCGCTCTCGACACTCGGGCAGTACAAGCACGTGCTGTGGTGGACGGATCAAAACACGGCCGGACTCGACCGGGCGCCGACCGACCAGGTGGCCGGCATGTCGTCGCTCCGGTACATGTCGGGACCCAACCACTCGTCGACCATCGCCACCTACGTGAAGCAGGGTGGGACGGTCTGGTTGAGCGGTGGCGGCGCCGCCCTGGCGACCCTTTTGGACTGGAACAAGAGGGGCAGCGATCCGAGCATCTACTCCGCGACCGACCTCGAGCTGGTCCCGGGTCGTTACATGTTCGACATCGCGCACTGGCAGTCGGAGCTGCGGATCTCGTCGGCGTTGCTCATGAAGGCGAACTTCAACATCGCCCCGTTCAAGAGCACCACGCCGTCACGCGGCTGGGGCGGTGGCGGTGGCAAGCCGACCGTCGGCAAGGAGCCGAATTACGGCCTCATGAACACCACCGGGATCCTCTCGCTCGATCTGCGTGATCCGAGCTACCCCGACGATCCGGTGCCGCCACTGCGCTCACCCAACGACTGGTACGTCACCGTCGTCCCCGCCGAGGTGATCACGGTCGGCGACTTCATCCGCGAGGCCATCAGTCCGGATGGGAACGGGCCCCAGTTCTCGACCCTCGACACCCTGTACGTGGCGCTCGGTGGCCCGGCCGGTCCGAACCGTCCGTCCATGACCTACTACCACGGACGGGAGGGCCCGGCTGCCGCCGACTCCCTCTCACACAACGTGTTCTCCGGGTTCCCGATCTGGGATTTCCGACGCGTCCAGCAGATCGCCCTGGTCGACTTCGTGCTCCAGGAGCTCTGGGGGCTCACCCGTGACCCGGTGTCGCGCGATCCCATGCTCGTTCGAGCCCACGCGGCGCCCCAGGTTCGCGTGGTGCCCACGCGCCCGATCGGGCCCGGCCGCCTCTCCCGTACCACACGAGAGTAACCATGACCCCTCGTTCCCCCCGCCCGGCCGCGTGGCGGTCGGTCGTCGTGTCATCCCTGATCCTCGTTGTCGCGTGCGCGCTCCCTCCGGGAGCGCGCGCGCAAGCCGGCTTCCCCACCATCCCGATCTGGGCGTACCCGGGCATCTACCACGCGTCCACCGGCGCCCCGGGTGACACCATCACCCATCGCTCGCGCACGATCACGGTGCGCTGGATGCGCGATCCGGCCGCGGAGGCGCGCTCCGACTTCGGCGGCTACCGGATCTATCGGATCATGAACGCGGTGGTGAACGGGCAGCCCGACACCTCCCGCGCCGAGCTGGTCCGTCGTTTCTCGGTGCAGCTCGGCGATTCCCTGTTCCTGTGGCATTTCCCGAGGATCAATTCCGGCACGCCGCTCGACCAGCGTGTGGTCAGCTTCGTGGATCCGGATTCCTCGGGGAACTTCGTCAAGCGCTGTCGCACCGTGGACGAGTTCGGGCGATGCACCAGCAGGGGCGACTCGATCTTCGTGCTGGTCGGCCCGCCCGGACCACACGACGGTTTCCGCACCTGGTACACGATCACCTACGAGAAGCGGAACCAGCTCCAGAACGACTTCGAGGACCTGTTCGTCAAGGATCCGACCTGCACGGATCCCGACACCGCGAACTGTCTCAATCTCAACAACAAGGCGAGGAACCTGATCCCGGCTCCGGTGGAGCCGACCGCGGGGCCGACCGCGAACGTCGAGGATGTCTGGGTGGTGCCGAATCCCTACCGGGCGTCCGAGGCGTGGGACCTGAACGGGGCCTCGGAGGTGCATTTCACCAACCTTCCCAAACAGGCCCACATCCAGATCTTCACCGTCGCCGGGGACCTGGTGCGCGAGCTGGATCACAACGACCCGGTGCGTGACTTCGAACGATGGGACCTCAAGAACTCCAACGGGCTCGACGTGGCGTCGGGGATCTACATGTTCCGGGTGACTTCGGGGTCGTTCCATCGGCAGAACCGCTTCATCGTGATCCGCTGAAGTCCGTGGACCGGGCGTCGCTCGCCATCATGCCGTCCCGTCTCGACGTCCAGATCCGCCGCGGCTCGGCCGTCGAGTCGATCCACCGCGTCCAGGCGGTGGTGTGTGACGTGGCCGGCCGTGTCCTCGAGACGACCGAGCACCCCGAGCTGAACACGACCTGGCGCTCGGCGGCCAAGCCGTTCCAGCTCCTGCCCCTGGTCGAGCGCGGGCACGCCGACCGCTGGGGCTTCACCGAAGCCGAGCTGGCGGTGATGGCCGCTTCGCACACCGGCAGCCGCGCCCACATCGAGCTGGTGCGGTCCATTCTGGCGCGGATCGGGCGCGACGAGCGCGATCTGGCGTGCGGCTACCACGATCCCCTCGACCCGGACAGTCTGGCCGAGATGCGCGCCCATCCCGAGGGTCGTGGCGCGCTGTACAACAACTGCTCCGGCAAGCACGCCGGGATGCTGGCCCTGGCCCTGGCGGAGGGCTGGCCGGTGGCGGGCTACGAACACGCCGATCATCCGCTCCAGCGGCTCATGCGCCGTACCGTGGCGGAGATCAGCGGAGTCCGCGAGGACCAGCTGCAGACCGGCATCGACGGCTGCAGCGTGGTGGTGTTCGCGCTGCCCCTGACCGGGATGGCCACCGCGTACGCGCGACTGGCCGCGGCGCGGGCGACCGGGGACGCGCGTGAGCGATCACTCGCGCGCATCCGCGACGTCATGGCCCGTCACCCCTACGTGGTGGGGGGACACGGCCGCTTCAGCAGCGAGCTCATGGCGGCGTGTGCCGGCCGGCTGGTGTCGAAGGTCGGCGCCGAGGGGCTCGAGTGCGTGGCCTGGACCGAGCGCGGGGTCGGCGTCGCGGTCAAGTGCGAGGACGGTGCGCCGCGCGCCACCGAGCCCGCCGTGCTGGCGGTGCTGGAGGGGATCGGGGCGCTGGGACCGGCCGAGCTGGGGGCGTTGGAATCGTTTCGCAGACCGCACATCACCAACGCGGTCGGGCTCGAGGTGGGGCGCATCGAGGCCGAGCTCCGGCCCCCCACCGGGCCGGTCTGAGCATCCGTCACGCGTGCTAGACTCGTTGGCCATGCGTCGCCCCCGACCCGCGTCCGCCCTGCTCCCCGCCCTGCTCGCCGTCGTGACCGCCGCGGCGCCGCCGGCGCGCGCCGCCGTGCCACCGGGGCTGGATCCGCGGGTGGCGAGCCGTCTCGATCCGCGTCTCGCCGCCGCCGCGCGTGCCGGCTCGCGCGAGTCGTTCACCGTGTGGGTCGGCTTCGCCGACAAGGGCGAGCGCGATCCGGCCGATCTCGCCGCACGGCTCGCCGAGGCGCGCACCCGTCTCGCGCCAAAGGCCCTCGTGCGACGGCTGCGCAATCACGTGTGGCCGCTGGTGGACTACCGCGACCTGCCGGTGGATCCGGCGCGGATCGCGGCTCTCGAGAGTGGCGGCTTCGAGCCGATCGCGGTGTCGCGCTGGTTCGACCGTGCCGCGGTCCGGGTGAGCGGTGACCGGCTCGAGGCGTTGGCGCTCACCGAGGGCGTGACGTCGGTCCGGCCGGTCGAGCGGGCCCGGCGCTCGCCCGATCCGATGATCGGGGGCGCGATCGATCTCCACGGGGCCCGGCCCGCCCGGATCACGAACTGTCTCGGCCTCGACTGTGTCGCCGAGAACGCGGGTCTGACCCAGCCCGCCCTCGACCAGATCCACGTGAGCGCACTGCACGACAGCGGGTACACCGGCACCGGCGTGCTGATCACGGTGCTCGACGATGGCTTCAACTACCTCGACAAGCACGAGGCCCTGCGTGACCGGGTGATCCCGCTCGATCATCAACGCGACTTCGTGCGCAACCAGTGGGGCGTCCAGGACACCACCGCGGTCATCGGTCTCCAGCACGGCACGTTCTGCTACGGGCTGATCGGCGGGATGAAGCCCGGCACCTATCTGGGCGCCGCCTACGGTGCCACGTTCGCCCTGGCGCGCACCGAGGTGGACGTCTCGGAGTCGACGCAGGAGATGATCAACTGGGAGCTGGGCGCCGAGTGGGCCGACAGTCTCGGCGCCGACATCATCAGCTCGTCGCTGGGCTATTCGACGTTCGACAACGCCACCGACGATTACACCTACGCCGACATGAACGGCCATACCACCACGGTCACCCAGGCCGCCGAGATCGCCGCCAGCAAGGGCATCCTGGTGGTGAACGCGGTGGGCAACGAGGGCAGCGCGCCTTGGCACTACCTGATCGCCCCCGCCGACGCGAACGGCGACAGCGTGGTGGCGGTCGGCGCGGTCGACGCCACCGGCGCGGTGGCGTCGTTCTCGTCGTGGGGACCCAGCTCGGACGGACGGACCAAGCCCGACGTGTGCGCGCAGGGGGTCTCGAACGAGCTGGTCTCGGCCTTGGGCGACCCCAACAAGTACACCAGCGGCAGCGGGACCTCGTTCTCCACCCCGCTGGTGGCGGGTGTCGCCGCCTGTCTCATGCAGGCCAGACCGTCGTGGTCGGCGCGCGCCGTCGCCCTCGCGCTCCGGGCCGGCGCCAGTCACGCGTCGTCGCCGGACCAGCACTCCGGTTACGGATTGGTGGACGCGCGCCGGTCGCTCGACTTCGACGCGGTCGCCGGTGTCATCCCGCAGCGTGCCCGGGCCGGCGGGCTCGAGCTGCTCGGCCCCAATCCCACGCGGCTCGAGACCGGGATCGTGCGCTTCCGGATGCTGCCGGTGGAGGGGGCGGCCGAGCCGGCCCGGGTGGAGGTGTACGACGCCCAGGGGCGGGCGGTGGCAACGGTGTGGTCGGGCACGCGATGCAGCCAGGCCCAACCGCTCAGCTGGAACACGCGCGACGACCACGGGCACACGGTCGGCGCGGGACTGTATTTCATCGCGCTCGATTCCGGTGGCGGCCACTCGACCCTGCGCGTGGTCCTGCT
>JBIOKD010000057.1:0-13547 GCA_044451485.1 Candidatus Eiseniibacteriota bacterium | reverse complement strand
TCGTTGGTGGTGGCCTTCACCGACACCGCGTCGGGGTCGATCCCGAGCGCCCGAGCCAGGTTCTCACCCATGCGCTCGCGCACCGGCGCGAGACGCGGCGTCTCCGCCACCACCGCGGCATCGATGTTGACGATGCGGGCGCCACGCTCGTCCAGCAGGACGCGGATGCGGGCGAGCAGATCGAGACTCGACACGTCCTTCCAGCGTGGATCGCCGGGTGGGAAGTGCGTGCCGAGATCGCCGAGCGCTGCGGCGCCCAGCAGCGCGTCGCCGATCGCGTGCGCGAGCACGTCGGCGTCGCTGTGTCCCTCGAGCCCCCACGCACTCTCGAAGGTCACGCCGCCCAGCACCAGCGCACGGCCCGGTGCCGCACGATGGATGTCGTAGCCGATGCCCACCCGCAGCCCCATGTCAGCTCCCCGTGACGACGCGTGACAACCAGGCCTCGGCGAGCGCCAGGTCCTGGGCGGTGGTCACCTTGAAGTTGAGCGGCTCGCCGGGGGTGACCCGCACCGGGTGACCGAGCGCCTCGACCAGCGCCGCGTCGTCGGTGGCGACCGCGGTGGCCGCGGCGTGCGCCGCCACCAGCCAGTCGCGCCGGAACACCTGTGGGGTCTGCGCGCACCACAGCCCCTGACGCGGCACCGTGGTCTCGACCACCTGGAGACTCGCGCGCTTGAGGGTGTCGGGAACCGGCACCGCCGCGATCGCCGCGCCGTGCGCGAGGGCGTCCCCGACCACGCGCGTCACCACCGCCGGCGAGACCAGTGCGCGCGCCGCGTCGTGCACCGCGACGTGCGTGCAATCCTCGGGGAGTGCCGCGAGACCACCCGCGACCGACTGCTGCCGCTCGCGGCCGCCCTCGACCCAGGCCACGATCTTGCGCGGCGTGACACCGCTGGCGGCGGTCCGCTCCTGAAGCGTGCGCACCGGCCCCACCATGACGATGCCGTGGATCGCGTCGCAACGCTCGAGCGTCTCGAGACTCCAGACGAACATCGGCCGGCCCGCCAGCGGCACCAGCGCCTTGTCGATGCCGGCACCCAGCCGCTCGCCACGCCCGGCGCACAGCAGGATCGCGACCGTGCTCATCGTCGTGCGCTCCCCCCAGTGCTCGGCTCGGCCGCGGGCTCGACACGCGCCGGCGGCTCGAGACGCGCCCCGAGCAGCCGCTCGCAGGCGTCGCGAACGGTCACGAGCGGCACGATCTCGATGCCACCCACGCGCGCCTCGTCGGCCTGCGTCGCCGGCACCCCGGCGCGCGTGAACCCGAGCGCCGCCGCCTCACGCGTCCGCGCGTCCACCCGTGGCACCCGGCGCAGCTCGCCCGACAGGCTCACCTCGCCCACCACCAGCGTCTTCTCGAGCAGCGGCCGGCCGCGCGCCGACGAGGCGATCGCCAGCGCCACGCCGAGATCGGTCCCGGGCTCGTCGAGCGTGAGTCCGCCGGTCACCGAGACGAACACGTCGTGACGGCCAAGACGCATGCCGACCCGTCGCTCCAGCACCGCCAGCAACACCGCCAGCCGGCGCCCGTCGAACCCGTTGGTCACCCGCTGCGGCGTGCCGTAGAACGAGGTCGAAACCAGCGCCTGCACCTCGACCAGCAGCGGGCGCGTGCCCTCGAGACTCGCGACCACCGCCGCGCCCGGCTCCACGCGCCGGGTCTCGGACAGGAACGCGGCGCTCGGATTGGCCACCTCGACGAGCCCCTTGCCGGTCATCTCGAACACCCCCAGCTCGTGGGTGGCGCCGAAGCGGTTCTTGGCGGCGCGCAGCACGCGGTAGTGCTGGTAGCGCTCGCCCTCGAGATAGAGCACCGCATCCACCATGTGCTCGAGCACGCGCGGACCGGCGACCGACCCGTCCTTGGTGACGTGCCCGACGAGGAACACCGAGACCCGTGTCGCCTTGGCGTAGTGGAGGAGCGCGAGACCGCACTCGCGCACCTGGGTGACCGTACCCGGTCCGCCGTCGAGGTCGCCACGCGCGAGCGTCTGGATCGAGTCCACCACCATCACCTCGGGGCGGACGCTCTCGGCGGCGGCGAGCACCGACTCGAGATCGGTCTCGGCGTGGACCAGCAGCGACTCGGGCACCGCACCGAGACGTGTCGCGCGCATGCGCACCTGCTCCTCGCTCTCCTCGCCGGCGATGTAGAGCACGCGTCGCCCGGCGGAGGCGAGTCCGCACGCGGTCTGCAGCATCAGGGTGCTCTTGCCGATCCCGGGATCGCCGCCCACCAGCACCAGCGAGCCCGGCACGAGCCCGCCGCCGAGGACACGGTCGAGCTCGCGCATGCCGAGCGGCAGACGCGCGACCGCGTGGGTCTCGACGCTCGCGAGCGGGCGTGGCGCGCTGGCGCCCGCCCCCGCCGGGGCCCAGCGCGCGCGACCCGACGCCACGCCTCTTCCGGCGGCGCCGGTCCTGCCGCTCGGCGCGGCCGGCGCCTCGGCGGCGGTGTTCCACGCCCCGCACGACGGGCAGCGTCCGAACCAGCGCGGCTGCTCGTTGCCACACGCGGTGCAGTAGAAGTGGGGCTTGACGGTCTTGGCCATGGTCGTCCCGCGGGGGCGGATGGAGGTCAGAACACGCTCACGTGCACGTACTTCTTCGGGTTCTTCTTGATGTCGTCGATCAGCGACTGCAGCGAGACGGTGGTGGCGCGCACCTGGGTGTAGAGACTGTCGTCGTTGACCAGACGGCCGAGCGTGCCCTCGCCCCGGTCGACCTTCCCCGCGACCTGTTGCAGGGTCGCGCGCAGCGAGTCCAGCCGGCCGCTCAGCCGGTTCATGTTGTCCGCCGCCTGCGAGAACTGGTCGAGCGTGTGTTTGAGCTCCGCCTCGCGGTCGGTGGTGAGGCCACGCGTGGTGCGCGCCGCCGAGGAGAAGTCCTCGAGCGTCCGCCGCAACAGGACGCGGTTCTCCTGCACGGCGAGTTTCAGCTCCTCGCTGGTGTCGTCGAAGTTCTTGACCGTGTGTCGGAAGTCGCCCTCCTTGTCCAGCGTGATCGCGAGCTTCTGCAGCTGGCGGGCGATGGTCGAGATCGCACCCACCGATTTGCCCAGCTCGGCCATCACCTCGGGCACGCCCTGCTCGAACTCCCCCGGGATCGTGTCGCGCTCACCCAGCGGCCGCCCACCCTCCCGCAGCGAGATCGCCACCACCTTCTCGCCCATGAGCCCGACGTTGCTGATCGCCACGCGCGAGGTGCTGGTGAGCTGGACGTCGGTCGCCAGCGCCAGCTTGATGACGACGTGGTCGCCGGCCAGGTCCATCGCCGCGACGGTGCCCTTGCGGATGCCATTCACCCGCACCTCGTCGCTCGCCGCCAGACCGCCGGTCTGGGGGAAGGTCACGGTCCAGGTCCGCACCTTGCGCGCCAGTGACAGCTCCTTGAGCCAGGTGACACCCATGATGACGATGACGATCGCCACCAGCACCGTGATGCCGACCTGGATCTCCGTCTTGCGGCTCACATCCCCTCCGTGGCGGGCGCCGGCCCGCGTCCGTCACACCCGGATCGGTCCGGTGCTCGAACCTTCGATGAATTGCCGCACCAGCGGGTCGGTGGTGCCACGGGTCTCCTCCACGGTGCCGGTGAACACGACCCGGCCCTCGTGCAGCATCGCGATGCGGTCCCCGACCTTGTAGGCGCTCGCCAGGTCGTGTGTCACCACCACGGTCGTGACGCCCATGCGGCGTTGCATGTCGCGGATCAACTGATCGATGACGTCCGCCATGATGGGGTCCAGACCGGTCGTCGGCTCATCGTACAGGATGGTCTCGGGATCCATCACGATGGCCCGGGCCAGACCCACGCGCTTGCGCATCCCACCCGACAGCGACGCCGGCTTCATGTCCTCGACCCCCTCGAGACCCACCCAGTCGAGCCGCTCGCGCACCCGGTCGCGGATCTGGTCACGACGCATCGTGGTGTGGGTGCGCAGCGGCAGCGCGAGGTTCTCGCCGACGGTGAGCGAATCGAACAATGCCGAGCCCTGGAACAGCATGCCCATGCGCTTGCGCACCACGTTGAGCTCGCGCGGGCGCAGACCCACGACGTCATGCCCCTGCACCTCGACGATGCCGGCATCGGGCTTCATCAGACCCACGATGTGCTTGAGCAGCACGCTCTTCCCGGTGCCGCTCCGACCGATCACCACGACGTTCTCGCCGTCGCGGATCTCGAGATCGACGCCGTCCAGCACCCGTCGCGATCCGAGCGTCTTCTTGAGCCCGCGGATCCGGATCATGACGAGAAGACGAGCCGCAGCAGCACGTTGGCGAGCACGTAGTCCGAGACCAGCACCAACACGCACGACGCGACCACCGCGCGCGTGGTCGCCTGGCCGACCCCCTCGGCGCCACCCTCGGCCGCGAAGCCGTAGTAGCAGCCCATGGTGCCGATGATGCCCCCGAAGAACAACGCCTTGAGCAGGCTCGAGTACAGGTCGTTCAAGTGGAAGAACTCCTTGAGCCCGAGCACGAAGGTGTGCGAGCTGACCCCGATCACGGTGATCGCCACGATCCACCCGCCGAACACCGCGATCGCGTTGGCGAACACCGTCACCACCGGCAGCATGACGAGCGCCGCCGCGATACGCGGGACCACCAGATAGCGGACCGGGTTGATCGCCATCACCTCGAGCGCGTCGATCTGCTCGGTGACCCGCATGGTGCCCAGCTCGGCGGCGATCGAGGCTCCGACACGTCCGCCGACCACGAGTGCGGTGAGCACCGGGCCCAGCTCGATGACGACCGAGCGGATGATGACCGCGCCCAGGTACTTCATGGGGACGACATTGGAGAACTGGTAGGCGGCCTGGACCGCCGCCACCGCGCCGGTGAACAGACTCACCACCGCCACCAGCCCGAGCGAGCCCACCCCGATCGCCTGCATCTGCTGGACCACCAGACCGAACGAGCGCATCGCCGGGATGAAGGCCCGCAACACGTCCCCGATCATGAGCGCGATGCGGCCGACCTCGGCCACCCAGTCCTCGGTCCGTCGCCACACGAAGCGGAACCCGCGGACCGCCAGCTCGTCGCGCAGCTCCATGCGTCAGAATCCCGGCTCGGTCTCGCCCGGCATCAGGCTCACGCCCTCGACGAACTTGGTGTACTCGTGCAGGAACGTCATCTCCACGTCGCCGGTGGGGCCGTTGCGCTGCTTGGCCACGATGATGTCGGCCTTGCCCTTCAGCGACGGGTCGTCGCGCTTGTAGTACTCCTCGCGGTACACGAACATGACCACGTCGGCGTCCTGCTCGATGCTGCCCGACTCGCGCAGGTCGGAGAGCTGTGGGCGACGGTCGCTGCCGGTGCGGTTGTCGACCGCGCGGGAGAGCTGCGACAGCGCGATCACCGGGATCTCCAGCTCCTTGGCGAGTGCCTTGAGGTTGCGGGTGATCTGCGAGATCTCCTGCACGCGGTTCTCGGCCCGGCCACTCGGGCGGACGAGCTGCAGGTAGTCGATGATCGCCATGCCAAGCCGGCCCTCGGCCTTGAGGCGGCGGCACTTGGCGCGGATCTCGAGCACGGTGGGCGCGGCCGAGTCGTCGATCAGGATCGGCGCCTGGTTGAGCAGCCCCGCGCCGGTGGTGAGACGCGGCCAGTCCTCGTGGCCGAGGAATCCGCTCCGCAGCTTGTGCAGCGCCACCTCGCTCTGCGAGCACAGCAGACGCAGCGCGAGCTGCTCCTTGCTCATCTCGAGCGAGAAGATCGCGCACGGCACCTTGTGCCGGATCGCGGCGTTCTCGGCCATGTTCACCGCGAGGCTGGTCTTCCCCATCGAGGGCCGCGCCGCGATGATCACCAGGTCGCCCGGCTGGAAGCCCGAAGTCATGCGGTCGAGGTCGTCGTATCCCGAGGGCACACCGGTGACGTGCACCTTGCGCTCGTACAGCTCCTGGATGTGCTTGAACGTCGGCTTGAGCAGGTCTTTCACCGACACGAAGCCCTGACGCACCCGGGTGTCGGTGATCGCGAAGATGCGGGTCTCGGCACGGTCGAGGATGTGCTGGGTCTCGTCGGCGCCGGCGAAGCACTCCTGCTGGATCTCGCCGGCGGCGCGGATCAGGGAGCGCAGCACCGACTTCTGCGCCACGATGCGCAGGTGCTCCTCGACGTTCGCGGTGGTGGTCGAAAGGTCGAGCAGTTGCGCCACCGCGGCGGTGCCGCCGACCGCCTCGAGATCGCCGCGTTTGCGCAGCTCCTCGGTCACGGTGATGAGATCGGCGCGCTCGTTGCGGACGTAGAGCGCCACGCACGCCTCGTAGATCTTGGCGTGGGCCGGACGGTAGAACACGCTCCCGTCGACGAACTCGATCGCGCGGCCGATGGCGTCGGCGCCGAGCATCATCGCCGCCAGCACGGCGCGTTCGGCGTCGAGCGCCTGGGGCGGCACCGGTCCCTCGAGTGTGACCCCGATGCGCGTGATGGTTTCGGTCATGAGAGGTCCCTCCGCGGCGTTCGCCGCGCGGGTCGCGGCGGAGGGTCGTCCGCGCCCCGGGGGACGCGCGATCGGCCGCTCCGTGGCCCATGCGCCGGGCCGGACCCGTTCAGTCGTTCGTGTATTCGCGCGCCAGCAGCTGCATGTCCTCCCATACCGGGCGCTTGTAACCGGGATTCCGGAGACACGCCGCGGGATGGTAGGTCACGATGAGCTTGGCGCCCTGATATCGGTACACCTTGCCACGCAGTCCGCCGATGGTGCCCTTCACCCCCACCAGCAGCTCGGCGGCGAACTTGCCGAGACAGCAGATGATGCGGGGCCGGAGCGCCTCGAGCTGGCGACGCAGGTACGGCGAGCACGACTCGATCTCGTGCGGCAGCGGATTGCGGTTCTCCGGCGGCCGGCACTTGAGCACGTTACAGATGTACACCGTCTCGCGGGTCAACGGCACCCCCGGGATGAGCTTGGCGTCATCCATCGCCTGGATGATCCGGGTGAGCAGTTGGCCGGCGCGGCCGACGAACGGCTCGCCCTGGGCGTCCTCGTCGGCGCCCGGGGCCTCGCCCACGAACACGATGCCGGCGCGGGCCGATCCCACGCCCGGCACCGCGTTGCGACGCAGGTCGCACAGACCGCAGGCGCGACAGGCGCGAGCCTCGCTCGCCACCGTCTCGAGCACCGGCAGGGCCTCGTCGTGGATCTGGGCGCGCTCGGCCAGATCGTTCGGGTGGAGAGGCTCGAAGTGCGAGGGCAGATCGTATGCGAAGCCGTGTGGCGAGGCCGGCGCCGGTTCGTCGCCGAACAGCGTCGTCGCCACCGCGGTCGTGGCCCGATCGTGCACCATGGGGCGCGGCGTGGTGTCGGCCGGGAGAGGCGTCCGGGTCGCGACCGCGGGCGCCGGTGCTGCCACCGGGGCGGAGGCGATCGGCGCGGGCGCCGGGATCGGGCCCGGGTTCACGGGCACATGGCCGGCGCCACGAGCCGCCGCGGCGGCACTCGAAGCGAGCAACTCACCCCGACCGGCGGCGCGCTCGCGCTCGACCACGCGACGCAGCGCACGGGTGATCTCGGCCGCCTCGCGGCGCGGATCGTCGCTCATCGCCGGCTCCGCGCCCGCGGCGTCCGCCGCCGCGCGCCTGCCCGAAGCTCCGCGACGCGATCGAGGATGCGCTCGGCCACCTCGCGTTTCGACAGCTCGGGCAGCTTCGTGGCACGTGTGGACTCGACCAGCGTCACCTGGTTGGTGTCGCCACCCAGCCCGTGTCGCGGGTGGTTGAGCACGATCACGTCCACGTGCTTGTCGCGCAGCTTCCGCCGCGCGTGAGCGAGACCGTCACGCGTCTCGAGCGCGAATCCGATCAGCACCTGCCCGGGTCGGCGCGCCGCGCCCAGCCCGGCCAGGATATCGGGGTTGGGGGCGAGTGTGAGCGTCATGTCACTCGCTCCGCGCTTGATCTTGTCACGCGAGGTCCGGACCGGCCGGTAGTCCGCGACCGCCGCCGCCATGAGCACGACATCGGCGTTCGCCGCGGCGGCGCGCATCGCGGTCCGCATCTCGACCGCGGTGCCGACCGACACCCGTGTCACACCGTGTGGCGGCTCCACGCTGACCACGCCGCTCACGACCGTCACCTCGGCGCCGCGGTCGCGCGCGGCCTCGGCGAGCGCGAAGCCCATCCGCCCGCTCGAGCGATTGGTGAGCATGCGCACCGGATCGAGCGGCTCCTCGGTGCGACCCGCGCTCACCACCACCTTGAGCCCGGCGAGACTCTCGCGGCGCGCGATCGCGCGCTCGACGGCGTCGCCGATCGCCTCGACCGTCGCGAGCCGCCCCGGACCGACCAGCCCCGAGGCGAGTGGGCCGTCGTCGGGGCCGACGATGATCGCGCCACGTGAGCGCAGCACACTCACGTTCTCCTGGGTCACCGGCTGGCGCCACATCTGGATGTCCATCGCCGGGCAGACGACGAGCGGGGCGCGACACGCGAGGATGACCGCGGTGAGCGCATCGGGCGCCACCCCGTGCACCATTCGCGCCATGAGATCGGCGGTGGCCGGCGCGACGACCAGCGCCTCGGCGGCCTCGGCGATGTCGACGTGCTCGACCTGGCCACGCACCTTGCCCGAGGCGCGTCGGGGAAGGGTGAAGCGCGGCGCCTGGTCTCCCCACAGGTCGCGCACCACCGGGTTGCCGGACAGGGTCTGGAAGGTGAGCGGGGTGACGAATTCGGCCGCCGCCGTGGTCATGACGACCACCACGGTGGCGCCACGCGAGCGAAGCCAGCGCACCAGCTCGCACGCCTTGTAGGCGGCGATGCCGCCCGAGACGCCGACCAGCACGGTGCGACCCGCGAGCGTGGCGGGCATCGACGACGCGCCCGACGACGACTCGGCACGACGTGGCCGGCGGACACGGGGTGCGGCGCGACGCCGCGCGCGCGCCGTCACCCGCGCGGCCTCACTGCCCCGACTGCGGCTCGGCCTCGTAGCCGTAGGGCACCTCGCTGCGCACCGTGCGCTCGAGCGCAACCGCGGTCACCTTGCCGTGGATCGGCTCGCCGGTGCGGCGCGACCAATCGTTGAGACGACGCGCCTCGCGCGCCGCGACGATGGCGATCTCGTACTTGTTCGATCCCTGGGGCGGGATCAGCGATGCCAGCTTGGCCATGGGATTGGAAACCCTCCAGTCCGGGCGGTTGCGTTCCGCCGCGTCAGCGGCGGATGAGCCGGCGCACCCGGGGGCGCTCGGCGTCCACGATCGCGACCAGGCGGGCGACCGCCAGCTCGAGGTCGTCGTTGATCACCAGGTAATCGTAGTCCACGTACTGCGCCATCTCACCCGGCGCGTTCCTGAGCCGGCGTTCCACCACCTCGGGGCTGTCGGTGCCGCGTGACAGCAGCCGTTGCCGCAACGAATCGATGCTGGGCGGATAGATGAACACCGAGACCGCCTGGGGTCGTGCGCGTCGCACGCTGACGCCGCCCTGCACGTCCACGTCGAGCACCACCACCCGCCCCGCGGCGACCCCCGCGTCCACCGGCGCCGACGGCGTGCCGTAGAGCTGTCCGTGCACCTCGGCCCATTCCAGGAACAGTCCGGTCGCGCGCCGGCGCTCGAACTCCTCGCGCGACACGAACTCGTACTGGACGCCCTCCTGCTCGATGACGCGCTTGGGTCGGGTGGTGGACGAGATCGAGAATACGCACTCGGGGCGCGCCGCGACCAGACGGTCGACCAGCGTGCCCTTGCCGGCGCCGGATGGGCCCGACACCACCAGCACGTAGCCGCCGGGTGCGAACGAGCTCGCCTCGCTGGTGACACCGGCTCCGGTCGGATGCGTGGTCATCGGGCTCATTCCACGTTCTGCACCTGCTCGCGCAGGCGTTCGAGCTCTTCCTTGATGACGATCACCGCGTGCTGGATCTCGACGTCGTTCGCCTTGGATCCGATCGTGTTCGCCTCGCGGTTCATCTCCTGGAGCAGGAAGTTCAGCTTGCGCCCGGCCAGCTCGGGGCCGTCGACCAGGTGCCGGAACTGGTCGATGTGCGCGGACAGACGCACGCACTCCTCGGTGCAGTCGAGACGGTCGGCGTAAATCGCGAGTTCCTGCGCGAGCCGCGCCGGATCCATCTCGACGTCGCCGAGCAGCGGCTGCAGCCGCGCCACCAGCCGCTCCTTGTACTCCTGCGGCCGGAGCGGCGCGCGCGCCACCACCACGTCGAGGGCGCCGCGGATCAGACCCAGACGGTGTTCGAGGTCCTTGGCGAGGGCGAGCCCCTCGCGGCCCTTCATGCCGTTCATGCTCTCGCACACCTTCTCGACCAGCTCCTTGATCATCGCCCAGGTGTCCTCGTCGGACAGGGCCGAGTGCTCCCACGAGAAGATGTCCGGCAGCGAGGCGATGGTCTTCAGGTCGACTCCACCCTCGAGACCGTACTTCTGCTTGAGCTGCTGGAGGAGCGCGACGTAGCGGTCGGTGACGGTGTCGTTGAGCTTGAGCACGTCGCCCTCATCGCCGGCGCCGGCCCACGACACACTGAGGTTGAACTTGCCGCGCGAGAACTTGTCCTGGATGAGCTGCCGGATCTGGTCCTCGAACATGCCGACCAGCTTGGGCGCCCGCACCGACACCTCGCAGAAGCGGTGATTGACCGAGCGGACCTCGGCCGATAGACGGTGTCCGTCACGCTCGATCTGCGCGCTGCCGTAGCCGGTCATGCTGCGGATCATGCGAAGCGTTCTCCCGGATCGCGTGGGACGCTTTCGGGTGCGCGGGATGGCTGGACGGCCCTGGCGCGCGCCGGCCAAGGCGCGGCACGCGCCGGATGGACCCTCGTGAAGGGGGCCAAGGTAGCGGTTCGGATGGTTTTCCGTCAAAGCCTGCTTGGGGTTAGCGGCGGAGGCGATCGGTGGAGTTGGCCGCTCGTGGCGGCACTTGGAGTTACGCCGGCCCCGCCTGGGAGTGCGGGGCCTCGGTGGCCTGGTCGGCCCGGATGAAGCGCGACGGGGCTCTCCACCGACTTTCCCCGGAGCCCGGTGGAGAGCCTCGGCGACCCAGTCGCCGAGGGCCCGGCGGCGTGAGACTCGCCAGCGGGAAATGTTGGAGGACGCCGACCTCACTCCCGCTCGGGGTCCTTCTTGTCGTCCTTCTTGAAGAGGTCCTCGAGCTTGCGCCGCGCCTCGGAGGCGGGCTTGGGTGCCCCCGGCGCGCCGCCAAAGAGCCCCTCCAGTCGGGCGCGAGCAGCCGAGGCCCGATCGGCCGCGGCGCCCCGGGCCACGAAGCGGGCACGCGTGAACTCGAAGAACTCGCAGAAGTTCCGGCGGTCCTTCTCGGGCTGTGGATCGGCCTCGGTCTCGCGGCACTGGTTGTTGTAGAGGGGATCGTAGTGCCGGCACTGCCGACAGCAGCGCAGGTCACGACCACAGCCGGCGCACTCCGTGTCACGCGCGATCGATTCCGAGACCTGCACCAGATGACCGCAGAACTGGCATTCGAGCACCGCCATGCGGCGAGGTTGGAGCCCCGGCGGACGGCGGTCAAGCCTCGTTTCGACGCGGGCTTGGCCCATCGGCCCCGGGCGTGCGCATGGACCACGCGGGCAACATCCCGGGCTGGATTCCGTATCCACAGCAGGACCGGTTCCGATGCTCAGGCCGCGTGTCACGTGAGGGCGGCAGGTGTAGCGTCCACGCCGGTGACCGGGCACGCATCGGGCTCCCCGCGCGCGATCCGGTCGCGTTCCGTCCCGAGGAGGATGGCCATGCTCGGCTCGATGCCGTTCGCGCGGACCCGGTGGTTCCTGGTCGCCGCGCTCGCCTCGCTGTTCGCCGCTTCGTCGCTGGTCGCGCCGCCGGCGCGGGCGGCGAAGCTCTACCAGGGTGACCACCTCACCATCGCCGAGAGCGACACCATCCACGACGACGTCTATGCCTGCGGCGGCAACGTCATCATCCAGGGTGTCGTCGACGGCGACGTGGTGGCCTGTGGCGGCAAGATCCGGATCGACGGGAGCGTGATCGGCAGCGTGCTCGCCGCAGGCGGCGACATCGACGTGCGTGGCGACGTGGCCGGGAGCATCCGCGCCGCCGGTGGCAACATCATGGTCGGAGCGCGCGTCGGCCGCGACCTGGTGGTGGGTGGAGGCAAGGTCATGCTGATGTCCGACGGCATCGTGCATCGCGACGTGCTGCTCGGCTGCGGCCAGGCCACGATCGTCGGCACGATCGCTCGTAACGCGAGAATCGGCTGCGGGCAGCTCGTGCTGGGATCGACCGCCAACATCGGCGGCGATCTCACCTACGGGAGCGATCGCAGCATGACGCGCGCGGCCGGTGCGGTGGTGGGCGGCAAGACCACCTGGTACGCCGAGAACTGGAAAGAGCACCACCGCTCGATGGCCGAGCGGATCCTGGCCAAGGTGGTGCACCGTGTGCGCGAGCTGGTCGGGATCGTGCTGCTCGGCCTGCTTTTCGTCCTCTTCTTCCCCCGCTTCGCGCAACGGACGCTGGAGAAGCTCGCGACCCAACCGCTGCCGAGTGCCGGGGCCGGGTTGCTGGCCTGCGTCGCGCTGCCGGTGGCGGCGATGACGATCTTCATCATCGGCTTCATGATCGGCGGCTGGTGGATCGGCGCCGCTTTGATCGTCGGCTGGTTGTTCGCCCTGGCGGTGGGATCCGTCATCGCGTCGATGACGCTGGGGCGCTGGATCAGCGCACGTCTGGGGCAGACGGGTCTGGCGCTGGCGTGGGCGCTGGTGGTGGGCGCCGTGGTGCTGATGCTGGTCGGATTCATTCCGATCCTCGGCGGGCTCGTGTGCTTTGTCGCCACGCTGGCCGGTGCCGGCGCGTTGATGATGAGTATTGGCGCCGGCATCTCGGCGGGACGGGCGAAGCCGGTGGCGCAGGGGTAGCGGGTAAGGGTGTCGGGCAAAGCCTGCGGCGCGGGCCCAACGGGCGCGGGCATCGGCTGGCTTGGGCGTCGAGGGACTGCCAGCCCCACGCTGACGGCGGGGTGCTCCTGAGGATGGGCCGCCTGCCGGGCAGCGGTCGGCCCATCGGGAGAATTCGCCCCCCCCCGAGCGGGTCATCTCTGGGTTCGGTTGCGCCATGGGACTCGAACGTGCCGCTTGGTCGGCCCTGGAGTGGTCCATCGGGCAAGGGGTTATCCCGCGATTCGCAGAAGTCTGCGAATTGGAGATGTCGCCCCGTGGACAGGAGGGTCCGGGCCCGCCCCAATCGCGATCATGAGTAACAATTCATTGGCGGCGGATTTCGCAGCAGGCTAGCATCCGCGTACAACGTTTCGGACCATTGACCGAGGCTTGTGCGCCGTCATGACCGCTCTTCCCCATCGGTTTCGCCGGCTCGTTGTCGCGTCGTTCGCGGCCTTCTTCCGCCCTGCCCCCAGTGCGGATGGAGGCCATTCGTTTTCCAGAAGGCCATGCCGGGACCGGGGGCGCGCCGCGTGGCGGAGATGGAACTCCGCGGGAGTGATGCCATGAGATCTCGAGTCTTGAGGGCGTCCATCGTGATCGCATTGTTGGCTGCGACCACGATGAACGTCGGCGCCGCATGGGGCGACGGCATGCCG
>JBIOKD010000056.1:0-13584 GCA_044451485.1 Candidatus Eiseniibacteriota bacterium | reverse complement strand
ATCTATCCGCCGGGTCCCAGTCTGCGGCTCATCACCGACGTCTTCGCCTTCACCGCCGATCAGGTGCCGCAGTGGAACAGCATCTCGGTCAGCGGGTACCACATGCGCGAGGCCGGCTGCACCGCGGTGCAGGAGATCGCGTTCACGCTCGGCGACGGGCTCGCGTATCTCGAGGCGGCGCGGGCGCGGGGCCTCGACGTCACCCGCATCGCGCGGCGTCTGTCGTTCTTCTTCAACGCCCACAACCACGTGCTCGAGGAGGTGGCGAAGTTCCGCGCCGCGCGACGACTGTGGGCCCTTCTGCTCGGGACGCGTTTCGCGATCCGCGATCCGGAGGCGCTCAAGCTCCGCTTCCACACCCAGACCGCGGGATCGATGCTCACCGCGCAGCAGCCCATGGTCAACGTGGTGCGAACCGCCTATCAGGGGCTTGCCGCGGTGCTGGGAGGCACGCAGTCGCTGCACACCAACGCCTTCGACGAGGCCCTCGGGTTGCCGGGACGCGAGTCGGCGCTGCTGGCGCTGCGCACCCAGCAGGTGCTGGCCCACGAGAGCGGGGTGACCGACACCGCCGACCCGCTGGCCGGCTCCTACGTCGTCGAGGCGCTCACCGCGCGTCTCGAGGAGGAGGCCCGGACACTGCTCACGCGGATCGACACGATGGGCGGCATGCTGCCCGCGATCGAGGCTGGCTGGGTCCAGGACGAGATCCACCGTGCCGCGTACCGCTGGCAGCGCGAGGTCGAGTCGGGCGAGCGGGTGATCGTCGGCGTCAACCGCTTCGTCGAGGGCGCGCCACCGGCCGCCCCGGCATTCCGCCCCGACCCGGAGGTTGAGCGCCAGCGCGCGGCCCGGCTCGCCGAATGGCGCGCGGCGCGCGATCCGGAAGCCTGTCGAGACGCGCTCGCGCGTCTCGAGCGGGCGGCCCGCGGCGACGAGAACCTGATGCCGCCGATCCTCGCCGCGTTGGTGGCACGCGCCACGCTCGGCGAGGTGTGCGACACGATGCGAACCGTGTTCGGCGTGTACCGGCCCGGGAGGGGGGCATGAACCACGACGTGAAGGTCACCGGTCTCTCCCACGTCGCGATCGCGACTCCCGACGCCGACGCGCTCGCGGGCACGCTGGTCGCGGCGCTCGGCGCCGTGCGCGGATCCGAGGAACTCCTCGACGGCGGCGGACTGCGCGTGGTGTTCGTGCGGCTCGGTCCGGTGGTGCTCGAGCTGCTCGAGCCGCGGGACCCCGGGCACACGGTGGGGCGCTTTCTCGAGAAACGCGGTCCGGGGCTCCATCACGTGAGTCTCGAGGTGACCGACATCGCGGCCTCGCTCGATGCCGTTCGGCGTGCCGGCATCGAGCCGATCGACGATGCACCGCGCCCGGGAGCCCACGGCACACAGGTGGCGTTTCTGCACCCGAAGGGTCTCGGCGGGGTGCTGGTGGAGCTGTGCCAGAAGGGTGCGGAGCGACTCCGGGAGCCCTGAGGGCGCCCTGCCGGGGCAAGTGTTCCCAATCGCGGGCGGTGTGGCGCCGGTATGAAATCCGCTCCAAGCCAAGGGGCGGATGCTAGACTCGGGGTACCGTGGCATCGGCCGTCACCTCGGCCCGGTGAGACGCACCCCCGCCGAATCGCGTGGTGCCCACCTCGGAGGCCCCATGCTCCGCCGATCGATTTCCACCGCCTTGCTCCTCTCCGGCTTCCTCGGCACGATCACCCTCCACGCCGCGTTCGCCGGCGGGCTTCTCTCCACCAGCGCCACCTGTCCCGATGGGCAGCACTTCGTGGTGACCTGGGACTGGTCCGAATACTCGCCCACTCCCCCGTACCCCGAGTGGGTCGGCTACGACATTCTTCGTCACGTCAGCGGCTCGTGCGACCCGTTCGTGCGCGTGAACCCGGAGTCGTTTCCGCGCCTGGCCGCGGGTCAAAGCGAGACGTTCACCGAGCCCGCCCCCGCGTTGCTCACCACCTACGAGTACCGGGTGGTCCCGGTGGACGCGTCTCACCAGCAGGTGATCCTCAGCTCGGTCGACTGCAATCCGCCGTGCGTCCAGAGCGTGTGGGTGAGCTGTCCACAGGGAAGCGCGCCGCTCACGTTCGCGACCGTCGTCGACTGGGGGTGGACGGTGTTCCTCCAGCCCTGCACGGGCTCCTGTTGGCCGAGCTTCTACGTCGGCAATTCGCCCATGGCCCTCGAACTCCGCGCCTACATCGGCACCGGCCAGGTGTTTGAGTTCTTCGGCGACGCGGCGTGCGGCAGCGTCGAGGGCTGCTCGATCAACGTCACCCACTACGACCTCGCCGGTTGCGGTCCGACCCCGACCGAACGCCCCAGCTGGGGACGGGTGAAAACCATCTACCGGTGACCGCACCCGGGCCGGCTTCTCCGGCGGGCGATGCCCGGCCAGCGTCTCGACCTCGCCCGGGTCACCACACCGGGTGGACGCGCGACTTGGCGGTTCGTGGTGCTGCGGTGAGCACCGCTCAGGCGCGCTGCAGCGCGCGGCCGTCGCCGTAGCGCTCGAACAGCTTGCCCCACGGTGTCGCGAGCATGCGGCGCACCCGTGGCATGCCATTCACCGGGTACCAGAACCCGTCGTGATACGCGCGCGACGCGAAGTAGCTCCACGGCACGATCGGCGAGCGCAGCAGCAGGTTCTCGAGCGGCTTGAGCGGACCCCAGTAGATGAGCTTCTGGCCACGGGAAGCGAGCGTGTTCTCGTTGAGGCTGCCCCGGAATCCGAAATTCACGTGACGGATGTCTTCGCCCACCACCTCGATCTCGGCCGGGTTGCCGACCCCGAGACCGTTCTCGTGCGCCAGACGGATGAACTTGAGATCGGTCATCGGATCGAAGCCCATCATCTTGGCGGCGATCGCGTCGATCGCCACGCAGTCGCTCGAGGCCAGGATGTAGTTCTTGACGTGCGGGCGCATGCAGCGCGGACCCGGCCCGTCGCCCGCGATGGTGCCGTCCATCACCGCGAAGATGCCGGGGTGGATCTCCTTCTGGATTCGCAACAGATCGACCAGCGTCTCGTGGATGACCGAGTGCGTCCAATGGCGGTTGAGGTTCAGGAGACCACCGAACGCGTTCTTCATCGCCCCGGTGGTGCCAGTGAAGATGTGGGTCTTCACGGTGGGCATGTGGATCACGTTCTTGCCGAGCAGCATCTTGGGGATCTGGATGCCCTGTTTCTCGAAGACGCGGTCGAGCACCAGCATCTTCCCCTTGGGCTGGTAGCGGATCCACTCGGTGGGTGGCTCGCTCAGGTACTGGATCGGCACCTGGTACTTGTCGAGCACCGGGGCCAGGTGGTTGGCCACCGTTCCCTCGCGACAGCTCACCACCACGGTGTCGTTCTGGGCCGCGATCAGGTCGCGCGTCACGTTGTAGTTGTCGCGCTTGAGCTTCTCGATCACGCCGTGCATCTGCCACGGCGTGGTCGAACACGCCGGCATGTACACGTGCCACGAGATGTTGATGCGCAGACAGGTGGCCTTGTCGAAGGGCAGCGCATCACGGTAGCCGGCGAGATCCATCAGACGGCCGTAGTCCTCGACGACGGTCTCGGGGGTGGTGCGCAGAACGGCGACTTTGGCCATGGTCATCCTCGGGCTGGGCGCGGTCCCGGCGGCTCGGGGTGCCGAGCGGGTCTTCGCAACCACGGAGTTTATCAGAAGCCCGGGACGGCGGCAGCGCGCCGCGGCGCCGGTCGCGGGGGCACGGGGGCACGGGCCGGTCGGGTGGTCCGGACTCAGTCCCCGTAGCGCTCGCGGAGCATGGGGGACAGACGCAGCGCGAGCTGTGCGCGCTCGAGATCGTCGAGGAGCTCGTCGGTGATCGCCTTGAGCTCGTCGGCCGCCGGTGCCCCGATCCCGATCGGGCAGGCGGGTCCGAGCTTCTCGGCCGCCATGCGCCGGTAGGTGGCGAGCATGCGGTCGCCGAGCCGGTCGACCAGGAAGAAATCCTCGGACAGGATCAGGGTGTTGGGGACGCGGGCCGCGCCGGCGATACGCAGCAGATCCCTGAGCTCGGGGTTGGCATCCCGGTCGAGGAAGCGGACCGCGAGGATCGGGGCCGCCCGGACGATCGCCTCCAGGATCGGCCCGATCCGGGCGCAGTCGCCACACCACACGCCGGAGAGACACAACAGACGCATGCGGCGTGTGAAGCCCGCCAGCCGCTCACGCTGACCGGCATCGAGCGTCACCGCTGCTTCGTGGGTCCGCCAGCGGGCGATCTGCGTTTCCTTGCCGCCCGAGACGTGGACCTCGTAAGTCACGGCCCGCTCCCAGTGAGCGCGGTAGAGATCCTGGTGGATGTCGAAGTAGGTCGGGCTCACGGCGAGGTCCGACATGGACGCCTCCGGGTCGAAGACACGGATGGGATGCGCGGGGGCCGGTCGGGGTCGCGGGCGGATCGGCGCCCGCCCTCGGGTGACCCGCCCGGTCTCACACCGCGACGCCGTCCTTGAGCAGGCTGCGCGCGATGATCAGACGCTGGATCTCGGAGGCCCCCTCGTAGATCTCCATCACCCGGGCGTCGCGGTAGTAGCGCTCGACCGGGTAATCCTTCACGTAGCCGTAGCCGCCGTGGATCTGGATCGCCTGGTGGGTTACCCAGGTCGCGGATTCGCTGGCGTAGAGCTTGGCCATCGCGGCCTCGCGCGAGAACGGTCGCTCCATGTCCTTGAGCCACGACGCCCGTTGCATGAGCAGACGCGAGCCCTGGATCCGGCGCTCCATCTCGGCGAGCTTGAACTGGATCGCCTGGATCTTCGACAGCGGCGAACCGAACGCCCGGCGTTGCTGGGCGTAGCGCACGGCCTCCTCGAACGCGGCCTGCATGACCCCGATCGCCTGCGCCGCCACCCCGATCCGGCCGGTGTCGAGCGCCGCGAGCGCGATCTTGAAGCCCTCGCCCTCCTCGCCCAGCCGCTGGTCGACCGGGATGCGCAGGTCGTTGAGCGACAACCCGACGGTGTCCGATCCGCGCAGCCCCATCTTGTCCTCGGGCTTCCCGATCACCAGACCCGGGGTGTCGCGCTCGATGATGAACGCGCTGATCCCGCGGTGCCCCGCGCTCTTGTCGGTCTTCGCGTACACCGTGTAGAGCCCGGCGTGGAGCCCGTTGGTCACCCAGTTCTTGCTGCCACTGAGCACGTAGTGGTCGCCGTGACGCCGCGCGGTGCTCTCGATCGCGGCCGCGTCGGAGCCGGCACCCGGCTCGCTCAGCGAGAACGCCCCGCACTCGCTCGACACCAGCCGTGGCAGGTAACGCCGGCGCTGCTCCTCGGTGCCCCAGCGGTAGATCGGGTAGGCGCCCACCGAGTTGTGCACCGCGATCATGATCGCCAGGGCCGCGGACACACGCGCCATCTCCTCGATCACCATCGAGACGGTGCGTGAATCCCAGCCCAGACCACCCCACGTCTCGGGGATGGACATGCCGAGATAGCCCTCGGCGGCGAGCCGGGTCACGGCATCGTGCGGCACCGCGCCCTCCTGGTCCCAGCGCGCGGCGTGCGCCGCGAACTCGCTGGCGCAGAAGTCGCGCACCGACTGGCGGATCAGGATCTGGTCCTCGGTGATGTCGAAGTTCACGATGGTCTCCGGTGGTCCCGGCACGGGGTCAGGCCGGTACCTCGTCCGGGTTCTCGCGGAACCCGAACAGACAGATGAGCGCGATCACCGCCATCACCTGGGGTCCGCCCGGGTAGAGCAGGGTGAGCAGCGCCGCCGGCACCGCGGCGAACCAGTAGGCCTTCGCGTCGCCCGCCCACAGACCCGGCGCCGCGCCCAGCCAGGCGAGACCGATGAAGCCCTTGAGCAGGTCGGCGAGGACGTGCGGGACCTTGAGCTTGATGAACAGGTCGGCCCACGGACCGTACTGGCCCTGGAGACCGAACCATTCGCCGGTGACGAACGGATAGAAGCCCTGGTACACGAACGTGAGCCCCGGATAAAGGGCGCAGGCCGTGAGGATGACGAGTGCGACGGGTCGGATCGGACGGGTCATCGATGCCTCCGGGTCAGCTCTCCGGCAGGGGGTGCTCCTTGAGCACTTGTCCCGCCACCACCATCTTCTGCACTTCGGTCGTGCCCTCGTAGATCTCGCAGATACGCGCGTCGCGCCAGAAGCGCTCGACATGGTACTCGGTCATGTAACCGTAGCCACCAAGCACCTGGATGGCCCAGTTCGAGCACTTGGTGGCGGCCTCGGACGCGTGCCACTTGGCGAGCGAGGCCTCCTTGACGTGGGGCCGGTCCTGGTCGCGCAGCCACGCCGCCTGGTACACGAGCAGCCGCGAGATGTCGAGCTCGGTCGCGCTGTCGGCCAGCATCTGCCGGATGGCGTCGAACTCGCCGATCTTGCGGTCGAACTGTTCGCGCTCTCCGGCGTACTTCACCGCGACCTCGACCGCCGCCTGCGCGATCCCCAGCGCCTGCGCCGCGATCCCGATCCGGCCGCCACCCAGGGTGGCGAGCGCCACGGTGTAGCCCTTGTTGTATTCGCCGAGCAGGTTGGCCTTCGGCACGCGTGCGTTCTCGTAGTAGATCTCGCGGGTGTCGGAGGCGTGGATGCCGAGCTTGTGCTCCTTCTTGCCCTTGCGCACCCCGGGCGTGTCGGCGTCGACGATGAACGCCGAGATGCCTTTCGAGCCGAGCGTGCGGTCGGTCGCGGCGTAGGTGATGAGCACGTCGGCGGGACCGGCGTTGGTGATGAAGATCTTGCTGCCGTTGAGCACGAAGTGATCGCCGTCGGTCACCGCGGTGGTCTGCTGGTTGGCGGCGTTGCTCCCGGCATTGGGCTCGGTGAGACAGTAGGCGCCGAGCTTCTCGCCCTTCGCGAGCGGCAGCAGCCAGCGGCGCTTCTGCTCGTCGTTGGCGTAGGCCATCAGCGGGTAGCACACCAGCGAGTTGTTGACCGAGGCGATCACGCCGTGACTCGCGCACACCCGCGACAGCTCCTCGATGGCCACCACGTACGCGAGGTAGCTCATGCCGGCGCCGCCCCACTGCTCGGGCACGAACATCCCGAGCAGCCCGAGCTCGGCCATCTTCTTCACGTTGGCGGCCGGGAACTCGTGGCTCTCGTCGATGGCGGCCGCGATCGGGCGGATCTCGCTCTCCGCGAAGTCGCGCACCATCTCGCGCACCTGCTGCACGTCCTCGGGCAATTCGAAGCTGAGACCGCCGGTCACGGCGAGGGCTTCGGGCGTCATGTTCTTGCGCTCACGCCGCCGGGTACTCGTAGAAGCCGCGCCCGCTCTTGCGGCCGAGCCAGCCCGCCTTGGCCATCTTGCGCAGCAGCGGGCACGGACGGTACTTCGAGTCCCCGAGCCCCTCGTGCAGCACCTCCATGATGCTGAGACAGGTGTCGAGACCGATCAGGTCGGCGAGTGCCAGCGGACCCATCGGGTGGTTCATGCCGAGCTTCATGACCTGGTCGATCGACTCCCGGGTGGCCACACCCTCCATCAGACAGTACGCGGCCTCGTTGATCATCGGCATGAGGATGCGATTGGCGACGAATCCGGGATAGTCGTTCACCTCGACCGCGGTCTTCTGCAGCCGCGTGCACAGGTCCACGATCACCGACGTGGTGCCGTCGGTGGTGGCGATGCCGCGGATGATCTCCACCAGCTGCATCACCGGCACCGGATTCATGAAGTGCATGCCGATGACCTGGCCGGGACGCTTGGTCCAGCCGGCGATCTCGGTGATCGAGATGCTCGAGGTGTTGCTGGCGAGGATGGCGTTCGGCGGCGCGAGCTTGTCGAGCTGCTCGAACACGGTGCGCTTGGTGGCGGCGTCCTCGGTCACGGCCTCGATGACCAGGTCGCAGTCCTTCACCACGTCGAGACTCACGCCGCCCTGGATGCGTGTGATGATCCCCTGCATCTGCTCGGGCAGCCAGTTCTGCTTCTTGGCGACACGGTCGAGGCTCTTGCCGATGGTGTTCAGAGCGCGCTCCACGAACTCCTGTCGCGCGTCCACCAGCTGCACGTCGAAGCCATGGGTGGCGAACACCTGGGCGATGCCGTTGCCCATGGTGCCGCCGCCGATCACGGCGATCCTCTTCACACCGGCCGACGGGCCGGTGGTGGCGGGTGCGGTCGCGGTCGTCATCACACACGCTCCACGGCGAGGGCGACGGCATTGCCGCCGCCGAGACACAAGGTGGCGAGGCCGGTCTTCTTGCCCCGCGCTTCGAGGGCGTACAGCAGGGTCACCAGCACGCGCGCGCCCGAGGCCCCGATCGGGTGCCCGAGCGCGACCGCGCCGCCGTTGACGTTGACCCGGTCCCAATCCCACCCGAGCGCCTTGCCGTCGGCGACCGCCTGCGCGGCGAACGCCTCGTTGGCCTCGATGAGATCGAAGTGACCGATGCCGACCCCCATCTGCTTCATCAGCTTCTGTACCGCCACGATCGGCGCGAAGAACAGCTCCTTGGGCTCGCCGCCGCCGGTGGCGTAACCGACCACCCGCGCCAGCGGCCTGGCGCCGGTCTGCTTCACGCGCTCGCCACTCATCAGCACCAGCGCGGCGCCGCCGTCGTTCAGCCCCGGCGCGTTGCCGGCGGTGATGACGCCATCCTTGCTCTTGGTCACCGGTCCGAGCTTGGCCAGCGTCTCGAGCGTGGTGTCGCCGCGCACCGATTCGTCCTTGGCGATCACCACCGGATCCCCCTTGCGCTGCGGGATGGTGACCACCGCCACCTCTTTCGAGAACCGGCACTCGGCCCACGCCGCGGCGGCCTTCTGCTGGCTCTTGACCGAGAACGCGTCGATCTCGGCGCGGGTGAGCCCGGCTTTCTCGGCGGTGTACTGCGCCAGCTCGATCATGTGACAGTCGTTGAACGAGCACCACAGCCCGTCCATGACGACGCCGTCCTTGAGGGTGGCGTCGCCGAGCTTCATCCCGCCGCGAAGCGGGAACAGATAGTGCGGGGCGGTGCTCATGCTCTCCTGGCCGCCCGCCACGATGGCGTGGGCGTCACCCGCCTTGATGGCCTGGGCGCCCAGCATCACGGCCTTGAGACCGGAGCCACACACCTTGTTGATGGTCATCGCGCCCACCGCGGGGTCGATGCCGGCCTTGATCTGGGCCTGCCGCGCGGGGGCCTGGCCCTGACCGGCCTGGACCACGTGGCCCATGATGACCTCGTCGACGTCCTTGCCGCCGATACCGGCCCGGCTCATCGCCTCCTTGATCGCGATGGCGCCGAGGTCCGAGGCCTTGAGTGGCGCGAGACCGCCGAGGAATCGGCCGATGGGTGTGCGCGCGGCGCCAACGATGAAGACGTCGGGATAGGTCGACATGGAGGGATCTCGGAGTGCTGTGGGTTCGTGCGATCGGCGGGGCGCGGCACCATGTGGGCGCCGGGTCCGTGCCTCGGGCCGGAGGGGCCGTAATGGCCCGAATACTACACGAAGGGTCTGTGGAAGGCACCCGGCCGGGGCGCTGTGGGGGCCCGAGAGCGGCGCCGGAGATCGCGCTCGGAGGCCGTGGAGCGTCCCGGGAGCGACGCCGACCCGGCGCGGCCACGGGCCGTCTTCAGAGCCTAGCCGCGCTCCGGGCCCTTCGGGCGCACCAGCGCGATGCTCGCGGTGTGGCCGTGCAGGCGGTTGCGGTCGCCGATCGGTCCGATCTCCCCGGCGCAGAAGAGCCCGGCCATCGGCACCCCACCGCCGAGCACCTGCTGGAGCGTGGTGATGTCGCGATCGGGCGTGCCGAAGAACGCGCGGCCACGGCCGTTGCAGGTGAACATGAGACCGCCCGAGGCGGGCGCGTCGAAGACCTGGGGCGAGAGCAGCATCTCCAGGTCCTCGGTGGCGGTGACGGCGTCGCGCACGTGCAGACGCAGCCGCTCGCGGTCGCGCATCAGGTCACCGACCGCCACCAGCCCCTGGGCGCGATCCGCGCCGAGCAGGTTGCGCACCAGCCAGTCGCCCCGACCCGACGCGTCGCCACGCGCGGGCCGGCCCACGTAGAGACCGTGCTTGAGCATCTCGCGCTCGGCGGCCGGCAGGTCGCGCAGCACCTGTTCGACACGCTCCAGTGCCGGTTGCCCGTCGAGCTCGACCAGGATGTTCTGCTCGGCGCGCGTCACGGTGAGCGACGGCCCCACCGGCCGGCAGCCCTGCGACACCACCGCATCCACCCGCAGATCACCGGCCAGCGCCACGCCCACCCCACCCTCGTGCGCGACCCAGTCGTTGAGCAGGAGCATGTTGGCGTTGGGTCGCATGCCGGCGCTCGCCATGCCCCCCACCACCCGCACGCCGGCGGCGTGACGATCGAACGCCGCCAGGACACGCTCGGCGTCGAGGGTGAACGGATCACCGAACAACAGCACCACCTCCGCGTCGGCCACCCCCGGGGTATGACGCGCGAATTCGGCCGGGTCGTCCATCGCCTCGCCCCATGCCGCGCTGGCCAACACGAATGGCTTGACCCGCACCCCCGGCAGCCGCGCGCCGAGGAGCGCGATCGCGGGCCCCCGCTCGATCTCGCGTACGGTGGTGACCACCGCGCCGCCGCTGGTGCCGGCGAGACACGCCGGCGCGAGCCGCTCGCGCAGCCGCGTCGCCACCTCCTCCGCCGCGGTCACGAACGGCGCGGTGACGAATGCCAGCAGCAGATCCACCGGGCCCTCGCCGATCCGGGTGCGCAACGCGTCGGCCGCCTCCTCGGCGGCGAGCAGCGGATCCTCGAGCGTCGAGTGGGCCTCGGCCCAGCGCATCACGGGAGACTCGATCATGGGGCCGGAAGCATAGCACCCGCGCCGGTGGACGCGGTCCCGCCGGCTCGTCTCAGACGGCGCGCAGGATCTCGCGCGCGATCACCAGCCGCTGGATCTCGCTGGTGCCCTCACCGATCTCCATGAGCTTGGCGTCGCGGTGCATGCGCTCGACCGGGACGTCGCGGCAGTAACCCATGCCGCCGAAGATCTGGATGGCCTTGTCGGTCACCCAATTGCCGGTCTCGCTCGCGAACAGCTTGGCCATCGAGGCCTCCTTCGCGAACGGGCGGCCGGCGTCCTTGAGCGCCGCCGCCTGGTAGACGAGCAACCGCGCCGCCTCGATGCGGGTGGCCATGTCGGCGAGCATGAATTGGATCGCCTGGAACTCGGCAATCGGCTTGCCGAACTGGTGCCGCTCCTTCGAGTAGCGCAGGCTGTGCTCGTACGCGCCCTGCGCGAGACCCAGCGCGAGCGCGCCGATCGAGATACGTCCGCCGGTCAGCGTGTTCATGAACGCCTTGAATCCACCGGTGGGCTCGCCGATCAGGTTGGCGTCGGGCACGAACACGTCCTGGAACACCGTCTCGACCGTGTCCGAACCGCGCAGACCCATCTTCTTCTCGCGCTTGCCCACCGAGTAGCCCTTGGCGGCGGTCTCGATGATGAACGCCGAGATCCCCTTGGTGCCCTTCGAGGAGTCGGTGCGCGCGGTGAAGGTGATGTACTTCGCGACGCTGCCGTTGGTGATGTAGATCTTGGAGCCGTTCACCTTCCAGCCGCCCGCCACCTTCTCGGCGCGGGTCTGGGTGCCGGCCGCGTCCGAGCCGGCGTTGGCCTCGGTGAGTCCGAACGCGCCGAGACCCTCGCCCCGCGCCATCGGCACCAGGTACTTCTGCTTCTGCTCCTCGCTCCCGGCGCCATAGACCGGCCCACAGCCCAGCGACACGTGCGCGGCCAGGGTGATGGCGGTGGAGCCGCACGCCCGAGCGATCTCCTCGACCGCGATCGCGTAGGCGAGCGTGTCCATGCCCGCGCCGCCGTACTTCTCCGGGTACGGCAGCCCGAGGAAGCCTAGCTTCGCCATCGCCTCGACCAGGTCGGTGGGGTACTCCTCGCGCTCGTCCAGTTCGCGGGCGCGCGGCGCCACCACCTCGTCGGCGAAGCGGCGGGCCATCTCGCGCACCTGGGTGTGCTCTTCCTTCAGAAACAGCATGCGGGGGCGCTCCGTGGCGAGGGTGGCGTCGTGGCGAAGCCGGGGGCCGGGCGGTCCTGGGCCATCGCGCCGGCGCGCGCGGGCCGCGGTTCCGGTGAATACGAGCGTGACGGAGCCTACCCCACCGTCGCGGGGGTGTCCAAGCCGGGAGGTCTCAGCGATCCGGCGTTCGACGCCGGTCCGCACGCGCCGGTCGTCGATCGGCGGCTCGCCGCCCGGGTGTGGTGCGCCGGGTCTTCGACTCGGAACGCAACAGTGCCAGGGTCAGCGCGTAGCGGCGCGGATCCGCCACGGCTCGCGCGCGGGGTGGGCGCCGCGTGAGCCGGGCCAGCAACGCGGTCAGCTCGGCACGGATCTCGCGGATGCGCGCCGCGCTCGCATGGATCACGGCGCGGACCACGATCGGCCGCACCGGATCGTCGCTCGCCGGGGCGAGGCCACGCACGTCGTCACGCAGCGCATCGGCGATGGTGCCCGCGGCGGCGGCCGCCGCCGGCCAGGCGCGCGGGGTGGCCGGAACGCGCGGCGAGACGGCCACGCGCGGCGACGGACCGGGATCGAACTCGAAACGGTGGGCCACGGCCACGAAATACTTCTCCACGGTGCCGCGATTCGGACGGGTCCCGGTCAGACGCAGCAACCCCGCGCGCTGCATCGCGTACACGTGGTGGTAGAGCCGGGTGGGCGGTTCCCCCAGCCGCGCCGCGGCCTGCATGGTGGTCGCGGGGCCAAGCGCGAACACCTCGAGCAGCCGCAGGCGCAGCGGGTGGGCGAGCACCTTGAGCTGCTGGAGCCGCTCCAGGCGCTGGCGCTGTCCCGGGGTCGCGCGTCGGGTTCCGGTTCGGGAGGAGGTCATGGTCGGGCGCGTCCGCGCCGGGTCGTCCCCGTCGCGTGCCACCGCACTGTAGCCGCGCCGGCCGTGGGTGGACAACCGGGTATTATTCAACTATAGTTGAATAATCATCAAGGCTCGAAACGTCGACCCGCTCCAGGAGGTGTCCGTGTCGCTCGCGCTCGATCTCGGTCTGGTCGCCCTGTTCGCGTTGCTGTGGCCGCTCTATGCGTGGCGTGTCGAGTATCCGCGGCTCCTGGCCGCCCTCGCCCGCGGCGAGGAAGCCGCGCGTGGCCGCGCCTGCCGGCGCACGATCCTCCAGCAATGGCCGCTGGCGATCATGGCGGTGGCACTGTGGCTCGGGGCCGGTCGACCCGTGACCGCCATCGGTCTCGGGCTCCCACACCCGTGGCGGGTCGCGGCCGGGCTGCTGGTGGCCGCCGCCCTGGTGGCGGCGCTCGCGGCCCAGCGCCGGGCGGTGCGCGCCCGACCCGAGCTCCTGGGTCGCGTGCGCGCCCAGCTCGGTCGCGCCGGCGCGCTGGTGCCACGCACCGCCCGCGAGCGGCGCTGGTGGGTACCGCTCTCGATCACCGCCGGGGTGTGCGAGGAGATCCTGTTCCGCGGCTATCTCGCCGCCCTGCTCGCGACCTGGATCGGTGGGATCCCGGCCGCGCTCGCCGCCAGCGTCATCTTCGGCTTCGCCCACCTCTATCTCGGGCGCACCGGCGCGATCCGGGCGGGCATCGTGGGCGGGGTGATGGCGGTGTTCGTCGGGCTCACCGGAT